>NZ_LWLN01000001.1:3115838-3473758 GCF_001953745.1 Natrinema saccharevitans
AGCGCCCGCGGCAACCTCAAGGGCGTCCGCGTGACGACCGGCGAGCGCTACGAGGCCGGCTACGAGGAGGGCACCTCCCCCGACGCGCGGAAACTGGGCGACCTCGAGGACGCGACCGAAGCGACGGTCGTCACCGTCGAGGACGACAACGCGGTGCAGGTTCTCGACCCCGAGACGTTTCGAGCCACGACGGTCGCTCGGCCGGACTACTTCGATCCCGACGCCGAGACCGTCCCCGTGTTGAAGAGCCGCGCCGGCCTGCACGTCCTGCCCGAAAGCGATGACTGACGAGGACGCGGAGACGGACGCGACGGAGGCCGACCCCGAACTCGAGCCGGCGGCCGACGAGGTCCTCGAGCGGGCGACGGCCGACGGCCCGCTGGCCGCGGTCGTCGAGCCCGCCCGCGCGGAAACGGCGATCGAGTCGCTGCGCGCCGAGGGCGTCTACGACGACTCGCGGCGCGTGCGCGAGGCGCGCGGGCAACGCGACGGGACCGAAGCCGACGACGGCGGGATTGCGCTGCCGGTCACCGAACCCCCGACCGAGACGCGGGTCCGCGAGGTCGTCAGGCAACTCGAGCCCGAGCCCCGGAGCCCGGACCTCGAGGACCTGCTGGCAGAACGGGGCTGGAGCGAGAGCGACCGCGAGTCGGTGCCGGGCTCGTGGGCGGTGATCGGGTCGGTGATCCTCGTGACGGTGCCCGAGAGCTGTCCCGACGAGCGGGCACTCGGCGAGGCGCTGCTCGACCTCCACGGCGAGGCCGACAGCGTGCTGGCCGACGAGGGGATCGCGAACGACGGCGCGGCCGGCCGGTTCCGCGAGCCCCGGACCCGGCTGCTCGCCGGCGAGCGCGACACGGAGACGGTCCACACCGAACACGGCACGCGGTACGGGCTCGACCCCGCGAAGGTGATGTTCTCGCCCGGCAACCAGGCCGAGCGCGCCCGAATGGGCGAACTGGGGAGCGCCAACGAGCGCGTCTTCGACATGTTCGCCGGCATCGGCTACTTCACCCTCCCCATGGCTCGGGCCGGCGCGCGGGTGACCGCGACCGAGATCAACCCGACCGCCTTCCGCTACCTGCTCGAGAACGCCGTCCTCAACGATGTCGGCGACCGGGTCGACGCCTACATGACCGACTGTCGCGACCTCGCGAGCGAGGTCGAGGCCGACCGGGTCGTCATGGGCTACTACGGAACCGCCGACGGCGACAACGAGGACGCGAGCGCGGACCACGGCACGCGAAGCGACGAGGCCCGCGACTTCCTCGGGGACGCCCTCGCGGCACTGGTCCCCGGCGGCGTCGTCCACTACCACGAGGCGACCCCGGAAGCGCTGCTGTGGGACCGACCGCTCGAGCGGCTCGAAGCGGCGGCCGAGGACGCCGGGCGCGATCTGGAGGTCCTCGAGAAGCGACGGGTCAAGAGCCACAGCGCGGGCGTGGCCCACGTCGTCGTCGACGCCCGGTTCGAGTAGGGAGCCCGCCGCGACGGTCACCGGGTGTCGTGGCATTGATACTCGAGCGGAGACTGCATCGCTGTATGGACAAGAATCAGATCATCGCCGTCGTCTTCGCGCTGCTAATGGTGACCTCGATGGTCGCCTGGGGCGCGACTGCCATCTTCTAACGATAGTAGCCGCTGAACGGCATTGCACACCTGATCGCGCGACAGCGCTGCGATCAGTGTGTGAATCGTTTCGGCGGCTACGATAGCGATCGTCCGCAGTTGCACCGACGACCGTGACACGGCCCCACTCACCCGTCGGTGTCCCAGACGTCCGCCAGCGGACTCGAGCGGGTCGACCGTCGCGATCCGCTCGAGCGGGTCGACCGTCCGGACCCGCCGCTCCCGTCGGCGTCGGACCCGGTCGTCGCCGTGCGCGAGCCGGTTCGGGACCCGCGGCCGGAACGACCGCCCGCGTCCGTTCCTTCGAGCGCGGCCCGGGGCTCGAACGCCGGCAGTTCCGGCCGTTCCATCCGGTCGACTTGGGCGGCGAACCAGTCGGGCATGTCCGTCCGCGCCCGCTCGAAGCAATCGAGCAGGCTCGAGTCGGCCAGATACGTCGCGCCGTAGTCGTCGGGAGCGCGGACGACCCGGCCGCAGGCCTGGATGACCGTCCGCAGCGTCGTCCGGTAGTACCACGCCCACTGGCCCTCCTCTAAGCGGTGGGCGACCCTCGAGTCGCCGGTGTTGAGGAAGGGGGCCTTGCAGATGACCTGCCAGCGACAGAGATCGCCCTTGAGATCGAGTGCCTCCTCCATCTTCACCGAGAGGAAGACGTCGGGGTCGTCGCCCGCCTTCCAGGCCTCGAGGGCGGCGTCGCGGCCGTCCCGGTCGTGGGTTCGAATCCGGTCGCCGACGCCGAAGTCCGAGAGCAGGTCGGCGAGTCGCTCCTGAATGTCGTAGGAGTGGGCGTGGATCAGCCCCTTCTCGCCGGGGTGGCGTTGCATCAACCGGACGATCGTCCGGGCGATCTTCGGCGTCGTTTCCGACCGCTCGTCGTAGGTCATCTTCCCCTGTGTCACGTCGTACAGCGGCCGATTTTCCACGGGGAAGGTGTGCTCGACGTCGACTAGCGCCACCCGATCGGGCTCGAGGCCGACCTGTCGGCAGAACGCGTCCTTGTTCAGAATGGTCGCCGACAGGAGCGCGAACTTGTTGCCCCGGTCCCAGACGGTGTGTTGCAGGTACTTCTCGGGGTTCATCGGCTTGATCGTCAGGGGACCGCCCTGCGGGTCGTCCCCGTCGCCGTCTCCTCGGCCGGAGCGCGACTCGGACTGGTCGACCAGCCACGTCGTCGGGCTCTGGGGGTCGCGAAAGTCGGCAACGAACCACTCGAGGTCGCCGATGAGTTCCTGCAAGCGGTCGCGTTCGCGCACCTCGGCGGGGGACAGCGAGTCCTGTGCGAGCAGGTCGTCTTTGCGGCGCTTGCAGGTCCCGGCGAGGTTCTCGGCGTAGCGGACGGCGCGCTCGACGGAGTCGACTTCGGGGACCCGCAGGTCGTCCCAGAACGGGACGGTGCGTGGCCCGAGTTGGATCGTCGCGTACATCTCGGCCCACTCGGCGAGGCCGTGGGCCTCGTCGACGACCACGACGTCGCGCTTGCGGAAGACCTCGCTGCCGGCGGTCTGCATGAAATAGGCGAGCGTCATCGCCGCAACCGCCCGGTTCGAGGCGATCGCGCGGTCGGAGAAGTACGGACACCGGTGTTTGACCGAGCAGTCGTACCCCCGCTCCCGAACGCAGGGGGCCTGATTGACCGGCGTGTCCCGTTCCTCGGGCAGGATGCAGGCGTAGTTTGACTTCCCGCGGATGACGTTGAGATCGGCCAGCAGGTCGTCGGCGGCCACGTCGTCGAGTTGAGAGACCTGCGGAGTCGTGTAGTAGGCCCCGGTGGCGTCGCTGGGCTCGCCCTCGTCCGCGCGGCGCGCACAACCGGCGACGGCGCGGGCCAAGAGGGACTTACCGCTCCCGGTCGGCGCGCGCACGAGGACGACGTCGTTACCGGCCGCGAAGGCGTCGCGAACGTCGCGGAGGGCCTGTTCCTGCGTCCCGCGGTAACTCGGCGCGGGGAACTCCTCGAAGATCCGCTCGGGATTCACCGTTCGATGCAGGGCGCGGCCGCGTCCTAAAGGCTACGGAGCGTCGCGCCCGCCGACGAACGGCCGATCGACGATAGCCGTCAGGTCGCTCGACGGCGACCGTCGAGCGCGGCAGAAACAGCCGTCTACCGAGCGGTAGCAGCTACCTACCGGCGACGGCGGTTCGCGACCGGGCCGGTAACCGACTGATTACAAATACGGAATCCGCCCTTCGGTTCAGGTACGGAAGGGTCGCTCAGCGGTAGAGCACCGCGGTGCCACCTGGTTCCGCGGCGGCGTCAAGCCTCGTGGCGTTCGAATCCCACCCCTTCCGCTTCCGGCCGCGAGGACCGCGGCGGTCCGACCGGCCCGGCCGTACTCGCGCTCGAGCGAGGCGGTGGACCACCCCGTTTCTCGGGGCCGCCGACCGTGTATTTTTTGCGCCGGCGAGTCGGGACGAGCAGTGACGACGACGCCGGCGGCCTACCGCGATCCGACCCGCGAGGTCTCTCCGTCGACTTGTTCCAACCGATCGATGTCCTCGTCCGTCGGATAGTCCGGCAACGCCTCGAGACACGGGTAACACAGCAGGTACGAGCCCCCGTCATCGAGTTCGAGCGTGATCGCGGTCCCGACGGTGCCGGCGTCGGTCCCGAACGACCAGATGTTGGCGATCCCGCCCGAGACCGTGACGGTGCGGCCACAGCCGTCACAGGAGTCTTTCGACATACGCGGTCATCGGTGCCCGACGGTGAAAGTCGTTCGCCCCCGCGGTCAGCAGCCGAGCCGGACCCCCGCAACGGCCCGCACAGCGGTTATGGGTGCCGGTGACATACGGCCGCACATGGAGGTGAACTGCGAGGGCTGTGCCGGCTGTTGCATGGACTGGCGATCGCTGCTCGAGGGTACGGCGGCCGCAACTCGAGACGACGAGGGCGGCGGCACCGACCGCCGGCACGGACCGACCCACGACCCGTTCGGCGATGGCGACGGCGAGCGAGCGCCGTCTCGAGACCCCCTCGACGGCGATCCCAATTTCGTGCCGCTGACCCGCGACGAGGTGCGAGGATTCCTCGAGGCGGGAATGGGCGAGGCCCTGACGCCGCGGTTCTGGGAGGCTCGCGGCGAAGACGACGGCGTCGCCGTGGACGGCCGCTCCCTCGCCGCCGTCGCGGGTCGGCCGGCCTTCTTCGTCGGCCTCCGGAAGCCGCCGAAGCCGGTCGCTCCCTTCGGGCTCGCGGAGTCGGTCTGGCTCCCGGCCTGCGTCTTCCTCGATCCGACGACGCTGCAGTGTCGGATCCACGGGAGCGAGCGCTTCCCCGACGAGTGCGGCGCGTACCCCGAACACAACCTCGCGCTCGAGGCGGCGACCGAGTGCGAGCGCGTCGAGTCGGCGTTCGGGGGCGAGCGGCTGCTCGAGGCCGACCACGACGACTTCGAGGGGCTGCTGCTGGGCTCGCAGGCGATCGGCGCGAAGCTGTTCTGTCACCCTCGGCCCGCCGATCTCGAGGGAATCGTCGACCGGGCCGCCGCGGGGGCCCTCACTCGGGCGGATCGGGCCGAACTCGTCGCGATCGCCGCCGCCTCGAGTCCCGGGACGTTGGCGATCTCCGATCACCACTACGAGCGAGCCAGAGAGCGACTGCTCGGTGAGACGGACGGCGATTCGGGTTCCGAAGGGGACGGCGAGGCTCCCTCGTGGGTCGGACCGGCGATCCGCGACTGGCAGCGTCGCTTTCGGAACGCCGACGGCACGGTGCCATCACCGGCCGTCGCCGACGCCGTCGAGACCGATCGAGGCGCGCCCGAGACGCCGGGCTGGGACGGCCTCGAGTGACGGCCCGTCGCTGCGAGTGGCAACGGGCGTCTCGAGTGGCTCGAGGGCGGAGAAAGGAGAAACGAACCGATCGTCGTTACTCGGATTTGATCTGCTCGAAGGTGTCTAGCAGATCCTCGGCGGAATCGCCGGAATCGTACTCGACTTCGCCGTGATAGATGGTCCGCTCGTCGTCGAAATCCGTATCCACCTTCGAGGCTTGCTGTTCGCGACGCTCGTGTTCGTCCTCGTCATAGGCACCCATTGACATGGTAGGTACGCACATAGTAGGCGCGTGGCGGGTATGAATGTAACGGTCTATCACACCCAGCGGGCTGGTGAAACGTAGTCGGGCCGGCGAGACGCGCAACGAACGATATATGCGGTCCCGCCTCGTAAAAACGACCGTGGCACGGCCGCTTCGCTTTCGGTACTCGCCCCAGTCGTGGAGCGACGGGCGAGTACACAACGACATTCTCCAGCCGCTGCAGTCGAACATCGGCGCACAGTCGGTCTCGCCGTGGTTCAAGATCGGCGGCGACTGGCAAACGCATCGCTTCGAAATGGCAAACGGCGACGTCGCACTGTTTGCGCGCGCCGACGGAGGCGCCTACTGGATGGGCAACACCGAGACGCCGTCCGCGCTGTGGAAGACCGACAAGTTCGGCTGGCGCGAGGTCCCCTCCCCCGTCGCGCGGTGGGCCAAGCGGGAGTTGACCGCGACGCTGCACGAGGCCGAGCCCTGGCTCGCCGACTACCCGCATCTCTCGTGGTTCTTCCTGCCGGTATTCATGTCCAAGGACGGCCGCGAATCGACCCGCGCGTTCTTCCGCGAGCATTCGGCCGGCTTCCCCGACGCCGGCCGCCGGGAGACGACCCGTTTCTTCGAGGACTTCCTCTCGACGGGCGTCCTAGACGAGTACCGACACGTCATGTCGGGCAAACTCGGCACCAGCGACCACGTCGATCGGGTCCGGATGAGCGCCGCGATGGCCGAGTTCATCGCCGCGAAGATCCTCACCGAGGCCGGCTACGACGTGGTCCCGGAGATCGAGGTCACGACCGGCCACTCGCTGGATTTCCGGGCCGAAGGCACCGAGACGAACGCCCTCGTGGAAGTGACCCGACCCCAGCCGCCGGTCAACCGCGCCGCGGCCGGCCCCGTCGCCGCCGTCCGCGACACCGCCGAGACCAAAACTAGCGGCCAACTGGCCGAACACGGCGGCGGCGCGACCCTTTTCGTCGACTGCTCGAGCTTCCGCGACGACGCGTGGGCCGCGGTCCGGGGCGAACAACCCGACGTGCGCCACCGGCCCGCGGTCGTCTACCGCACCCGTCCGAACGGCCACGTCGAGGGCTACCGGAAGGGCGCGGTCCCCCTCGAGTTGGCCGACGCGATCGAGTTTCTGGACTGAACAGGACTCGAGCGGGGTCGCCAACCGTTCGGACGCGTGAATTGTCAGGTTCTGAGAGAAGGGTAGGTGTATTTGTCCACTGACAACGATAGTCACAGACATGCGTGCAGCAGTCCTCGAAGAACACGGCGAACCGCTGTCGATCGAAGACGTCGACGCGCCCGAGCCGGCCCCGGACGGGGCCGTCGTCGAACTCGAAGCGTGCGGCGTCTGCCGGAGCGACTGGCACGGCTGGCAGGGCGATTGGGGGTGGCTCGGCCTCGAGACCCAGCCCGGCCAGATCCTCGGCCACGAGCCGGCCGGCCACGTCGCCGCCGTCGGTGATGACGTCGAGACCGTCGCGGAGGGCGACCACGTCGCCGTCCCGTTCAACCTCGGCGATGGGACCTGTCCGCGGTGTCAGCGCGGTCACTCCAATATCTGCGAGAACGTGATGCCGCTCGGGTTCATCGAGCAAGCGCAGGGCGCGTTCGCCGAACAGGTCCACGTCCCCGTCGCCGACCACAACCTCGTGACGCTCCCCGACGGCGTGTCGTCCGTCGATATGGCCGGCCTCGGCTGTCGGTTCATGACCTCGTTCCACGCGCTTGCCCACCGCGCGGACGTCGACGCGGGCGACTGGGTCTCGGTCCACGGCTGCGGCGGCGTCGGCCTCTCGGCGGTCCACATCGCCGACGCGCTGGGCGCGAACGTCGTCGCGGTCGACCTCAAAGACGAGAAACTCGAGAAGGCGAAATCCCTCGGCGCGGTCGAGACGATCAACGCGGAGGACACCGAGGACGTCCCCGGCGAAGTCCAGTCGATTACGAACGGCGGCGCTCACGTCTCGATGGACGCGCTCGGCATCGCGACGACCAGCCAGAACTCCGTCTCGAGTCTCGACGCCCGCGGGCAGCACATTCAGGTCGGGCTGACGACCCAGGATGAGCAGGGGATGATCTCACTGCCGTCCGACGCGATGGTCATGCAAGAGATCGAGTTCATCGGCTCGCTGGGGATGCCACCGACCCGCTACGACGAGATCTTCCGGATGGTCTCGACCGGCAAGCTCGAGCCCGAGAAAGTCGTCTCCGAGACGATCGGCCTCGAGGACGTCAGCGACAAGCTCGAGTCGATGACGGACTTCGAAACCGTCGGGATTCCAGTGATCGACACCTTCTAAATTTTGCTCTGCGGGCGCGGCGAAGCCGCGCCCTCGGCAAAATTTAGTATAAAAGCGCTCCTCCTTCCGTTCCGCTCACTTGACTCGCGGCTTACGCCGCTCGTCTATACGCGGCGCTTCGCGCCGCGCTTTCGTTCGCTCCACATCAGTCGTCGGCCCGCTCGCGCCCTACGGGCGCTCGCGGTTGCTAACAGTAGCACCTCCGCTATGTCAGGAACAAGCAGTAGTACCGAGCGCTCGCTCCGCTCGCGCTCGGCCTTTTTTCATCGAAGTTTTTTGGCGGGGTTCGAGCGAACAAAGTGAGCGAGGACCCCGCCAAAAAAGTTCGGTTCAGAAGGAAACGGCGTCGGGCGCGTACGGGCTGCCGACCGGCGTCGGATCGCGGTCGCTGTACCCGACGCGGCCGACGGCCTTGTCGCTGACGGCGGAGTAGACGGCAAAGCGCGCGTCCTCAGAGTTTTCGAAGGTTTCGGACTCGAGGCGGGCGAGTACATCGCCGACCGTCTCGGTCCCGTTGGGGAGTTCGAGGGTGCGGTCCCCGTACTCCTCGATCAGTTCCTCGGTCGTGGCGGGGTACTCGTGGTCGTCGATGACGTCGCCGGTGCCATTGCGCAGCATTACACCCAGTTCTCCGTGAACAATGATTATAAACATTGTCCATCTATGTTTTCTAGTCGCACTGTAGTCCTAGAACACCTAGTAGACCCCTAGAGATTTTCGAAAACCGAACGCGGGCGCGGAGAAACGCCTTTAGGAACGGCCCGGTTCGGATACCGTATGCCCTACGCGGACTTACACGTTCACACGACGCGGTCGGACGGGAGCCTCGGCCTCGAGGCGGTGCCCGAGGCCGCGCGCCGCGGCGGCGTCGAGGTGGTCGCGGTGACCGACCACGACCGGGTCCAGCCGTTCGACGGCCCGGTCGTCGAACGCGACGGCGTGACGCTCGTTCACGGGATCGAGCTTCGCGTCGAGACCCCGGGCGGCCAGCGGCTCGACCTGCTGGGGTACGGCCTCGAGCCGAGCGGCGACCTCGAGGCCATTCTCGAGACGATTCAGGAGAACCGCATCGAGCGCGGCCGGGCGATCGTCGACTGCGTGGAGTCCCGGCTGGGGCTCGAGCTGGACGTGACGGTCGACGGCGGGTTCGGGCGGCCCCACATCGCGCGGGCGATCGAGGCCCATCCCGAGGCCGCGTACGACTATCAGGACGCGTTCGATCACCTCATCGGCTCGGATTGTCCGTGTTACGTGCCCCGAGACGTGCCCTCGTTCGAGCGCGGGCGGGCGGCGCTGGCCGAGTCGTGTCGTCTCGTCTCGCTCGCCCATCCGTTGCGGTATCGCGACCCCGAAAGCGCGCTCGCGCTGGCGGCCGATCTCGACGCCGTCGAGTTGCGGTATCCGTACGGCCGCGACGTCGATCGCGACCCCGTCGAACGGGCGATCGACCGCCACGACCTGTTGGCCACCGGCGGCAGCGACGCCCACGACGGGCGACTCGGCGTCGCGGGCCTCTCGCGACGGGCGTTCGAGCGACTCGAGCTACCAGCCGACTGACCCAAATGCTGGCCGCTAGCGGAGGGTTCAATGCGTCGTGGTCCCAACGGACTGGTATGAACTGCCACTACTGCGACCGGGAGGCCGCCTTCGCAGCCGAGTCCGACGGACTCAAAGTCGGCCTCTGCGAGGAGCACTTCCGCGAGCGCCTCCAGGAACTCGCCGAAGCCGACGGGCTCGAGAGCCTCAAGGAGAAGGTCGACGTCGATCGCGCCGAGTAATCAGGCCGTTCGTCCGGCGTCGACGTCGATGGCGTCGACCGGACAGACGTCGACACAGAGCATGCAATCGATACACTGGGCCTCGTTGGCCGGATCGGCTTTCTCCTCGCTTTCCGGATGTCCCGGCGTATCGACCCACTCGAAGACGTCGACCGGACAGTCCTCGACGCAGGCGCCGTCCGCCAGACAGATGTCGAAATCGACCGCCACGTGGGTGCCGTGGATGCCGAGTTCCTCCGGTTCCTCGACAGGGCCCCAGACCGCGTGGCCCTCGTGTTCGTCGACCTGTTCGCGGTTTTCGTTGAACTGCGGATCTATGGCCATTGCTAGCAGATTCAATGCGAGACGCACACTTAAAATTGCGTACTCGACGCGACGCCTGAGTCGGCGACTCGAGGAGCGTCGCGGGACTCAGCCGTCCGTCGACCGGTCCCCGTCGCGCTCCGCGAGCCGGTCGTCGAGCAGTTCGCGGATCCAGACGGCGAACCCGTGATCGCGGCCGCAGGTCCAGACGGCCATCTCGTTGACGACGGCGGGGCGGTCGCTCTCCTTGGTACCGGCGGCGACGATCGCCTCCTGATCGACCAACAGCAGCTGTGCCGGCCACCCCCGATGACCGTTGGTGATCGTTCGGAGGTCCCTTGGCGACGACGATTTCCGCGTCGGGTGCCGCCTCCACGAACCGCTCCCGCTCGACCGCGGCCGGGACCTCGACGGCGACCCTGACGCCGCTGTCGGCCACCGACTGGAGTACGTCGAAGACCCCCCATTCGAGGACCTCGGGGGCCGGGATGAGATAGTGAACGGTGTCCTCAGCTTCCTCGAGCTGGCCGAGCGCGTTCTCGGCGGCATTGATCCGCGGGTCGAAGTCCTCGGGGAGCCGCCGACAGGCCGGGGCTCGGTCTGCTGGACGCTGACCAGTCCCTTGCGCTCGAGTCGCTCGATCGTGTCGTACACCCGCGACTGGGGAACGTCCGCCACACGACTGACTACCTTGGCGACCCCCTTCGAGACGCGGACGAGCGCGACGAAACACCGGGCCCGTCCCCGCGGGGACAGCCGGCCGCACTGCCACGATAGAACGGGACACGGGTACCGCTTCGACGCCCGAGAGGATCGGGAGTCCCCGCCGTGAGGCAAAGGCGTATGACTACGGGTATAGACGGTACGAGTATTCATGGCACTCGAGACCAAATCCCACGAGAACATCCTCGCGGCGACGAGCGTCTCCGCGAGCCGACTCGCGGCGCTGGCCGATCGGGTCGACGCCGACGGCAGCGAGACGATCGCGGTGCGAGCGCCGGCGACGGACACCGCGATCGGTGAGGTTCCGGACTGTGCCGACGCCGACGTCGAGCGGGCCGTCGAGCGGGCGCGCTCGGCCCAGTCGTCGTGGGCCGAGACGTCGATCGACGAGCGCCGCGAGATCATCGAGCGGTTCGGCGACCTCGTGCGGACCCACCGGGCGGAACTGCTCGATATCCTGCAACTCGAGACCGGCAAATCCCGCCGCCACGCCGTCGAGGAAGTCGTCGACGTGGCGCTGACGTGTTCGTACTACGCCGACCGCGGGGACGCGGCGGTCCGCGAAGAGCGGCGACGCGGTGCGATCCCGCCGGCGACGACCGCCCGGGTGACCTACGAGCCCGTCGGCGTCGTCGGCGCGATCTCGCCGTGGAACTACCCGCTTACCCTCTCGCTGACCGACGTCATCCCCGCGTTCATCGCGGGCAATAGCGTCGTCCTCAAACCCGACGAGAAGACGCCCTACACCGCATTGGCGCTGGCGGACCTGCTCGAGCGAGCCGGGCTTCCGGCGGGCTGTTTCGAGATCGTCACCGGCCGCGGCGCGACCGTCGGCCCGGCGCTGATCGACCGCGTCGACTACGTCTCCTTCACCGGCAGCACCGAAACGGGCCGGCTCGTCGCCGAACGGGCGGGCCGCAATCTGATCGGCTGCTCGCTCGAACTCGGCGGGAAGAATCCCCTGATAGTCCTCGACGACGCCGATATCGAGACGGCCGCCCGCGGCGCGGTCCAGGCCTGTTTCACGAACGCCGGCCAGCTGTGTCTCGCCGCCGAGCGCATCTACGTCGCCGACTCGGTCTACGACGAGTTCGTCGAGGCCTTCGTCGCGGCGACGCGGGAACTGACCCTCGGAACCGGGTTCGACTTCGCGGACGACGTGGGCTCGCTGATCGACGGCGACCAGTTAGCGCGCGTCGAACGTCACGTCGAGGACGCACGCAAGCGAGGGGCGACGGTACGTACCGGCGGCGAGCGCCGGCCCGACGCGGGGCCGTTCTGCTACGAGCCGACGATCCTGACCGACCTCGAGCCCGAGGCGACGGCCGCCTGCGAGGAGACGTTCGGCCCGGTCGTGTCGGTCGAATCGGTCCCGGACGTCGCGACCGCCATTCGGCGGGCCAACGACTCCGAGTACGGCCTGAACGCGAGCGTCTGGACCGGCGACCGCGAGCGCGGCGTCGCCGTCGCCCGCGAGATCGACTGTGGCACCGTCTGCGTCAACGACGCTTACGTCTCCGGCTGGGCGGCCGTCGACGCGCCGATGGGCGGCTTCGGCGACTCCGGACTCGGCCGTCGCCACGGCCCCGAGGGGATCGAGCGCTACCTCGAGTCCCGGACGATCGCCACCTCCCGAGCCGGGCCGCTCGACGTCCCGCCGGGGGTGCCGACCGCGTGGTACGCTCGCGGGATGTTCGCGCTGGCGCGCCTGCAACGGCGGCTCCCGACGGTCGCGGGCATCAAGCGACGACTCCGGGACGCGGGCTTCTGACGACCGAGTCCGGGAACGAGTCGCTTTTGCGGCTTCCCTCGAATACTCGGGTATGGACCTCACCCATCGCCCCCGGCGACTCCGACAGGACCGGGTTCGCGGGCTCGTCAGCGAGACGAGCCTCGAGCCCTCGGACCTGATCGCCCCGGTGTTCGTCGACGCGACGACCGACGAGCGCCGGCCGATCGAGTCGATGCCCGGCCACGAGCGGGTCCCGATCGCGGAGTCGGTCGCCCGCGTCGAGGAAGTCCTCGAGACGGGCGTCGAGGCCGTCATGCTGTTCGGGATCCCGGAATCGAAAGACCCCGAGGGGACCCGCGCCTGGGCCGAGGACGGCGTCGTCCAGGAGGCATTGGGCCGGATCACGAGCGAGACCGACGCCTACGTCATCACGGACGCCTGTCTCTGCGAGTACACCGACCACGGCCACTGCGGGCCGCTCGAGGAAGAATTGCGCAGCGAGGACGCCGTCGAGGCGGGGCCGGCCTGCGAGCCGACGATGACCGTCGACAACGACGCGACGCTCGCAGCCCTGGAGAAGATCGCCGTCTCTCACGCCCGTGCGGGCGCGGACATGGTCGCCCCCAGCGGAATGATGGACGGGATGGTCGGGGCAATCCGGTCGGCGCTCGACCGCGAGGGGTTCGCAAACGTCCCGATCATGAGCTACGCGGCCAAGTACGAGAGCGCCTTCTACGGGCCGTTCCGGGACGCCGCCGACGGCGCGCCCGCCTTCGGGAACCGCCGGCACTACCAGATGGATCCGGCCAACGCCCGCGAAGCGATGCGGGAGGTCCGACTGGACGCCGAGCAGGGCGCGGACGTGATGATGGTCAAACCCGCGCTGCCCTACCTCGATATCGTCAGTGCCGTCCGCCGGGAGTTCGACCACCCCGTCGCCGCCTACAACGTCTCCGGCGAGTACGCCATGCTGCACGCCGCCGCCGAGAAGGGCTGGCTCGACCTCGAGGCGGTCGCGACGGAGTCGCTGCTGTCGATCAAGCGGGCCGGCGCGGACCTGATTCTGACCTACTTCGCCGAGGACGTCGCGAAGCGGCTGTAGCTCAGCCGCGCCGCTGGGCACGTGTTCAGTACGGTGTCGGGCGAACGAATCGACCACGTTCTCTCCTGCAGGACGCTCGATTAGACGAACGTCAATATCGAATCCGATCCGCGGGCCGGGGTGGCAATATCTGCCGCGCGCGAGCGTAGTCGCACTGATACGCCCCGTTCGGTCGTCGATAACCGGTAATTCTCGCGATGTCGAGCGGATTTACCGTGTGTCCGAGGTTTACAAACGAACAAAATATAACCGTCAGTCGAAAAGGACGTGATTTCTGACGCCCTTATACACATTAAATCTGCTTTAGCTTTGAGCGGATGGGCCTATTACACCCACAATTTTAGCTATTTGTCAACGCTAACCCTTAAATAATGTAGGAGCAACGAATTCAAACGTGATTAAGAGGTCAAACATGGACGTGATTGCATTGGAAGCAGACGATCGTTTGGTCGACGAACGCAACGATACGTGGAAAACGGAGGTGGGCGTCTGATGGAACCGACGCTCCTGCAGAGCGAGACCGAGATCGAGATGTTGATCGACTCGATCAACTACGTGTGGATCCTGGTCGCCACGTTCCTGATCTTCTTCATGCACGCCGGTTTCGCCATGCTCGAGGCGGGGCAGGTGCGCTCGAAGAACGTCGCGAACCAGCTGACGAAGAACCTGCTGACCTGGTCGGTCGGCGTGACGGTGTTTTTCCTCATCGGCGTGGGCGTCGAGGGCGTCGTCGCCGGTGACGGCTTCGCGCCCGCCTTCCAAGGCGATGCTGCGGGCTGGCTCGACTGGCTGTACGGTGCGGTCTTCGCGATGACCGCGGCGACGATCGTTTCGGGAGCCGTCGCCGGTCGTGCGAAACTCCGCGCGTACGTCAGCTACACGTTCCTACTGGCGGCGGTCATCTACCCGGTCGTCACCGGTCTCACGTGGGCCGGCGAACACCTCGCGTACAGCGGCGTCCTGTTCCACGACTTCGCGGGCGGGACGATCGTCCACGGGATGGGCGGTGTCGCTGGCCTCACCGCTGCGTGGGTGCTGGGGCCGCGCATGGATCGATACAACAGCGACGGGAGCGCAAACGTCATTCCCGGGCACTCGCTGACCTTCGCCGTACTCGGGACGCTGGTCCTCGCCTTCGGCTGGTACGGATTCAACGTCGGTACGTCGGCGATCATCGGCGAGGGCGCGTTCCTCGGTGATCAACTCGGTCGCGTCGCGCTGACGACGACGATCGCGATGGCCTGCGGTGCGATGGGGGCCGGCCTCGTCGCGTGGCTCAAGACCGGCAAAGTCGACACGCTGTACGTCGCCAACGGTCTCCTGGCCGGCCTGGCCGCGATCACCGCGATTCCCGACACCACCGCGTGGTGGGGCGCGTTCGTCGTCGGCGGCCTCGCCGGCGCACAGCTCCCGGTCGTCTTCGAGTTCGTCGAGCAGTACCTGAAGATCGACGACGTCTGTGCGGTGTTCCCCGTCCACGGCTCCGCCGGGATCCTCGGGACGGTGCTGTTCCCCTTCGTCGCCGCCCCGGGCGTCGTCGATAGCATCGCGAACGCCTTCGTCGCACAGGTCCTCGGGGTCGCCGTCATCAGCGCCTGGACGGTCGCCGCGACCGCAGTCATCTGGTACGCGTTCAAGGCCGCCGGTCAGGCTCGCGTCTCGCCGGAACACGAACGCGACGGGCTCGACGTCTCCGAACACGGCGTCGACACCTACCCCGAATTCGGCCAGCCCGACGTCGCCACCGACGGCGGTGAGCCGAGCGGAGCGGGGCGATCCTCGTCGGAACTCCGTACCGACGGCGGCGACGAGATCATCCGCGCCGACGGGGGCGAACCCAACGACGGCGAGATCAAGATGGTCACCGCGATCGTCCGTCCCGACCGTCTCGGAGCGATCAAGCAGTCGCTGGCCGAAGCCGGCGCACCGTCGCTGACGGTCACCAACGTCTCCGGACGGGGCTCCCAGCCCGCCAAGAAAGGGCAGTGGCGCGGCGAGGAGTACACGGTCGACCTCCACCAGAAGGTCAAGATCGAGTGCGTCGTCGCCGACATCCCCGCCGGGGAGGTCGTCGACGCCATCCGCGAGGGCGCGGAAACCGGCGAACCCGGCGACGGCAAGATCTTCGTCATGCCCGTCGAGGGCGCGACCCAGATCCGGACCGGTAAGACCGGGCGAGACGCCGTCTGATCGCGGTCACACCTCCCTTTTACTGACTCTGCGTTTTCTCCTCGCGTGTCACTCGAACGCTCGCGTGACGCCTCGAGCGAACCGACCAGTACACTCATTTAGCTGCCGACGAGACGCATCGTGAATGAGTCAGCAACGCGACGGGTCGGACGTAGCGTACGACGAAACCGAAGCGGTCGGTCGCGATCCGGACCGCTCGGATCGGGTCGAATCGACCAGCGCGCTCTCGCCCCTCGAGGGCGAGGAGGTCCTCGTCGACGCGCAGCCGACGTGGTGGAACTGGATCGCCCACGCCGTCGTCGGCGGACTGGCCGGCCTGGTCGGGGTAGTCGGCCTCGCAGTTGGGAGTACGGCAGCGGCGTTGCTCGGGGTCGTCACGGCGCTCGTGATCGGGGGCTACATCTGGTACCGACGGAATCGAGTCCGCTATCTCGTCACTGATCGTCGGATCGTCGTAATCGCGGGCTTTACCGCCAGGAAAATCACCGAGACGTGGATGGAAGACATCCGCGGGCTACAGACGAGTGCGACCGCCTTCAGTCGCGACCGGGGATTCGGCACGATCGCCGTCTCGCACGCGGTGATCCCGCAGGGGTTCACGCAGGGATTCAGCCGAACGACCGCGCTGACGCTCTCGGGCGTGCCGAACTACGACGACGTGGCGAACACGATCCGACAGCGCCAGTCCGAGCGGAAGGCCGGCGACTACTGAGACGGGGTGCTGTCCCGATACACTGGTGGAACCGCGACCGTCCGGCGGCCCCACCGGTACTGACTGCCAGGAGACCGTCCGAGGCGGGCCGTCGTCCCGGCGGCGGACGACGGGTCGCGATCGCACCGAAATCGACGGACAGTAGCCGTCCGAATCGGGGGTTCGGGACCGCCCTCGAGGCAACCTCGGTACTACTTTCCCGTCGGGTTGCCAAGGCAGGAATATGAGCGACGACAACTCGCGTGACCTGTACGACCGGGCGCTGTCGGTGCTGCCCGGCGGCGTCAACTCCGCAGTTCGCGCGGCGATCGAACCGTACCCGTTTTTCGTCCGGAAAGGCGAGGGCGGCCACGTCATCGACGCCGACGGCAACCGCTACATCGACTGGGTGATGGGACTGGGCCCGCTGCTTTTGGGCCACGACCTTCCCGACCCCGTCCAGGCGAGCGTCCAGCAGAAGGCCAGCGAGGGGCCGATGTACGGCACCCCGACCGAGATCGAGGTCGACCTCGCGGAGTTCGTCGTCCGCCACGTGCCAAGCGTCGAGAAGATCCGGTTCGTCAATTCGGGAACCGAGGCGACTACGTCCGCGGTGCGGCTCGCGCGGGGCTACACCGGCCGGAACAAGATCGTCGTCATGCAGGGCGGCTACCACGGCGCACAGGAGTCGACGCTGGTCGAGGGCGACGCCGAGAACCCCCGGCCCTCCTCGGCCGGGATCCCGCAGTCCTTTGCCGAACA
This sequence comes from Natrinema saccharevitans, assembly GCF_001953745.1. Taxonomy (NCBI): domain Archaea; kingdom Methanobacteriati; phylum Methanobacteriota; class Halobacteria; order Halobacteriales; family Natrialbaceae; genus Natrinema; species Natrinema saccharevitans. Next base: position 3,133,097 of record NZ_LWLN01000001.1, read on the forward strand.
CACCCTCCCGGTGCCGTTCAACGACGAGGACGCGGTGCGAGAAGTCTTCGAGGAACACGGTGACGACATCGCGGCGGTCCTCACCGAACCCATCCTCGGAAACTACGGCATCGTCTACCCCGAAGACGGGTACCACGAGTTCCTCCGAGAGATCACCGACGACCACGGCTCCTTGCTGATCTTCGACGAAGTGATCACCGGCTTCCGCGTCGGCGGTCTGGGCTGTGCCCAAAGCGAGTTCGGCGTCACGCCCGACCTGACCACGTTCGGCAAGATCATCGGCGGCGGCTTCCCCGTCGGTGCCATCGGCGGCCGCGCCGAAATCGTCGAGAACTTCACGCCCTCCGGCGACGTCTTCCAGGCCGGGACCTTCTCGGGCCACCCCGTCACGATGGCCGCCGGCCTCGAGACCCTGCAATTTGCCGCGGCAAACGACGTCTACGACCACGTCAACGGCCTCGGCGACGAACTTCGCAGCGGCCTGACGGACATCCTCGCCGACCAGGCACCGAGCTACACCGTCACCGGCACCGACAGCATGTTCAAGGTGATATTCACCCGCGAAGGACCCGGTCCGAACTCGCTCGAGGAGCAGTGTTCGGCCGGCTGCCGACAGGATCCGACCTGTCCGCGCTACGACTACTGTCCGAAACACGCCGCCGACGTCAAAAACGCCGAGACCGAGCGCTGGCGGCGCGTCTTCTGGGGCCAAATGAAAGACGAGGGCGTGTTCCTCTCGCAGAACCAGTTCGAGTGTCAGTTCGTCAGCTACGGCCACACCGAAGACGACGTCGAGCGGACCCTCGAGGCGTACAAGGAAGCGCTGTAGACAGCCCGTCGCGGACTCGATCGCTGAGACGGTCTCCTATCAGTCAGTATCAGTGTGCCGAAAAACGGTGACAAGAATCCGTATTATACGGTCTGCTGGCACTCAGTACCGGTGTCCCCGCGACCGTCCTGCGGGGACACCGGTAAACAGCGACAATAATCCGTCTCAGTCGTCGTCGCTGATCGGGTCGACGAGATCGCTATCGGCAAAGATCCGATCGGCGATGACGTGACTGCTCGACTCGTCGGCTGTCGCTGTCCCATCACACGGTGGGTCCGAGCGGCGGTTCAGTCAGCGGCCGTGACGATCGCGTCCCGATAGTTCGCGATCTCGTCGAGGACGGCCTCGCGATCGTCCTCGTCGACGTCGAACTCGGCGAGCGCGTCGTCTAAGTGGGTCGCGATCGCCCCGAAGTCCGACGGCGTGATGTCCATGTCCGCGTGAGCGGCCGCCATCTCCTCGCCGGTGTACTCGACGGGGCCGCCGGTGACCGAACTGATGAACTGGGCCTGATGGGCGCGCTGTTTCTGCATGTCGACGTCGTCGAAGTACTCCGCGACCTGTTTGTCCGCCATGACGCGGTCGTAGAATTCGTCGACGACGGCCGTGATCGCGTCGTCACCACCGAGTCGCTCGTAGAGCGAGTCTGTCATTGGGTCATATGTACCCACTTGAAATGGATAAGCTCCGGTCCGAACACGTTGTAGGAAAAATATTGCGTGTGGTTGTCAAACACATAAAGGGAGCAGATCGGTTCTCGATCGACCGGTCCGAGGCCGATCCGCCGCGCGTCGGACAAGCGTGCGCTTTTCATACTCGAGGCTCGGACTGACGCCTATGAGAACACGCGGGACGTTGCGACTGGCGACGAGGGGATCCGCTCTCGCCCGGCGACAGGCCTCGCTCGTCACGGAGGCCCTGGAAGACCGCCGGTACGAGGTGGAACTCGTCACGGTCGAAACGACGGGGGACCAGATCAGAGACGAACTGATTCACCGGCTCGGCAAGACGGGTGCGTTCGTCCGCGAACTCGACGAACGGGTCCTCGAGGGCGATCTCGACGGGGCGATCCACTCGATGAAGGACATGCCCACCGAACAGCCCGCGGAACTGGTGACCGCCGGGATTCCAGAGCGCGGACGACCGGGCGACGTCCTCGTCACGCCCGACGGCTCGACTCTCGAGGAGTTGCCGGCGGGCGCGACCGTCGGCACCTCGAGTCTCCGCCGGCGCGCGCAACTGCTCTCGGAGCGGGACGATCTCACGGTCGAGCCGCTGCGGGGCAACGTCGACACGCGCCTCGAGAAGCTGTTGGCCCCGTCGCTGCAGGCGGAACATCAGGAGCGGTCCGAGGCCGACAAAGAGCGGAAGGGGAATACCGGCGACGACGATTTCGAGGCCGAGTACGACCGCACCACCGACGAGTGGTTCGACGACCTCTCGGAACTCGAGCGTCAGGCGCTGGGTCGGGAGGTCGAGACGGAGTACGACGCCATCGTGCTGGCGCAGGCGGGCCTCGAGCGCAGCGGGCTCGCCCACTACGTGGACTATCAGGAGCTGGCGACCGACACGTTCGTCCCCGCACCGGGACAGGGGGCGCTGGCGGTGACCGCTCCGGACGGCGAGACCGCACGCGATATCAAGAGTGCGATCGATCACCCGCGGAGCCGCGTCGAGACGACCGTCGAGCGGACGATCCTGGCGGAGTTGGGCGGCGGCTGTATCGCGCCGATTGGCATCTACGCGGTCCTTCAGGGGGAACACATCCACGCGACCGTCACCGTCTTCGACCGGGACGGCGACGAGTCGGTGACCGGGAGCCGCGACCTGCCCGTCGACAGCCACGCCGAGGCCGCCCGGGAGTTCGCCCGGGACCTCGCCGACCGCGGGGCCGCAGAACTGATCGAAGGGGCCCGGGAGGACGCCGACGAAGGCGTCTCCGAGGGAGATAAGCCCGAGGGGAAATAGCGAGGGAATACCGAATGTCCGACACCCGAACCGACGCCGAGCCCGGCACCGTCTACCTCGTCGGCAGCGGCCCCGGCGATCCCGACCTGTTGACCGTGAAAGCGAAGCGGCTACTCGAGGAGTGCGATGTCGTCCTCCACGACAAGCTACCCGGCCCCGAGATCATCGATCGGCTCCCCGAGGACCGCCGCGAGGACGTGGGGAAACGCGCCGGCGGCGAACGCACGCCCCAGTCCGAGATCAACGAGCGGCTGGTCGAACTCGCCCGCGAGGGCAAAAGCGTCGTCCGACTGAAAGGCGGCGACTCGTTCGTCTTCGGCCGCGGCGGCGAGGAAGCCGCGTATCTCGCGGCCCACGGGATCCCCTTCGAGGTCGTCCCCGCGGTCACCTCGGCCATCGCCGCGCCCGCCGTCGCGGGGATTCCGGTCACCCACCGCGATCACGCCTCCTCAGTCTCGTTCGTCACGGGCCACGAGGACCCTACGAAGGAGGAGTCGGCCGTCGACTGGGAGGCACTCGCCGCCACCGGCGGCACCATCGTCGTCCTGATGGGCGTCGGCCGCCTGCCGGACTACACGACGGCGCTGCTCGAGGCCGGAATGGCCCCCGAGACGCCGGTCGCGCTCGTCGAACGGGGTACCTGGCCCGGCCAGCAGGTCGCGACGGGCACCCTCGAGACGATCGTCGACGCCCGCGACGAGGCGGGGATCGAGCCGCCGGCCGTGACGGTGATCGGCGACGTGGCGGGGACGCGGGAATCGGTCGTCGAGTTCCTGCAGCACGACTACGGCGCGACCGACGACGGCGCCGACGGAGGGGCGTAACGATGAGCGAGACGCCCACCGTCGCCGTCTTTCGGCCCGACGACGACCGCCTCGAGCGGGCCGCCGAACTGCTCGCGGACCTCGGCGCGGAGCCGGTTCCGGACCCGATGCTCGCGGTCGAGGCGACCGACGCCGTCCCGCGGACCGATTCGGACTACGTCGTCTTCACGAGCAAGACCGGCGCGGAACTGGTCTCCGAAGCGGGCTGGGTACCCGGCGACGAGACCGTCTGTGCCATCGGCCCGGCGACGGCCGACGCGCTCCGCGCGGAGGGGTACGCGGTCGATCTCGTCCCCGAGGAGTTCACCTCGAGCGGGCTGGTCGCAGCGCTTTCGGACGCCGTCGACGGCGCGCGCGTCGAGGTCGCCCGCAGCGACCACGGCAGCCCGGTGTTGCTCGACGGGCTCGCGGACGCGGGCGCGTACGTCCACGAGACGATCCTCTACCGGCTCGTCCGGCCCGAGGGAAGCGGCGAGTCGGCCGCGATGGCCGCGGCGGGCGAGCTCGACGCCGCCTGTTTCACCTCGTCGCTGACCGTCGACCACTTCCTCGAGGCCGCGGCCCAGCGGAGCGTCCGCGAGGCGGCGCTCGAGGGGCTCACGGACGCCGTCGTCGGCGTCATCGGCGAGCCGACGGCCGAGACGGCCGCCGAGCGGGGCATCGACGTCGATCTGGTCGCGAGCGAAGCGACCTTCGATCGACTGGCCGCGGAGACCGTCGACGCGGCGACCGACGGCGAATGACCGGCCGGCGGGCGTTTCTCGCGACCGCAGGTGCCGCGGCGCTTGGCGGCTGTGCCGCGCCCGCGGTCGAGCCGACCGCCGTCGCGGACCACGAGCGCCACGAGACGACGATCGGGTTCGTCGGCGACGCGATGCTCGGCCGCAACGTCGACGACCGCTACGGGCGGGCCGGCGTCGACCCTGCCGCCGTCTGGGGCGACCTCCGGCCCCGACTGCAGTCGCTGGACGGCGTCTGCTGTAACCTCGAGTGTTGCCTGTCGACGCGGGGCCGGCGGTTCCCCGACCGGACCTACTACTTTCGGGCCGATCCCGCGTGGGCCGTTCCCGCGCTCGAGGCCGGCAACGTCCGGTTCGCGTCGCTGGCGAACAACCACGCCCTCGATTTCGGGCCGACCGCGCTTCTGGACACCGTCGACGCCCTCGAGGACGCGGGGATGGGATTCGCGGGGGCCGGCGAGACGCCGACGGCGGCCCGCGCGCCCGCGACGGTTTCGATCGGTGACGTCGACGTCGCGGTCGTCTCCGTCGCCGACCACTACGCCGAGTACGGCGCGACCGCGGACCGCCCCGGAACGGCCTACGTCGAGTTCGACCCCGAGTCGGCCGAGAGCCGACGACTCGTCGGCGAGTCCCTCGAGCGCGCGAAAGCGACCGAGCCGGACCTGCTGGTCGCGTCGGTCCACTGGGGCCCGAACTGGGTCGAGTACCCCGACGACGACCTGCGGGCGTTCGGCCACTGGCTGATCGATCGGGGGGTCGACCTCGTCCACGGCCACAGCGCCCACGTCGTCCAGGGGGTCGAACGCTACGGCGACGGCCTCGTCCTCCACGATACCGGCGACATCGTCGACGACTACGTGATCAAGGAGGACCTGCGAAACGACCGCACCGTCCTCTTCGAACTCGGCCTCGAGGGCGAGAGTCCGGCGGAACTGCGCCTCGTCCCCGCCGTCATCGACGACGAGACGGTCACGCCGGCCGACGAAGACGAGGCGGCGTGGCTCCGGGAGACGATGCGCGACCGCTCCGCGCCGTTCGGAACCGAGTACGACCGCGACGGCAGGGATCTCGTTCTCTCGCTGTAGGTGCGTCGGCAACCGTTCGCTTCCGGCGATCCGCGGGTTTATGAGCGAAGCCGACCCACAGTGTGTCGATGGCAGGGCCGGTTCCCGACCTCGAGGATCGTGCGGTCGCGTGTGCCGAGCGGCTGTGTGCGGCCGACAGCGTGTTGCTCGCCTCACATATCGACGCCGACGGACTAACCAGTGCCGCGATCGCCGCACAGGCCCTCGAACGGGCGGGGATCCCCTTCGAGGCGGTCTTCGAGAAACAGCTCGACGACGAGGCGATCGCCGCGATCGCGGCGACCGAGTACGACACCGTCCTCTTTACCGACTTCGGGAGCGGCCAACTCGACAGCATCGGCGACCACGAGGACGCCGGCGAGTTCACGCCCGTGATCGCCGATCACCACCAGCCCGCCGATCGGAACACCGAGTACCACCTCAACCCGCTCCTGTTCGGGATCGACGGCGCGTCGGAGCTGTCGGGGGCCGGCGCGAGCTACGTCCTCGCGCGGGCGCTCGCGGACGTAGCGGACGACGGGTCCGATTCGGCGGTCGCGGCGGATGGAGGGACCGTCACCACCTCCGGAGCCAACGCCCGCGCGGACAACCGCGATCTCGCCGCCCTCGCCGTCGTCGGTGCGGTCGGCGACATGCAGGCCACCAGCGGCCAGCTCCACGGCGCGAACGCGGCCATCGTCGAGGAGGGCGTCGACGCCGGCGTCCTCGAGACGGGCAAGGACCTCGCGCTCTACGGCAAACAGACTCGGCCGCTCCCGAAGCTGCTCGAGTACGCCACGGACGTTCACATCCCCGGGATCTCGAACGACGAGAACGGGGCGCTGCGCTTTCTCGACGGGCTGGACCTCGAACTGAAACGCGACGGCGAGTGGCGCACGTGGGCCGATCTCTCGAACGACGAGAAACGGACCGTCGCCAGCGCGCTCGTCCGGCGGGCCGTCTCGAGCGGCGTCCCGGCGAACAAGATCGACGAACTCGTCAGTACGGCCTACGTCCTGTGCGAGGAGCCGGTCGGCACCGAACTCCGGGACGCCAGCGAGTTCTCGACGCTCCTCAATGCGACCGCCCGCTACGAGCGGGCCGACGTCGGCCTCGGGGTCTGTCTGGGCGACCGGGACGGCGCGCTCGAGCGGGCGCGACAGCTCCTGCGCGAACACCGGCGGAACCTCTCGAACGGGATCGATCTGGTCACCCGCGAGGGGGCGACCCAGGAAGAGTACGTCCAGTGGTTCCACGCGGACGACGAGATCCGCGAGACCATCGTCGGCATCGTCGCCGGGATGGCGATGGGCAACGAGGGGATCAGCCGCTCGAAGCCGATCATCGCCTTCGCGGACAAGAACGACGAGGAAGTCAAGGTCTCGTCCAGAGGGACCCACTCGCTGGTCCGACAAGGACTCGACCTCTCGGTCGTGATGGGCGAGGCCTCCCGCGCCGTGGGCGGCGACGGCGGCGGCCACGACGTGGCGGCCGGTGCGACGGTTCCGAAAGGCGAGGAAGGGGCGTTCGTCGAACGCGCCGACGAGATCGTCGGCGAGCAACTGTCCTAGATTCAGGTCGATCGATCCATCGAGGCCGGCACCGTCGGGAGCAGCGGCGCGCGCGAGGTGAACATGTAGGTCGCCTTCCGAACGGCCCCCTTGCCGTACTGGACGGCGCTTTTCCGGATCGGCGTGCGCTTGCCGCGGATCTGGGTCCGGCCCTCGAGGATCGCCTCGACGAGGTCGTCGCCGTCGATGTCGGCTTTGGTCGGAGTCACGACCTCGGGCGTGACGAGTACTTCGGTGTAGGCCTTGCCGACGTTGGGCAGGTAGTGGGCGTCGCTGGCACCGATCTGGGGGTAGTCACGCCGGCTGGCGAAAGTGCGGGCCCGACGGTTGCGATACCCGGTAAAGACCATCGAGTTGTAGGTCTCGATCGCGTCGGCGTCCTCGATGTAGCGCTTGCGGACGCCGTGGCGACTGCGCTGGAAGGGATGGGGAACGATCGCGACCCCGCCCAGCTCGCGGACGGTCTCGACGGTCCCCATGAACGGCTGGCCGGGATCGGGCCGTTCCTCGACGCCGATCGCCAGCAGATGCCCGTGTCGCGTCGATACTTCGACGCCGGGGATGCCGATCAACCCGTAGTCGGGCGCGAGGTCGGCCGCCCGCCGCGACTCGGAGATTTCGTCGTGATCGGTGATTACCACCCCGTCGAGCCCGATATCAGCGGCCTGCTCGAGGATAAGTTCGATCGGTTCGTGGCCGTCGTAGGAGTCGTCCGAATGCACGTGAAAGTCGATCGCGAACGGAATCTGAGAGGACATAGGATGATGACTGGCCTGCGCGTTGCGACTACCAATAGCCTGTTGCCGAGCATAAACACTGTGTGTCGCGACGCTCGAGGCGTCGATCGAGCCGCCGCCCAATTCAATATATCGTTATTTGGTTTAATAGCGTGTGGACGGGACGTCTCGGGGTGCTGATCGCGGACGGCGACGCGGCAGCGAACCCGTGAAAACGCGGTACCAGCGGACTGTACCGCCGAAAGCCCACCTCGATCTTCGGCGATCGGCCGGCGGCGATCAGCCGTGGGAAACGTAGTGGTCGATACCGAGTCGCGAGTGAACGACCGCGCCGCGTCCGCGTTCGTCGACAGTGGTTCGGTACCCACCGTGTGCACGACGGGATCGGCCGTCGGCGTATCAGGCGACGATCGCTCGAGGTGTGAGCTTCGCTCGAGGGCCGACGTGAACCCGCGTGCGACCGGGAGCCGGGCCAGTTGCTCGTCAGTTTCGTGCGGTCGTTGCCGACACGGGGCAGTCGGTGGGTTGCGTGAAGCCAGCGCCCCCGCCGTTCTCACCCGGGACCCGAACCGGTGCGACGGCAGCGCGGTCACCGCGCGACCGCACCGAGCGATCGCGTCGTGGACGACCGGCTCGAACGTCGGCCGGTCAGTACCGGCGCTTTCGTCGCTTCGCGAACTGCGTGACGGATGCCCGCGCTCGAGGACCGCCCGTTGTCGGCCAAATCGGGGCCTCGTACTCACGTCGGGCCGTTCCTCACGGTCCGTCGGTCCGTGGGCCTATCCTCGCGAACGGTCGCGTGCCCCGGCGAGACGCCGTCTCGTCCGGCGGAGTTACACCCGAACGGACCGGAAAGCGATCCAAACACCCACTAATAAACTATATTCAGATATACGAAATCGAGGGGCGACGGCTGGAAACCACCTGTTACCGGCGCTCGGGTCGGTGCCCCCGAACCCTCGACTCGACCCGTGGATTAGGCCGGCCTAAATTTCGATGGACTTATCATTGTTTAGGTTAGCCTAAATAACAACGACACCGTCGCCGATGGGCGTCCGAGCCGCCGTCGCACGGCCCGGAGTTCGGCTCCTCGGGGACGAGACTGGAGGAAACCATGGTCGGAACCACGCTCCGAGAGATTCGCCATCACATCGAACGGCTGGCCAGCGACGACGGCGAGTACTACGTCGTCTGTGCCCGCTCCGGGGAACGACCCGTCCCAGTTGCCGGGCAGCGGTTCCCGACGCGGACCGCCGCGGCCGACGCCGTCCGGGCGACCGAACAGTACCGCGCCGCGCTCAGACGTTACGACCCACAGCTCCCGTTTTACGACCCGGTCGTCTGCCAGGAACGGGTCGGCGAGGACTCGACGACGACCGCGAGCAGGCCAGCCCCCGAGACAGCGGAGCCACGGGGAGACGAGTCGGCATCGACGTCGGCGACCGAGGCCGCGCCCGCGGACGACGATCCCCTGATCAGCTTCTGTCACGACGTCTCCGGCTCCGTCTTCGAAGCGCTGTCGGCCCGGGATCACGACGCCGCCGAGCGGGCGATCATGGAGACGTACCTGGCCGCGGCCGAGGCGACGACCGACCCGAACACGCTCTGTCTGGTGTTGCTCGAGACGATGGCCGCGGAGCTAGAGACCCACCTCGAGGCGGTCGAGCGGACCCGCGTGCTGGAGGCGGCGGCAGCGAACCTCCCGCCGGTCGAGTCGGCCTCGGATCCGGTCGCGGCGAGTCTGGAGTTTCTGGACTCGCTATCGCTGCTCCGGGAGTACGGGCTCGATCGCGAGTCGGCCGCGGCCGGGGATCGGGACGTCTGGACCGTCTCGCTGCGCGGCTACGCCATCGAGTGTGGCGACCGGCGGTTCCCGACGCTGCCGATCGGGATCGACGTGCTACGGCGGTCGAGGACGACCGACGCGCCGGCCGTCACCGACGTGCGGGCGCTGGGCGACGGCGACTGGGAGTTTGTCCTCACGAGCGACGCGGGGACGGCGGGGGGGCTCGTCTGTACCCGGGGGGAGCGGCCGTGACCGGATCGACCGCGCTCCACGGGGCCCCCGACTGCGTGGACCGGGAGCTGGCGGCGGTGGCCGCTCGAGACGAGGCCTTCGAGACGTTCGCCCGGCGCGTCCGTGCCCTCTCCGCGTCGACCTCGGCGACGGGCGGCGGACGGGCGACCGCGGCGACGCCGATGGCGATGACGACGGCGGGCGAAGCGGGCGGTGCGAGCGCGACGACGGACGGAACGGGGTGTGTCGCCGTTCGCGAGGCCTTCGCCGAGACGGTCGCGCCCCACAGCACCGCCGACCTCGCGGACGACGAACCGCTCGTCGAGACGATCGCCGCCGAACTGAACGAGGACGTCGCCGTCGCGCTCGCCGCCGAAACGGGCTGGACGCCGACGCTCAAACGCGCCGTCCTCGAGGAGGTCGATACCAGACGCCGCGAGGTCGAGGTCGTTCGCGAGACCCTCGAGACCGAACGGGAGACCGTCGCCGCGGCGATCGACGAGGTCGACGAGATCCTGGCGTGGCTGCAGTCGACGGCCGAAGAGTCGCTACTACAGTGTGATTTCGAGACCCTGCGGGCGAAACACGACCGGCTCGAGGGCTATCGGGAGCGACTCGAGGAACTGACCGTCCGGCGGCAGTCGCAGTTCACCGAATCGACGAACCGGTACGGTCCGGGTGGGACCCGGTATCGGACGGTGGTCGCGTCGGTGTATTCCGCTCGGCCGGCCCGGCATCCGCTCCTCTCGACGGCGACACGGCTCTACGGGATCTGTGGCGACTGTCAGCGGACGGTCCGGGCACACCTGACCCGACGCGTCTAGTCCGTCGCGTCTCGGTCGGGCGGGACCGTGCTACGGCGGCGACTCGGAGAATCGATCCGGAACGAGGTCGGCCAGCGAGACGTCCTCGAGAACGGTTCCGACCGCGAGCGGGTCGTCTGCGGTCGAGACCCGCTCGTGAACCCGGCACATGCACTCGAGCAAGCCGTCGACGGCCGCCCGTCGGGTCGAGACGCGCCCGATCGACCGGGAGATGGACCGATCGGTGAGGAAGTAACGGTACTGAAGTTCCCAGTGCCGACAGAGGCCGAGGGTCGGATGGGACCGCGCGGGGACACAGTCCGCGATCAGGTCGATCCGCGGGCGAGCGTGTCGGTAGACGAACCGCCCCTCACAGCGTTCCGCGAGGCCCCAGCGGGGCGGCAGGGCCTCCTGGGGAATGGGATCCTGGTCGACGGTCATGTGCGCTGATATCGCCGAGTGCGGTGGTGTTCGTTCCGCCTGCGAGTGCGGGGACCTCTGTAGGCATCCCCTACCGCAGGTCAGCGGTCGGTCGCGAGTCCTCGCCGGCCGGCGGCCACGCGACGAACGCCGCAGCGAACGGGTCGATCGTCCGACTTTTGTCTCCGCTCGTCTTCGAGTCGAGTATGGCCGAGTTCGATCCCGAGCAGTTCGAGGACAAGTACGCCAACTACTTCCCCGAACTCCAGCAGGCGTACAAGAACGCGTTCAACCGGATGAACGACAGCTACGACTCCGAACTGGTCCACGCGATCGACCAGCAGGTCTTAAACGAGAGCGAACCCTTCTACGAGGGCGACGGCGAGTTCCGGGTCGAACTCCCGGACGACCCCTACGGCCGACTCGACGGCGTCCTCGTCGAGCAAGAGCGGTTCGAACAGCTCCTCGAGAAACACGTCGCGGAGATCGAAACGGAACTCCGACGCGTCTTCGAGTTCGAGTAAGCCGTCGGCGACGGTGGCAGCCGAACATGGCGGACGGAAGGTTTAGGGGGGCCGACACCCAAGAGCATTCCATGAGCACCGAGACCCAGAACGACGGGGACGACCTCGAGGACCGCGTGACGAACTTCCTGCGCCGGAACTTCCCGCAGATCCAGATGCACGGCGGCAGCGCGGCGATTCAGGATATCGATCGCGAGAGCGGCGAAGTCAGCATCGCCCTCGGTGGCGCCTGCAGCGGCTGTGGTATCTCGCCGATGACGATCCAGGCGATCAAGAGCCGGATGGTCAAGGAGATTCCCGAAATCGAGAAAGTCAACGCCTCCACCGGCATGGACGGCGGCGAAGCGGAGATGGGCGGCATGAGCCCCTCCTTCCCCGGCGAAACCGTCGACGACGACGGAGAGGCCGACGAAGGCCCGGAAGCACCGTTCTAACTCCCCGTCCCGCGTAATCTCGAACCGAGTTTTTCGCTATTTCCACCTCGAGAGTTGCCGGTGCGGATCGCGGGACGTGAGGAAGCCGAGCGACCGGCGCTATCGCAACCCGCGACCGCGTTCCCACGTCCGTACCAGCGCCGCCAACGTCCGGTTCGTCGGAACCGAGAGACCGTGATCGACCGCCCGGTCGACCACGTAGCCGTTGATCGCGTCGATCTCGGTGCGCCGACCGGCGCGGACGTCTTGGGCCATCGAGGACGTGTTCGCGGCCGTCGCCTCGGCGACGGCTTCCATGGCAGCCACCGCCTCGTCGCTCGAGAGCGCCACGTCGCAGGCGCGGGCGACGCGGGCCGTCTCGCGGCTCGCCGCGCGCGCGAGATCGGCCGCAGGGGCGTCGAGGACGGCCCCGTTTTCCGTCTCGGTCAGGGCAGTAATGGCGTTGATCCCCGCGTTGACCGCGAGTTTCTCCCACAGGCGGCGGGGCATGTCCGCGGCGACGAGCGTCTCGATGCCCGCAGAGCGGAATCCATCGCCGACCGCGTCGGCGAGCGACGAGGGACCGCCCTCGCGAGCGCCCAGTACCACCTCGCCGACGCCGGTACACGCGACGACGCCCGGTTCCCGCAGCACGGCCCCGTAGGTCGCCGTCCCCGCCAGCACCGGGGCCTCGAGCCGGTCGGCGAGGATCGACTCGTTTCCCATGCCGTTCTGTAGCGACAGGACCGCGTCGATGGCTCCGGTCGCGAGCCGGTCAGCTGCCGTCTCCGTGTCGAAGGCCTTGACCGTCACCACGGCGAGGTCCGCCTCGAGCCCGGTGCCGTCGGTCGTCGCCGCCGGGAAGACGCGGGCGGGCCCGTCGACCGCTCCCTCGAGGGACAGTCCCGACTCGCGAACGGCACGGGCGTGATCCTCGCGGGCGACCAGCGTCACGTCGTGGTCGCCTGCGAGGAGGCCGCCGACGAGACTGCCGAGGCTGCCGGCTCCGAACACGACGATATCCATGCCTCGAGGTGACGCGGTGGGATATAAACGGGTTTCGTCCCACGGGCGCCTCGAGTGCGCTCGGCGACAGTGGACGAGTTTGCCGCCGGCGCCGAAGACGGAGACAACACCTCTAGTAAATTCTATAGTGCTATACTAAATCTGGATGGTCCCGGGGAAGCGACCGATCGACGCGACTCGAGTCAGTCCTCGGTCCAGTACATCAGGTCCTCCCGCTCGGTGTTGCAGTTCGGGCACTGCTCGGGGAGTCCGTCGTCGATCTCGCCCATTTCCCCACACTCCATGCAGCGCCACATCAGTTCGGCCTCGCCGAACTCGTGGCCCGAGCGGGCGTGTTCGACGCTCATCGCCTCCGCGCCCTCGCGGGTCGTAACGAAAAAGCCGCTCTGTTCGAACCCCCGAATCGTCCCGATTTCGTTCCCGTCATCGTCGTAGACCCGCTGTCCGAAGTTGAGTTTCTCGACCGCCTCGATCGCCTCTCGCTCGCCTTCCGCCGCGGGCTTCTCACCGGTTTCGACCATGCCCGGAGCCACACCGCCGACCGGAATAAAGACGGGGCGTGCATTGTGCGAGCGGCCGTTCGTGGTCTCGAGACGCCGTGAATCGGCCTCGGTCGGAACGACGGTCGCGACCGACGCGTCGCGTATCGCGACGAGACACGAATGTTAAGTTATACCGTGATAATAGAAAACAATATACATCCCCGGTGCCGAACACGTGGCATGACAGTTCATCTCACTCGAAGATTACTCGCCGCTCTCTCCCCGGGAACGGCCGCTGACAGCGCCTGTGGTCAGTGGCCGACCACGGCCGGCACGGGCAACCGGGTCGCTGAGATGATCACGGCCCCTCACGACGGACACGTGACTCGATCATGAGCGGGACCGGCGTCGCCACGATCGACAGCTGTCGGATCGCCTACCGGCGCGCGGGAACGGACGGCCCGCCGGTCGTTCTCTGTCACGGCGCGGGGATCGACGACGCGACCGTCTCCTGGCGACACGCGATCGACGCGCTGGCCGACGAGTACCGCGTCTACGCGATCGACTGGCCGGAGTACGGGAACAGTTCCGGGGACGTCACCCACACCGTCGACGGCTACATCGGCGTCCTCGAGGGCTTTCTCGAGACGCTGCCGTTCGATCGAGTGACGCTTGCTGGCATCTCGATGGGCGGCGGCGTTGCTCTCGGCTACACGCTCGCGAACCCCGACCGCGTCGAGGGACTGGCGCTGATCGACAGCTACGGCCTCGGCGACCGACTGCCCAGCGCCCTCCAGTGGAAGGTCCTCTCTCGGTTCCCCGGGGCGACCGAGTTCGGGAAGATCGCGGCCAGCGCGTCCCCGCGAAGCGTCCGGCTGGTGCTGAACAGCCTCGTCGCGGACGCCGACGCCCTCCCCGAACCCTTCGTCGCGGACGTCAGACGGAAGTTACAGGAACCGGGCTCGATACAGGCGTTCAAACAGTTCCAGGACAACGAACTCTCGTTCAACGGCCGGGTCGCGACGAACTACGTCGACGACCTCCCCGACCTCTCCGTGCCGACGCTGCTCGTCCACGGCCGACAGGACCCGCTGGTCCCCCTCGAGTGGTCCCAGCGGGCCGCCAAGCGAATCCCCGAGGCCGAACTCGAGGTCATCGAGGACTGCGGCCACTGGGCGCCGCGAGAGCGACCCGACAGGTTCAACGAGATTCTCGAAGACTGGCTGCCGGACCCGCGCCACGCGCCGGAACCGCAGTACACCAAGGAAGGAATGCCCGGCGTGACGCGCGCCAGCGGCGATTGATCCTACGACCAGTTTGCGTCCGGCCGAGAGAGCGGTTCGCCGCACCCGCGGCGAACCGTTCGATCCGGGGGAGGGCAGGCTGTTACCCGTTTTCGACCGCGAGCGAACGGAGTGAGCGAGCGGGCCGACGACTGATGTGAGCGACCGACGGGAGCGAACGGAAGGAGGAGTGATTTTATACTAAATTTTGCCGAGGGCCGCCGAAGGCGGCCCGCAGAGCAAAATTTAGGTTTTCACATGAAGTCCTCGATCCCGCTTTGCTTGTTCTTGTCGTTTTCGAAGATGCTCTCGAGCGACCGTTCCAGCACCTCCAGCCGCTGTTTCGTGTAGGGCCGGCAGTCGTACTCGTCGGCGACCTGAATGGCCGTCTGCATGTACTTGTTGACCGAGCCCTTGTGGACGGTGAGGTTGACCCGGCCGCCGCACTCGCGACAGTCGCCGGTCAGGGGCATCCGCCGGAACTTCTCGCCGCAGTCGAGACACCGCGTTTCCTGCCTGGAGAACGCCCGCAGGTTCCCGATCAGGTCCGGCAGGAAGTGGTACTCGATGACCCGCTCGGCCACGTCGGTCTCGTCGACGGCCGCGAGCTTGCGCGACAGCTCGAGCTGGGCGTCCATCTTGTCCATCATCGAGCCCAGCGTCTTGTACGCCGAGAGGTCGGGACCCATCGCGATGTCGGTGGTGTCGTGGGTGTGCTCGAAGCCGGTGTACTCGAGGTCGGTGCCGAGGTTCGCCTCGGCGATCTCGACGTCGACGTCCTCGGGGTCGGCCTGCTCGCGGGTCGCGAGGTAGAACTCGCGGGGATACTGCGAGACGACGTCCATGTTGTGGGCCTCGTCGTCGATCTCGGAGGGATCGATCCGGGAGGACATGACCAGCGGGGCGTCCATCTTCCCGCCGCGCTGGTCGGGCAGGAAGGTCTTGCTAAAGTTAAGTAAACCGTCAAGTAGCAGCATCACGCAGTCTTCGTCACCGTCGCAATTCCTCCGCTTGGCGGCGTGAAAGTACGGATGAGCGTACCCGACGGCTGCGCTCGTGAAGCCGATCACTCTCCCGACAGTTGCCGCCGAGGTGTGCGGTGCCATCCCGAAGACGAGTTCGCCGACCAGGTCCTGCCGGTCCTCGAACTCGTAGAAGGACTCGAGCCCATAATACTGCTCCAAGAGGTCGTCGATGAAGTCGGCGGTCTGGAGCATGTGCTCGGCCGCGCCGTCGGAGAGGACGATGTCCTGAACCTTGAGTTCGACCAGCTGGTCCTCGTGGGTCAAGGGTTCACCGTGGATGTCCTCCTCGTACCCCAGCGCCTGGAGCTGGCCGACGTCGACGTCGAGTTCGCTGGCCCGGACCGAGGTCACGGGGAGGTCGGTCATGTCGTAGCGGACGGTGCCGTCCTTGAACGCGGAGACGTCGTGTTTGGCCCGCAGGATTCCCTTCTCGATGGGTTCGGGGACCTTGTTCTGCGAGGACAGCCCTTTGACGCCTTTGAGGATCTCGAAGGCGTTCTCGCGTTCGCCGACCGACTCGAGGGCGCCCCGGAACTCGTCGTTGACGTCGATCTCGCGGGTCTCGACGCAGGTGCCCTCGCGCTCGCAGTGGTCGCACTCGACGCGACCGGCCTCGTCGGGCTCGAGCCGTTGGTCGCAGTCGGGACAGCGATAGTCCGGCGTCGTGCGGTCGTCGCAATCCGGACAGCGATTCTTGAACGTTTCGGTACCACAGGACTCACAGCGCTGGCGGCCGACCTCGAGTTCGACGATGCCGGGAGTATCCGACATCGTCTCGGCGTGTTTGGCGGCGTCGGCGACGTTTCGCTGCGTGCCGCCGGCCTCGCCGATCGGGAACAGCGTGTGAACCGCCGGGCTCAGATCGCGGCTCTCGGACTTCTCCGGCCGGCCCATCCGGTTGCCGATCCGCGTGGGGGCCCGTTCCCGGACCCGGAAGGGGGCGACCTCGTTGACCGCCTCGATCGCGTTGTCGCCCTCGGCTTCGTGACCCCACGTCCGGGCGCGCTCGGAAAGGTCGCCGTCGGTCCAGGTGCGCTCGAGTTCGATCTCGGGCCGCTGGTCGGGCTCGAGCGCCGCACCGTCGGCGACGGCCTGCCGGGGCTCACAGCCGACCGAGCGGACGAACGGCCGCCAGTCGTCGATCTCGATGCGGTCGTCGTCGTGGCGCTGGCGGTGTTCGATGACGATCGTCTCGAGGGCGTCGGCGACGCCGTCGTCGGACGCGAGGACGAGGACGCTGTCGTCCCCGTTCCCGTCGACGCTACCGTCGCCGTCGCGTTCGATCCGGCCCTCGGCGACCGCCGCTGTGAGGTCGCGAAAGGCGTCGACGGAGAGGTCGTGCCAGAGGTAGGTGTACTCGGGGTGGAGGGGCGCGTCGTACTCGGTGGCCCACTCGAGGGCCTCCTCGGGAGCGGGGAACTCGAGGTCGATGCGGGGATCGTCCTCGAGGGCCTGAACGTCCGCGCCGGCGGCCTCGAGGTCCTGGACCCACCACTCGTAAGTGTAGGATGCGGGGGCCAGCGGATGGTTGTTCTCGACGAATTCGCCGTAGTTGACGAGGTACTCGCCCAGGTCGAGGATCTTCTCGACGCCGTTTCTGATCTCGAGGGCGTCCTCGGGGTCGTCGATCCGGCGGACGTCGCCGTTTGCCAGTTTGACCGTCGGCCCCTCGATGGAGTCGACGGGGACGACGCCGGCGGCCTTGCCGGGTCGTTCGGTCTTGATCTGGGTGCCGGTCGCGAGGAAGTCGTCGACCAGATGCATCGCGGCGGGGTGGACGCCGGCGGTCGCGAAGCCGTGATTGCGTGCGCGACCGTAGCGCAGCCGGAACCCGCCCTCGGCGCAGGGATGGGAGAAGACCGGGCGGCCGGCGATCAGGTCCCGGAGGAACTTCTCGGAGGTGTCGACGCGGGGCGGTCCCTCGGGCACGTCGGCGGCGTCGCCGTCCTCGCTCGCGTCGGTGTCTCCGTCGTTCTCGGCCGTCGCTTCGCCGTCGCCCTCGTCGGCGTCGGCGCCGTCGTCCGCCGTCTCCCCTTCGTCGTCGTAGTAGTTGCCGTCGATGAGGTCCTGCAGCCACGGCCAGTCGATCTCGTCCAGGTTCCGGGTGTAGCGCTGGATCTTCGGGGCCTTCAGCGCGATCCCCTCGGCGAGGACGAGACACATCCCGCCGCGGGCGCTGTTGGTGTCGACCCGCTCGAGATCCCGAAATCCGGAGACCTCCTCGTCACCGGTGGCTTCCCCGTCCAGCATGATCGGGATGTGTTTCGCGATGAACTTCGTCTCCTTGTCCTTGGGCGTGTACTGGAGCCCGGTCTCCTTGTCGTAGAGGGCGACCTCCTCGGCGTAGCGTTCGACCTCCTCCTCGCGGGCGTCGTACTGTTCCATGCCGACGAGCGCGCGGGTGTAGTCGGCGACGAGGACCGACAGCGCCTGTGCGGTCCCGCCCGCCGACCGGATGGGGCCGGCGTAGTAGACGTTGACGAACTCCGTCCCGTCGTCGTTCTCTAAGATCTCGACCCTGTCGATCCCCTCGATGGGGGCGGCGACGACCCCCTCGGTCAGCAGGGCGACCGCGGTCCGAACCGCGCCCTCGACCTTCCCCGCTTTCGTCTCGTAGTCGCCGACCCGTCCCGCGGCGAAGTCCTCGGCGAGTTCGAGCGCGGCCTCCTCGCGGCTCATCTCCCCTTCGAGTTCGCGGACGCGTTCGGCGACGCCGTCGATCCCGAGGATGTTCTCGACCCGGTCGGCCATGTCCCGCGCGGTCGGAATCTCGACTTCGGGTTTCGGATCGCCGCCCCGTTCCTTGGCGCGTTCGGCCACGTCGAAGGCCGACTCGAGTTGGTCCTCGAGCCGCTCGAAGTACCGTTCGTCTTCGGCGCGCATGTCAGAGCCAGAGGTCCAGTTCGGTGGTCTCGTCGTACTCGCGCTCGAGGGGCTCCTCGAAGACGCGAAGGTGGACCTCGCCGGCCCAGACGGTCGCCTCGTTCAGGTGGCCGGCGTACGTGGTGCCCTCGTCGTCCGAGAGGACGGCGTGGGTGTGGGCGAACCGCTCGCCCTCGAGTCGAGAGACGTTCCCGATACAGGCGGCGACCTCGAGCGGTTCGTCGAACGCGATCGGGGAGTACTCGCAGGCGTCCTGATCGTAGAACCACAGTTCGGCGTCCTGGACCGCGCCGAGCGCGGTGAACCAGCCGGCCTCGGCCGCGACCGCGTCCGCCAGCGACTCGATCTCGGCCCGCCAGTCGGCACCCGTCTCGAGGCGGGCGACGTACTCGTCGGTGGTCTCGACGGCGCGATAGTTCATACCCGTCTACTGTGACGGCCGGGAGAAAAAGCCCACCGGTCGCCGTCTGCCCGACGACGGGAGCCATCACAGCCCACGATCGGCCGCGGGAGACGGCGGCTGCCGGTCGGTTGGCATTGTAGTAAATCCGCTAACTATTTCGAGGAGTTATAATATATCTATTATTTATGCGGTGCGAAGAAATGTCCATCTCTGCCCAGCGAATCGCAATGCTGTGCAGAGATGAGAGTTATTTAATCGAGTATCAGACCATTATGTTTCAGTAACAACCGGTTTGCGTCTATTACACGGCTGATACCAAAATAGAGTGGTAGCTATCGTCTATCAAGATGGTGCCGAATCAACCGACGACGACGCGGCGGCGACTCCTCGGTTCCGGGGCCGCCGTCGCTGCGTCAGTGATCGCAGGGTGTATCGGTGGGGGCGGCTCCGGAGACGGCGATCGGTTCCACTTCACGCAGGAACAATCGCGCGAGGAGCAGTTCGATCCGGTCGTCTCGAACGACGCGTACAGCTTTCAGGTCATTCAGCACGTCTTCGACGGGCTCTACGAGTACGACGAGGGCCTCGAGTTACAGCCGAAACTCGCGGTCGGCGAGCCGACGGTCGAGCGCGACGGCACGCGCTACATCTTCGAACTGGTAGAGGGAGCGACGTTCCACAACGGCGACGAGGTGACCGCCGGAGACGTCGCTCACTCCTTTACCGCGCCCGTCGAGGAGGAGACGGAGAACGCCTCCGAGTACGACATGATCGAGAGTACGGAGGTCATCGACGACTACCAGCTGCAGGTCGACCTCGGCGAGGATCCCTACGGCCCGTTCGAACTCGCGACCATGGGCGTGACGGTCGTCCCCGAGAGCGTCCGGACCGAGGACCGCGAGGCGTTCAACACGGACCCGGTCGGCTCCGGCCCGTTCGAGTTCGTCGACCTGCAGGAAAACGAGTACGTCGACCTAGAGCGCAACGACGACTACTGGGGCGACCTCGAGCCGAATCTCGAACAGATACGGTTCGTCGCCCACGAGGACCCCGCGGGTCGCGTCTCCGACATCCGAGCAGGCGACACCGACGTCATCGCGGGGATTCCGAACGACGACTGGGACGTCCTCGAGAACGAGGACGGCGTGACCCTCCACTCGGCCGAGAGTCCGACGTTCATGTACATGGGCTTCAACTGCAACGAGGGCCCGACGACGACTCCCGAGGTGCGGCGGGGCATCGTCCACTCGTTCTCGATGCAGGACTTCATCGACTCGAACGCGGGCAACGTGAGTTCGGCGATGTACAGCCCGATCCCGCCGGTCGTCAACGGGATCTGGGAATTCCCCGAATCGGAGTATCAGGAGCTGCTGCCGGAGTACGATCCGGAACAGGCCCAGTCGTTGCTCGACGAACACGCGCCCGACGACTTCACCCCGACGATCATCACGCCGGAGGGGATCCGCGCCCAGTTGGCCGAGCGGATCGCGACCCGACTGGACGAGATCGGATACGGCGCGGACGTACAGGTCCTGGACTTCGCGACGCTGGTCGACACCTACACCAGCGGGAGCGCCGACGACTACCAGATGTACCTGCTCGGCTGGACCGGCGGTCCCGACCCCGATTACTACCTCTACCCGCTGCTCCACGAGAGCCAGGCGGGGACCAACCAGGGCCACTACTACGAGGGCAGCGACGGCTTCCACGAGGCGATCGTCGAGGGACGCAACTCGGCGGGCCAGGAGGAGCGCTACGACATCTACGAGCCCGTCGTCCGAGAGGTCGTCGAGCAACTGCCCGTCTTACCGGCGTTTACGCAGGACAACACGATGGCCTCCCGAAACTACGTCCAGGACCTCCAGGCGCATCCGGAGGTGACGAGGAATCCGACCCTCGTCGCGGAGTACACGAACGTCTCGATGGAGTGAACCGACGGACGACGATTCCGTCGCGGTCGGCGGGCCGTCGGTGCCCCCCGATCGCGTCGCACCGTCCGACGACCAACGCGACCGATTCGCGGAGCAATGAAGCTACTCAAGTACACGATATACAGGCTGATGCAGGCGGTCCCGGTCCTGATCGGAATCTCGATCATCACGTTCCTGCTGGCGAATCTTGGACCGGGCGATCCGGTCAGCCTCATGCTACAGGGCCAGGAACACAGCGAGGAACTGGTCAGGGCGATCGAACGACGCTACGGGCTCGACAGGCCGTTACACGAACGCTACGTGACGTACATGGTCGGTCTGTTGCAGGGCGATCTCGGACAGAGCATCTACTACGAGCGGCCGGTCGCCGGCCTGATACTGGATCGGGTCGGTCCGACGCTGTTGCTGGTCGTTTCGGCGTACGCGTTCGCGCTGGCGACCGCGATCCCGCTCGGCGTCGTGGCCGCGGACCGACGGAACGAACCGACCGACCACGTCTCCCGCATCGCCGCGCTCGTCGGCGTCAGCACCCCCTCGTTCTGGATCGGGATCGTCCTGATCCTCGTCTTCGCCGTGAAGCTCGGCTGGCTCCCCTCGAGCGGGCTCTACTACCCGTGGCGACCGCCGAGCGCCTATCGGGGGATCGACGGCCACCTCGAGCTGTACTACCAGTCGGCCAGACACCTGCTGTTGCCGATGATCGCGCTGGGGACCTTGCAGATGGCGACGATCATGCGCGTCGAGCGGACCCAGATGATCGAGTCGCTGCAGGGCGAGTACGTCAAGCTGGCACGTGCCTACGGCGTTCCCGAGCGGACGGTCCTTCGAAAACACGCGTTTCAGGTGGCCCAGTTGCCGATCATCACGATCGTCGGACTCAACCTGTCGACGGCGATCGGCGGGGCGGTGTTGGTCGAGACGGTGTTCAACATCAACGGGATGGGACAGCTGTTCGTCGGTGCGATCCAGCGCAACGACTACCAGCTCGTGATGGGCGTGACGATGATGCTCGGCGTCCTGTTCGTCGTCGGCGTCATCATCACCGACATCTCGTACGCGTACGTCGACCCGCGAGTCACCTACGGTGAGCGAGAGTAACCATGGCAGTCAGTGAATCACAGTTCGAGAGCAGTCGAGACCAGGCGGACGAGGACGGCGTCGAGGCCCGCGTCGGCTGGCGCTACACCGTCGCGCGGATCAAAGCGGACACGACGGCCCGCTGGGGGCTGTACGTCGTCACGGTCGTCCTGTTCGTCGCGATCTACGCCGCGATCGACAGCAACCTCTCCCTGCTCACGTTCGGGGTCCTGTCGGACTACACGTTCGCGCGGCTGATACCGATCTTCGATCACCCGACCCACATCCCGCCGCCGGGAGAGGGGACCCAGCACATGCCGCCGTACTTCCCGCTGGCCGAACAGCCGTGGAACCCGCTTCCAGCCGGCGGCACGCTCGAGCACCCGCTGGGGACCGACCACACCGGCCGGGACTACTTCACGCGGATCGTCTACGGGACGCAGGTGTCGGTGTTCGTCGGGATCGTCTCGACGTTCATCGGGCTCACCGGCGGGACGGTCGTCGGTGCCGTCGCCGGCTACTACGGCGGCCGGGTCGACGACGTTCTCATGCGGGTCGTCGAGACGGTGTACGCGATCCCGCCGCTGATACTCATCATCGTCTTCACCGTCTTCGTCGGCGGCGCGAACATCTGGTACGCGGTGCTGGGCGTCGGGATCGCGTTCGTCCCCGTCTTCGCCCGCATCATCCGGAGCCGCGTGCTGAGCGTCCGCGAGATGGACTACATCGAAGCGGCGCGGGCGGCCGGCGTCAAGGACCGCAACATCATCCGTCGCCACGTCGTCCCCAACAGCTTCGCGCCGGTTCTGGTGTACGCGACGCTCCAGATCGGCGTGACGATCCTCATCGTCGCCGGGCTCTCCTTCCTCGGCTACGGCGCACAGCCGCCGACCCCCGACTGGGGACAGATGCTCAACATCGCCCACGGCTACATGCACTCGAACGTCTGGCTCTCGATCTGGCCGGGTATCGCGATCATGATCACGATTATGGGCTTTAACCTGTTCGGCGATGGCCTGCAGGACGCCCTCGACCCCCGAATCGACGACTGACAATGAGTTCCGAACCACTACTCCGCGTCGAGAACCTGAAGACCCAGTTCTTCACCGAAGCAGGCACAGTACGCGCCGTCGACGGCATCTCCTTCGAGGTCCGCGAGGGCGAAATCGTCGGCCTCGTCGGCGAGAGCGGGGCCGGGAAGTCGGTCGCCTCGATGAGCATCATGGGGCTCGTCGAGGCCCCCGGCGAGATCGTCGCCGGCGAGATCACCTACAAAGGCGAGACGATCTTCGGCCTCGAGGAGGGTCCCGACGGCGAGTTGCGAAAGCGAGACGACGCCCTCTCCGACGAGGAGATCCGGACCCGCATCCGGGGCAACGAGATCGCGGTGATCTTCCAGGACCCGATGGAGTCGCTCAACCCCGTCTTCACCGTCGGCGGCCAGCTGCGGGAGTTCATCGAACTCAACCGCGGCCTCGAGGGCGAGGAGGCGCGGGCGGAAGCGATCGACATGCTCCGCGAGGTCGGCATCCCCGACCCCGAGGAGCGCTACGAGGAGTACCCCCACCAGTTCTCCGGCGGGATGCGCCAGCGCGTGCTGATCGCGATGGCGCTGGCCTGCGAGCCAAGCCTGATCATCGCCGACGAGCCGACGACGGCGCTGGACGTGACCGTCGAGGGACAGATCCTCGAGTTGGTCGACGAGCTACAGTCGAAATACGGGACCAGCTTCGTCTGGGTCACCCACGACCTGGGGGTCGTCGCCGAGATCTGCGACCGGGTCAACGTGATGTACCTCGGCGAGATCGTCGAGCAAGCGCCGGTCGACGAGCTGTTCTACGAGACGAACCACCCCTACACCGACGCCCTGCTGGACTCGATCCCCCGGCCCGACCGCACCGTCGCCGAACTCGAGGCGATCGATGGGGTGATGCCCGAGGCGATCGAGCCGCCCTCGGGCTGTCGGTTCCACCCGCGCTGTCCCGACGCGCGCGAGGTGTGCAAGCGCGTCCACCCCGAGCCGACGGTGATTGCGGACGCCGACGGCGAACCCCACCGGGCGGCCTGCGTGAAACACGACGCCTTCGACGTCGACTACGAGGGGAGCCCGCCGCTCGAGGGTACGACGGGGACGACCGGAGACGGGGCGGTCGAGGACATCGGGTCGGAACTCGCGCCAAATCCGGTCGGCGACGACGGGGGTGAGGATGGTGAGTAGCGGGCTCCGACTGGACGAGGAGCGCGAGTACGACAGCGAGGGGCCGCTGCTCGAGTTGGACTGCGTCTCGAAACACTTCGGGCAGGAGTCGGGGCTGCTCGCGGGCCTGCAGTTCGACGCGAGCGAGTTCCCGCCGTTCAGCGTCGAGCGAGAGCGGGTGCGAGCGGTCGACGGCGTCTCGATCGAGGTTCAACCCGGCGAGACGCTGGGTCTCGTCGGCGAGTCGGGCTGTGGTAAGAGTACGCTCGGTCGGACGGTCCTTCGCCTGCTCGAGCCGACCGAGGGGGACATCTACTTCAAAGGGGAGAACCTGGCCGACCTCGACGGCGAGGCGCTCCGGCAGACGCGCTCGGACATGCAGATGATCTTCCAAGATCCCCAGTCCTCGCTCGATCCGCGGATGAAGGTCGGGCAGATCATCGAGGAGCCGATGCGGGCCCACGACATGTTAGACGACGAAGGACGCGAGGCCCGCGCGAAGGAACTGCTCGCGAAGGTGGGGCTCGACCCGCGTCACTACAACCGCCATCCCCACGCCTTCTCTGGAGGACAGCGCCAGCGGATCAACCTCGCGCGGGCGCTGTCGGTCGATCCCGACTTCGTGGTCTGTGACGAGCCCGTCTCCGCGCTGGACGTCTCGATCCAGGCGCAGGTGCTGAACACGATGGAGCGACTGCAGCGGGAGTTCGGCCTCACGTACCTCTTTATCGCCCACGACCTCTCGGTCATCCGCCACATCTCCGACCGCGTGGCGGTGATGTATCTGGGCCACATCGTCGAGTTGGCGGGGAAAGAGGAACTGTTCGAGAACCCACAGCACCCCTACACCCGCGCCCTGCTCGAGTCGATTCCCGTCCCGGATCCCCGCGAGAACGGCTCCCGGGGCGTCCTCGAGGGCGAGGTCCCGAGCCCGGTCGATCCGCCCTCTGGGTGTCGGTTCCGGACGCGGTGTCCGCGCCTGATCGCCCCCGACGCGTACGACTGGGCCGGCGAGGAGTGGCCGCGGACGCGGGCGTTCATGCGAGCGGTCAAACGACGGACGTTCGAACCGATGCCGGCGGCGCGGATCGAAGCCGAGTTCTTCGACGGAACGCTGCCCCGTGGCGAGGCCGGATCGATCGTCGCGGAGGCGATCGATCTGGTCGCCACCGACGGCGAGGCGGACGGCGACGACGCCGACCGCTGGGAAGCCGCGACCGACCTGTTGCTCGAGTCCTTCGCCGAAGCGAGCGTCTGTGCCCGCGAGCGGCCGGCCTACGACCTCGAGTCCGGCGACGGGGAGCGGTTCGCCGCCTGTCACCTGCACCGGTAGGGACGCGAGGTCTCGAGACGAGCCCGGTCGCGACCACCGGAGCGCCGACAGCAACGGGCAAGTAAGACTCGTTCACGAATGTCTTTGACAGCGATCATCCAACACGGTCGATCATCGCAATAATGCTTATGAGTGAGGTGCTACTATTTACTCGTGTATGAGTAAGATGATCGCCATCCTGGCAACGCACACGAAAACCGGCGCGAAGGTACAGCGAACGATCGATCACTCGCCCTCGTTCACGGGCGTGCAGACGAGCGACGACGGCCGGCCGGCGACGCAGGTCTCTCCCGGCGGGTTCCTGACCGGCTAAGCCGGGGGAGCCGACCGAGACGGTCTACTGTAAGTCATTGCCGGTGCAACCGCGCGCTCTGCAGTTGCACCGGGAAATCGTTACGGCAAACCGTCTGAGCACGTCCCGCTCGAGTCGCCCTCCGCGACGGGGGGTCGAACCGATACCGGCGAGTCACGGACGACACGCGGTTTTTCCGATCGGGAGCGACGCGCCGTCGTTCCCGGCCGATACTCTCTTCGTAGCCGCGCCGCGGCCAGTCAGTTGATCGTAATCGTCGTCGCGTCGGCCGGCCGAGTCGTCCCCGCAGCGGTCGCGACGAACGCCCGGATCTCGTACTCGCCGGACTCGGGGACGACCGACTCGCGTCGGTCGCCGCCGGTCCGCTCGAGGCGGCCGTTCCAGGTCACCGCGGCGCGCTTTCGCTCGCCGCCGCGGAAGTCGAACGTGGCGGGTCGATCCGGCGTGTAGCGGCGTTCGTCGGTGGCCTCGAGGTGGCCGTCGATCGTCCACCCCCAGCGGCGCTGGCGGGGCGTCCGGAGTTCGACGGGGACCGGGAGCCGGTTCTCGAAGTCGACGGTGATCTCGACCGGGTCGTCGCGCTCGTAGACCTCGCGGTCGGTCGCGACGGAGACGGCGATCGCGCGGCGGGCGAGCGCCGCCGGAACGAACCGCGAGAGGAGGGTGACGACGGAGGGCCGGGCGTCCGCACGCTCGAGGCCGAACTCGTCGCCGTCGCTCGGGTCGGGTTCCGCACCGCGTCGCGGCCGAGGGCGTTCCATGGCCGTAGCGACCACCCGAGTCCACTAAACGGTACGGCCGCTCGAGACACGTTGAAAGAGATCGAAAACGTCGCCATCGCGACGACCGCCCGGTCAGGGTCGTCCCGCGTCGGAACGCGGACGAACGGTGAGCAGCGCAGCCGCCGGTCGCGACCGGACTCGGAACGCGATCCCTCCCACCCCCAGTTATCGCCAGGCCGGAAGCGCGAGCGCGTCATCGGCCCGCATGGACAGCCAGGCCCCGTCGGCGGAGATGTCCGCGATGACGTACTCGTCGCTCGCGGCCGTCGAATCGATCGAACCGACGATCGTGTCGTCGGACGCCATGGCGTGGGGGTTCGTCGCCATGTGAGTGAGTGACAACCACTCACATATAAACGCATCGAATCGGACTGTCCGCTCGAGCGACCGGTCGGCGGCCGAACGGCGGTCCGTGAAACACTGGGTTTATACTCATTTTCGCCGTACCGAGGGGATATGAACGTAGCCGACGCGATGACGCCTCGTGAAGACGTGGTCACCGCCGACCTGCCCGGGACCCGCTCGGACGTCCTCGAGTACCTGCAAGAGCAATCGTTCTCGTCGGTCCCGGTCGTCAAACCGACCGACGACGGGCCGGAGTACCGCGGTCTGCTCTCTCGAGAGCGACTCATCGAGGAGCCAGACGAGGACCAGCTCGTCATGCTGATGGAGGAGGTCCCGACGACGACCGCCGAGACCGGGCTCGCCGACGTCGCGCGGACGATGGTCGAGGAGGGCGCGCGCCGCGTGCCGGTCGTCGACGGCGAGTTCGAGGGGATCGTCACCGTGACCGACGTGATCCACGCGATCGCGACCGGCGATCAGGCGACCGACGGCACCGTCGATGCCTACGCCAGCGAGGACGTGAACACGACCTACGAGGGGACGCCCCTGCCCGTCGCCGAGCGGGAACTCTCCTACGCGAACGTCCCCTACACCGTCGCGCTGGACGACGACGGACGAATGAGCGGCGTGCTGACCGAAGTCGACGTCCTCGAGGTCGCCAGAATCGTCGAGGGCGAGGAGGAGACGGGCGACAACTTCGGCGACCAGGACGACGACTGGTCCTGGGAGGGGATCAAGGCCGTCGGGAGCCGCTATCTCCCGACGCGGGACATCGAGATCCCCGCGGGCTCGATCCGGGAGTTCATGAGCGACGACGTGGTGACGGTCGCGGCGGACACGTCGGTCCAGGAGGCGGCACAGCGGATGATCAGCAACGACATCGAACAGATCCCGATGGTCACGGGCGAGGACCTCGTCGGTATCGCCCGCGACGTCGATCTGTTGGAGGCACTCTATGAGTGACGACGACACTGCGGAGACGGCGGTAACGAGCGAGAAACTGGTCGAACTCGCCAAGCGGCGGGGCTATTTCTTCCAGTCGTCGGGAGCCTACGGCGGCGTCGGCGGCTTCTACACGTTCGGCCCGCAGGGCGCGGCGCTGAAAGGCAACGTCGAGGACGCCTGGCGCGACCGCTTCGCCGTGGCTGAGGGCAACATGGAGATCGACGCGCCGACGATCATGCCCGAACCCGTCTTCGAGGCCTCGGGCCATCTGGACGGTTTCGACGACATGCTCGTCGAGTGTCCGGAGTGTGGCGAGAGCCACCGCGCGGACCACATCGTCGAGGACAACACGGAGTACGAGGACGCCGAGAGCCTCCCCATTCCGGAGGTCGAGGAAGTCATCGCCGAGTACGAACTCGTCTGTCCCGCCTGCGGGGCGGGACTCGCCGGCCAGGCCGTCGAGACCTTCAACCTCATGTTCGCGACCAATATCGGCCCCGGCGACTCCGATCCCGGCTACCTCCGCCCCGAGACCGCACAGGGCATCTTCGTCGAGTTCCCGCGGCTCAAGGAGTACGCGCGCAACCAACTGCCGTTCGGCGTCACCCAGATCGGCCGCGCCTACCGCAACGAGATCAGCCCCCGGCGCTCGATCATCCGGACCCGGGAGTTCACGCAGGCCGAACTCGAGTACTTCGTCGACCCCGAGACCGACGAGCCGGCCCTCGAGAGCGTCGCGGACGTCGAGGTCACGCTGTACCCTGCGAGCGAGCAGAACGAAGAGGACGGCGAGGAGATCCAGACGACGATCGGCGAGGCCGTCGATGAGGGCATCGTCTCGAGCCCGTGGGTCGCGTACTTCCTCGGCGTCGCCAAGCCGTGGTACGACGCGGTCGGCGTCGACATGGACCGGTTCCGGTTCCGCCAGCACCTCTCGGGCGAGCGAGCCCACTACGCCAGCGACTGCTGGGACGCCGAGAGCGAGGTCGACGGCAACTGGATCGAGATGGCCGGCTTCGCCTACCGCGGCGACTACGACCTCTCGAAACACGACGCGCACTCGGACGACCGCTTCACGATCTTCAAGCAGTACGACGAACCCAAAACGGTCGAGCGCGCCACCGTCGACCCCGATATGAGCTACCTCGGACCCGAGTTCGGCGGCGCGGCTGGCGACGTGGTCGACGAACTCGAGGACCTCGCGGCCCGCGACCGCGAGGCCTTTGCTGGCGACAGCGTCGAGATCGGCCTCGAGGGCGAGACCCACGAGATCCCCGTCGAAAAGACCGGCTTCGCGGTCGAGGAACAGACCGAGGCCGGCGAACACATCACGCCCCACGTCGTCGAACCCTCCTTCGGGGTGGACCGGCTGGTCTACACCGTTCTCCACCACGCCTACCGCGAGGACGAGATCGACGGCGAGGAGCGCACGTATCTCGAACTCGAGCCCGAGGTCGCGCCCACCTTCGTCGGCGTCTTCCCGCTGCAAAGCGACGACGCGCTCGAGGCGCGAGCGAACGAGATCGTCGACGATCTGCGCGCGGCCGGCCTCTCGGTCACGTACGACGACTCGGGGAACATCGGTCGGCGCTACCGGCGACAGGACGAGGTCGGCACGCCGTTCTGCGTGACCGTCGACTTCGAGACGATCGAGAACGAAGCGACGACTGTCACCGTCCGCGAACGCGACACGACCGAACAGAAACGGCTGCCGGTCGCGGACCTCGCGGAGACGCTGGCGGCGATTCGCGAAGGCGAACTCGCGTTCGACGAATTGTAAGCGACCGTTCCAGTCGGGACCGACGCGGCCGCCAATGGAGAACGCGACCGCGGACGACGGCTCTCCCGCGAGCCGGCGGCCGACGCCGCTGTGCGCGGGCGAGCGCCCGCCCGTATCCCGGCCCCGCTACCACAAATTTTATTTTTTACACATTACGTGATTGGTGTGTGTCCTTACAAGAGACGAATGCGGCGTCACAGTCGTCTAGCCAGCCAATAAAGGAGGGTATCCGTCCGATTGGAGGACTAATTTATGGTGTCCTATCATTTATTTTGGTATTCATAATTACGACTGGCTATTTCATCTACCGGCTCTACGACGCGGCCGAAACGGAGCTCGACCTCGAGGAGGTGTTCCCGGTTCCGGAGTTCATGGGGTACCCGTTCTACAACTCACATCGGGTGAACACGCCGATCGAATTCACCGGGTCCGGCGGCTTCGGCTCGCAGACGGTCGCCGACGGCTACTTCGACCTGTTCAACCAGCTCACCGCCGTCGGTGCGCCCGAGTTCAATCCGCTGGTATTCAACGCGATCCCGGCCGCGGTCCTGTTTCTCGCGGGATACGTGATCGCTGGACGGGCGGGATCCTCGCTGTCGGCCGAAAGCAGTGCCGCCGCCGGGGCGAGCGTCGCCGTCGGCTATCTCCCCCTGTTCGTTCTCGGTACGTTCGTGTTCTCCGTCGATGATCCCGAGTTCGTCGCGGGGCCGGAACTCGGGCTCGGACTCCTGTTTTTCGGCACGTTGTTCACCGTCGGCTTCGGCGGGCTCGGCGGCTACGTCCGCGCGAACCGCTAACGGCGATTGACGGACGCCGCTGGGTCATCGTCGCGGCCCCGGCTGTCGATTCGGGACGAACCCGTCCCGCGGGACTTTATATAATATATAGGTATCCGGAGAACTAACCGACGGACTGAAGGTCACCTCTCCCGAGGCTCGACGTGATGGCCGACGAACTGAAGCGCCGCCTGGTTCACGCCAGCGGTTCGGGACTGGTCGCCCTCTGGCTGCTGGCCGACGCCCTCGAGGTCGGGCTGACCTGGACCGGCTTTCGGATCCTCATGGTCGTGCTGGCGACCGGCGCGCTCCTCCTCGAGTTCCTGCGGCTCCGAGTGGGGCTGGACTGGCGGCTCTACGACGTCCTCACCCGCGAGTACGAACAGGACAACCCCGCCGCCTACGCCCTCTACCTGATCAGCATGGCGGCGGTCGTGGTCGTCTTCGAGTCGGATATCGCGCTGCCGGCGATGTTGATGCTCGCGTTGGGAGACCCGATCAGCGGCGCGGTCTCGGACAACACCCTCCAGCGGGTCAAGCCGCCGAAGGTACTCGGCACGATGTTTCTCGTCTCGACGCTCATCGCGATCCCGTTCCTCCCGATCACCGCGGCGCTGATCGCCGCACTGGGCGCGACGCTGGCCGACGGCATCACCCTCGAGGTCCGGACCTACATCGTCGACGATAACCTGACGATCCCGATCTACGCGGCCTCGCTCGCGTGGGTGGCCCTCGAGGTCGCGCCGGTGTAACGGCCTCGACGACGGACCCGTAGCGCCGGTTCCGATACCGGCAAAATCCCACCGTTCTGGGTTCCTCAAGGCGATCGACGGTGAAGGGAGCCAACGTGTCGCTATCGAGAGCGCGAGCGGGGCTGTCGAACGTGCGGGCGTTCCTGACGGACGGCCGCGGCGGGATTCTCGTCGCCGTCGCCGCCGGCTGGTTCCTCTCGATCGGCGTTCGGCTCGCCTATCCCGTCTTGCTCCCCTACCTGCGGCGGGCCTACGGCCTCGATCTGACGACGGCCGGCTTCCTGCTGACCGCCCTCTGGCTCTGTTACGCGCTGGGCCAACTTCCCGGCGGACTGCTCGCCGACCGGTTCGGCGAGGGGAACGTCCTCGTCGCGAGTACGCTCGTCTCGGCGGTGACCCTCGGCGTCGTCGCCGTCGCCGGCTCCGCGCCGGTCGTCTACCTCGCGACCGGGGCCTTCGGCTTCGGGACCGCGCTGTACGGCGTCGCCCGCTTCACGGCGCTGTCGGACGTCTACCCCGACAACGACGGCACGGCGATCGGCATCACGATGGCGGCCGGGCAGGCCGGCAACACCCTCCTGCCGCTTGCCGCCGGCGGGATCGCCTCGGCCTTCGCCTGGCAGTACGGCTTCGGCCTCGTCGTGCCCGCCTTCGCCGTCGTCGCCGTCGGCCTCCGGCTGGTCGTGCCGGCCCGCACCTCCGGCGCGGACAGCGCCGTCGACAGCGTCTCGCTCGAGACGGTCCGATACGTCTGCTCGGAACTGCGCCGGCCCGAGATCGTCACCGTGACCGCGATCCAGATCCTGACCTACTGCGTCTGGCAGGCCTTTACGGGGTTTTACCCCACCTATCTGATCGAGATCAAGGGCTTCTCGGAGAGCGTCGCGACCGGGCTCTTCAGCGCCTTCTTCGCGGCCAGGATCGTCGTCCAGCCGCTGACCGGCCGGCTGTACGACCGCTACGGGATCCGGACGTCGCTGCCGCCCGTCCTGGGCGTCGTCGTGGTCTCGCTCGTCGCGCTGCCCGTCCTCGAGGGGTTCTGGCCGATCGTCGTCGGCACGGTCTTTCTCTCGAGCATTCTGGGCTACGGCACTATCACCCTGCCGTACATGACCGCGGCGTTCCCGTCGGACATGCAGGGGACCGGACTGGGATTCTTGCGGACCGTCTACATGACGATCGGGGCGGTGAGCCCGGTCGCGTTCGGCGCGTTCGCGGACCGGGGCTACTTCGACGGGGCGTATCTCGCGCTGGCCGGGCTGGTCCTCGTCGCGATCGCCCTGACGTGGTGGTTGCCCCCGCTCTCGGAGCAGTGAACCGTGACGAGACGCCGTTCAGGCGTTCAAACGCCAGATCTCGAGATTGAGGACCGTCGCGAACGTCACCCACGCGAGATACGGCACCAACAGCGCCGCGGCGCGGCGGTCGACCCGGCGGAAGGCGACGATCGTCCCGGCCACGAGCGTCCAGAGGACGACGATGATACCCAGCGCGACCAGCGGGGCCTCGAGCGCGAAGAAAGCGGGCGTCCAGACGACGTTGAACGCCATCTGGGCGACGAACGCGCCGAGCGCGAGTCGCCGGCCGTCGGCGTCGCTACGCCAGACGAGCCACAGCGCGACGCCCAGCAGCGTAAAGAGCAGCGTCCAGACGACCGGGAACGCGATCGTCGGCGGATAGAACCACGGCTTCTCGAGGGCGCGAAACCACGGCGTGTCGGGAGAGGCCACTGCGCTCGGGGCCGCGCCGACGAGGGTGACCAGCAGGGCGAAACCGACGGCGGCGAGGACGGACCGACCCGCCGGAAGGCGGCGGGCGATCGCGGGAGATTCCATACGCCCCGTACGTTCCCGGCGGATTTATATCGACGAGTGTCAGCGGTCCGGCGCGAGCCGGCCCCCTTCCGTCGAGACCACTTTCACCGCGGTACGGGAACCCTTATTCGCGGCCGGGATGAACGACCGGTAATGGCAGCGACGGACGAGGACGGGGAGCCGGCGTCGATCGACCATCCGCTCCTCGAGCCCGACTTCCTAGAGCGGCGACTCTACCAGCTGAAACTCGCCGGGACGGCCGCGAACCACCACACGCTGGTCTGTCTCCCCACGGGCCTGGGGAAGACGACGGTGAGCCTGCTGGTGACCGCACGACGGCTCGAGGAGGTCGGGGGGAAGTCCCTGATGCTCGCGCCGACGAAACCGCTCGTCCAGCAACACGCCGACTTCTACCGCGAAGCGTTACAGATACCCGACGAGGAGATCGTCGTCTTCACCGGCGACGTCAGTCCCGACGACCGCGCCGCGACGTGGGAGCAAGCGACGGTCGTCATGGCCACGCCGCAGGTGATCGAGAACGACCTCGTCGGGAGTCGGATCTCGCTTGCCGACGTGACCCACGTCACCTTCGACGAGTGCCACCGCGCGACCGGCGACTACGCCTACAACTACATCGCCGAGCGCTACCACGCCGACGCGCGGAATCCGCTCGTGACGGGGATGAGTGCCTCGCCCGGCGGCGACGAGGAGGCCATCCTCGAGGTCTGTGAGAACCTCGGCATCGACGAGGTCGAGGTGATGACCGAGGAGGACGCCGACGTCGACGAGTTCACCCACGAGACCGAGGTCGAGTGGGAGCGGATCGACCTCCCCGACGACGTCCTGGAGATCCGGGACGCGTTGAACGAGGTCATCACGGAACGGCTCGAGAAGCTCAAGGAACTCGGTGTGGCGTCCTCGACCCAGCCCGACCAGTCTCAGAAGGATCTCAATCGCATGCGGGCCGAACTCCAGGAGCTGATCAACAACGACCAGTCGGAGGGGTTCGAGGGGATGTCGATCCACGCGGAGGTGATGAAGCTCCGGCAGGCGGTCACCTTAGTCGAGACCCAGAGCGTCGAGGCGGTCCGGCGGTACTTCGATCGCCAGCGCAATCAGGCCCGCTCGTCGGGGGCCTCGAAGGCCAGCCAGCGGCTGGTCTCGGACCCGCGGGTTCGCGAGGCCATGCGCAAGGCCGAGAGCTTCGACGAGATCCACCCGAAGTACCGCAAGACGCGGATGTTACTGGCCGAGACGCTCGGACTCGAGGGCGGCGAGCGCGTGATCGTCTTCACCGAATCGCGGGACACGGCCGAGGCGCTGACGGACTTTCTCTCGGACAGTTTCGACGCCAAGCGGTTCGTCGGACAGGGCGACCGCGAGGGCTCCGACGGGATGACTCAGACCGAACAGCAGGACGTCCTCGACGAGTTCCGCGCCGGGGAGTTCGAGGTGCTGGTCTCGACATCGGTCGCGGAGGAGGGATTAGACGTCCCCGAGGTCGATCTCGTCCTCTTCTACGAGCCCGTTCCGACCGCGATCCGGTCGATCCAGCGGAAGGGCCGAACCGGCCGCCAGTCGGAGGGGCGGGTCGTCGTCCTCATGGCCGAGGACACCCGCGACGAGGCCTACTTCTGGATCTCCCGGCGACGCGAGAAGGAGATGGAGTCGGAGCTGCGCGAGCTGAAGGGGATGGCCGACGAGCTGGCCGAGGAACTCGACGACTCCCAGCAGTCGCTGGCCGACTTCGGCGACGGGGAGCGTACGGCGAAAGTGAACGACGACGGCGGTGATCCCGACGCCGTCGGCGATTCTTCCAGCGGAAGCGAGGGGGTCGCGGACCGGCCCGGGCTGCAGGAGTTCGCCGCCGACGCGGCCGACTCGAGCGACGACGATGACCCGGCCGACGACGAGGTCGAGACCCACGAGCCCCACGCCGAGGGCGAGGCCGTCGCGGTCGTCGCCGACCAGCGCGAGATGGACGCCAACATCGCGCGGGACCTCTCGAGACGCGAGGAGGTCGAGGTCCGCCTCGAGACGCTCGACGTTGGCGACTACGTCCTGTCGGATCGCGTCGTCGTCGAGCGCAAGTCGGTCGCGGACTTCGTCGACTCGCTGGTCGGCGGTGACCGGTCGGTCTTCGAGCAGGTCGGGGCGATGGCGCGTCACTACTCCCGGCCGATCGTGATCGTCGAGGGCGAGGGGCTGTACGAACAGCGCAACGTCAACCCCAACGCCATCCGGGGCGCGCTCTCGAGTCTGGCCGTCGACTTCGGCGCGAGCGTGTTGCGGACCGGCGGCGAGGACGAGACGACAGAACTGCTCGCCGTGATCGCCGGCCGCGAACAGGACGTATCGGACCGGGAGGTGTCGGTCCACGGCGAGAAGCAGTCCAAGACGCTGTCCGAACAGCAGGAGTACGTCGTCGCCTCGATCGCCGAGATCGGCCCCGTCACGGCCCGGTCGCTACTCGAGGAGTTCGGGACCGTCGAGGGCGTGATGATCGCGACCGAAGACGAGTTACAGGCCGCCGACGGCGTCGGGCAGGTGACCGCCGAGCGGATCCGGGAGGTCGTCGGGAACGACTACGCGGGGTAGGTCAGTCGCTCGGGTCGGACGGGGCCCCGTCCTCGCGCTCGTCGGACGCGGGAACCGGGCCCGCGTCGCCCTCCGCCCGGGCGACGATCCGTTCGGCGGCGAAGACGGCCCCGACGCCGAGGACGACGCCGGCGACGACGTCGATCAGCCAGTGGATGCCCAGATACATCGTCGAGAAGACGACGCACGCGCCGACGAACGACGCGATCGGGAACCACCGCGGATACTCCCGTCGGGAGCGCCACGCGAGCAACACGACGACGACGGTCAGCGACGTGTGTAGCGACGGGAAGACGTTCGTGTTCGCCGACACGGCCGCGGTCACCTCCTGTGTCTGCGGGTAGAAGGAGTACATCAGTCCGTCGACGGACGACAGGTGATTGCGCGGCCCGTAGACGATAAACAGCGTGTAAAAGAGCGTTCCGATGAAGTAGTTCAACAGATACGAGACGAGCAGTTCCTTGAGATAGCGCTGGGACGGCAGGAGGTAGTAGAGGATCGGCGCGGTCACCAGCAGGTACGGGAACCCGAACATGTACATCGCCGAGAAGAACTCGAGCGTTTGCTGTGGCGTAATCGTCTGGAGCCACGCGACGAACTCCCCTTCGACGGCGTAGATCTCGGCGGTGAGATCCCAGTCGAGCGCCTTCGAGATGCGGAGGGTGTGGCCGTGTGTCGCGCGTTTCCCCAGGAAGAACAGCGCCGTAACACCGAGATAGGGGACGATCTCGACGAATCGGCGGTCGTAGTCGGCCATCGTCCGGCCGAGCATGGTTCGATCGAGACACGCCGCGCAGGTCGCGACGAGTCCGATGCAGACGACGAGTACCGTAAGCAGTACGACGAATCCGAGTGCCATGGGTGGGATTAGTAGGTGATCGTGGACCGGTTGACGGGGGCGGGCGAGACGTCGGTCGCCCGGGGAGGGCAGTGCTGACCGGACGGGACACACGCGCCGGTCGATCTATCCATCTGTTGGAAACTCACGATAGCATACATCTATGTCAAATATATATCTATTGGTACCTCGATCGCTTCGAGCCGGGGCGACGGCGGGCCCCTCGAGAGGGCGGAAAAGAGACGACGAGTCAATCGAACCGGTTACCGCAGCGTCGATAGCGCTTCACCGGCCTCGCGAGCCGCCGCGAGACAGTCCCGCGCGTACCGCGGGTCGTCGGTGGCGGCCGCCTCCTCGGCGAACCGCTCGAGCGACCGAACGAGCGCGTCGCGGGCCGCCTCGAGGTCGCCGTCGACCGACGACGGGCTCGCCGCGGGTGCGCGTCGCGGCGGTTCAGGGTCGCTCGAGCGGTCGTCGGCCGTCGGTTCCGTCGGTTGGCGGCGCTCGGATTGGGGCGGATCGGACGGCGTGCGATCGGCGGCGCTCGAGGGTGCCGCGTCGTCGGTGGCCGGGGCCCGGTCGCCGCGTCGCGGGTCCGTCGACGCCGCGTCGCCGGTCGTCGCAGGCTCGGCCGCGTCAGCGCCCGACGCGGCGGTATCGGACGACGACGCTTCGGCTCCCCCGTCGGCGCTTCCTTCGGGGACCGATCCCTCGGCCGGCTGGGCCTCGAGATCGGTCCCTTCGACGGCGTCGGGGTTGCCGTGACAGCTGGGACAGAACGTGGTGCCGTTCTGTTGGAACAGCGGATCGCCGCAGGTGCCACAGTGGGCGTTGGTCATCGTCGCGCCCTTGAGCAACAGGTCGCTCATCCGCTGGGTCGCCTCGCGCTCTTTCTTGTCCTGTTCGTACTTCTCGCGGAGTTTCTCGCGCTCGGCTTCCTTGTCGAAGTCGCTCATGTCCGTCTAGAGGTGACGGGGCGTCGAAAAAGCTGCGACAGCGACGGCTCGAGCTGACTGTCAGGACTCGAGGGCCGCTTCGACGGCGTCGACGGCCGCAGCGGGGGTGTCGACGGGCTCGAGGTCGAGGCCGGCCGCGGCGACGTCGTGGGTCTCGAGGCCGACGACGGGCCGGTCGTAGATTCCGGCGAAGCCGAGCTCGGAGAGGGTGCCGACGCCGCCGGCCAGCGCGATCACCGCGTCGCCGTTCAGCGGGACGAGCGCGTTCCGGGCGTGGCCCAGCCCGGTCGCGATCGGAACGTCGACATCGTCGTTCGCGGCGTCGCGGCGCTCGCCGGGGAGGATCCCGATCGTGGTCCCGCCCTCGGCTTTCGCGCCGCGACAGACCGCTGCCATCGTCCCGCCGCGACCGCCACAGACGACCGTGTGGCCGCGCGCGGCGAGTTCGCGTCCCACCCGCTCGGCGCGGGCCGCCTGTTCGTCCGTGATCGTCCCGCCGCCGATGACGCTGACGCGCATACGTGAGTGGGAGCGAGCGGCCACCATGATCGGTTCGGTCTCGAGTCGGTCGCCCGATCGACGGGACGGGAATTCGGGACGACGATCGACGAAGTACGTACCGAAAACTCGTTAGAAGTGGGAGGTTTCGACGGATTTAACGTGTGGGATGAGGAAGCATTACGCGATATGACGAAAGTTAGCGTGGTCGGCGCGGCCGGAACCGTCGGGGCCGCTGCGGGCTACAACATCGCGCTTCGGGAGGTCGCGGACGAGATCGTCCTCGTGGACATTCCGGACAAGGAAGACGACACGATCGGGCAGGCCGCCGACACGAACCACGGCGTGGCCTACGACTCGAACACGACGATCCGACAGGGCGACTACGCGGACACCGCCGGCTCGGACGTCGTCGTCATCACGGCCGGCATTCCGCGCCAGCCGGGCCAGACCCGGATCGACCTGGCCGGCGACAACGCGCCGATCATGGAGGACATCGGCTCCTCGATCGCCGAACACAACGACGACTTCGTCACCGTCACCACGTCCAACCCGGTCGACCTGCTGAACCGGCACCTCTACGAGACGGGCGACCGCGCCCGCGAGAAAGTGATCGGCTTCGGCGGCCGGCTCGACTCCGCCCGCTTTCGCTACGTGATCTCCGAGCGCTTCGACGTTCCCGTCCAGAACGTCGAGGCGACGATCCTCGGGGAACACGGCGACGCCCAGGTCCCCGTCTTCTCCAAAGTGCGGGTCGACGGACAAGACGTCGCGTTCGACGAGGACGAGAAAGAGGAGTTGCTCGAGGAACTCCAGACCTCGGCGATGAACGTCATCGAGAAGAAGGGCGCGACCGAGTGGGGGCCGGCCACCGGCGTCGGCCACATGGTCGAGGCCATCCTCCGGGACACGGGCGAAGTCCTGCCCGCGAGCGTCACGCTCGAGGGCGAGTACGGCCACGAGGACACCGCCTTCGGCGTCCCCTGTAAGCTCGGGGCCGACGGCGTCGAGGAGATCGTCGAGTGGGACCTCACCGAGTACGAGCGCAACCAGCTCGGCGAGGCCGCCGAGAAGCTCTCGGAACAGTACGACGAGATCAGCTAACGCGGTCCTCGCTTGCAGTCCGTTTTTCCGATTCCACGCCCGCCGTCAGCGGTGGCTCGCCCCGGATCGAACGGACCGTCGGATAGCCCCGCCGACTCGTTCTCTTCGTCGCCGCTGACGCCACTGTCTCCGACACGAACGCGCCTCGAGTCGTCCCTACGGAATCAGCTGCTCGCCGTCGTCGTCGTAGATCGTGATCGCATCGACCGGACAGGAGCGGGCGGCGAACTTCGCGTCCAGTTCCGCGTCGTCGGGGACCTCGCGGACGAAGACGCCCTCCTCGCGTTCCTCGCTGTCCGCGAGGATCGCCTTCCCCTTCGATTTGTCCGCCTCGAAGGCGTCCCACTCGGCGACACACTGGAACATCCCGATACAGACGTCCTCGTCGAATTCGACCTTCATGCGAGGGGGTTGGGCCGATCGGCGTAAATCGGTAGCGGTCCCCGACCGTGGGTCGAGATACCAGAGACCATATGTCGTCGTGTTTTTATTACTCGGCGGGTCGTCGCTCCGAGCATGACTGCGGACCGACCCGGGCCGTCAGAATCGACGGCCGCGGCCGACCCGCTCGGACGGGCGATGCTCGCACACCACCGCGACGAGCCGGGACGACTCGTCTACCGCGACGGTGCGGACGTACGGGACGGCAACGTCGCCGAGTTCTACTTCTCGAGCCCCGAGTCGTGGACACCGGCGACGATCGACGGCCTAGAGCGACTCGCCGAGCGCGAACCGGTCATCGACGTGGGCTGTGGCGCGGGCAAACACCTCCTGTGGTGGGACGAGCGCGGCGTCGAGGCCGTCGGCGTCGACGTGAGTCCGACCGCCGTTCGAGCCGCCCGTGAACGCGGTGCCGAGGGCGTTCTCGCGGGCGACATGTTCGACCTGCCAGTGGCGACCGGCGCGGTAGGCGCGGTCCATGCCGTCGGGACGCAGGTCGGCCTCGGGCGGTCGCTGGCGGGAATCCGCGACCTGCTCCGGGAGTTTGCCCGCGTCACCGACGAGGCGGGCGTGGCCGTCGTCGACAACTACGG
This sequence comes from Natrinema saccharevitans, assembly GCF_001953745.1. Classification (NCBI taxonomy): domain Archaea; kingdom Methanobacteriati; phylum Methanobacteriota; class Halobacteria; order Halobacteriales; family Natrialbaceae; genus Natrinema; species Natrinema saccharevitans. The sequence continues at coordinate 3,173,185 of NZ_LWLN01000001.1, forward strand.
TCCGACGCGGCTGAACGACGACTTCCTCGGCTACCGGTCGGATCCACGGGAGGGGATCGCCCACCGGTGTTTCCACCTCGAGTTCGAACGCGAGGCGGACGGCGAGCAGCGACGCGAGGTCGGCCGAACCCTGCAGTTCCTGCTGTGTTCGCCCGGACGGCTTCGCGAGGCGACGGTCGGAACGCCGTGGACGCCGGCCCGCGTTTCCCGGACTGACGAGGGCGGTCATTACCGCCTCGAGTTGCGAAAGGAGAGGACCGCAGCGGGATCGTCGGAATAACGACGGGCGCGGCGAGCTCCGGGCATCTCGTTCGACTGCCGAGCAATGCTTTTCCACCCCGTCGTAGAACGGGAAGGTACGAGAGACTGAATGGTTGCATTCTCCTTCGCGGTTCTCGTCACCGCGGCCGTCGTCACCTGTCTATTCATGGCGTGGGTGCTGGGGGCCAACAGCAACTCGCCGCCCTTTGCCCCGGCGATCGGTGCGAACGCCATCTCGACGATGCAGGCGGCGTTCGTCATCGGCCTGCTCGCGGCCGCGGGAGCGCTCATGCAGGGCGGCAGCATCTCCGAGACCGTCGGCGCGGACCTGATCGACGGCGTGATGATCACGCCGCTTGCGGCCACCGCTGGGCTGTTGACCGCGGCGGGATTCATGGCGATCGGCATCTACACGCGGTACCCGATCCCCGCGGCGTTTGCGACCACGGGCGCGATGGTCGGCGTCGGCCTCTCGCTCGGCGGCGATCCCGCGATAGCGACCTACCGCCGGCTCGGGATCTTCTGGGCGCTGGTGCCGGTCATGTCCGGCGGGCTGGCCTACGCGACGGCGACGGTCCTGCGCCGCGACGACGTCCCCGAGACCGTGGGGGTGCCGCTGCTGGCCGGCGTCGTCGGCGCGATCCTCGCCAACGTCCGGCTCGGAGTGATCCCCGATCCGACCGCCGACCAGGGGACGCTGGCCGGCTTCGTCTCCCGACTGATCGGCGGCGGCCCGAGCCTCGCCACCGGCGTCGACCTCGGCACCGCCCTCGTGACGATCGGGGCAGGCGTCCTCGCGTTCGCCCTGGTCCGCGAGCGCGTCCGCGTCTCCGTGGAGGATGGGATCCGCTCGTTCCTGCTCGTCCTGGGCGGCATCGTCGCCTTCTCCTCGGGCGGCTCGCAGGTCGGGCTCGCGACCGGCCCGCTCGAGAACCTCTTCCGGACCGAACTCGGGCTCCCGGGGATCCTCCTGCTGTCGATCGGCGCGACGGGCATCCTCGCCGGCGCGTGGATGGGCGCGCCGCGGCTGTTACAGGCAACGTCTCGGGAGTACGCCCAGCTGGGCGTGCGACGATCGATCGCCGCGCTGGTGCCGGGTTTTATCATCGCCCAGCTCGCCATCGCGCTGGGTATCCCCATCTCGCTGAACAACATCGTCCTCTCGGGAGTCATCGGCGGCGGACTGGCCGGCGGCTCTGCCGGCGTCTCCCGGCGGAAGATCGCCGTCACGATCACCTTCTGGCTGATCACGCTCTCGAGTTCCGTCGTCGTCAGCTACGGGCTGTATCGGCTGTTCGCGGCGGTCATCGGCGGGTCGTGAGTACCTCCGGCGGCTCGAGGGCGACCTCGAGCGGTTACTCCAGCACCGTTACCGGCTCCGAAGTGCGCTCGACGACCGTAGCGGCGATCCCGCGGCCCAGAAACCGCCTGAAAAAGCCCGCCGAGCCGGTCATCGAGCCGTAGAGAACGACGTGGTCGATCTCCTCGTCGGACGCATAGCGCGGGACGACGGTTCCGGGTCTGCCCTCGGCCGTCTCGATCCGGACCCGATCCGACGGGGCGTCGGCGACCGACTCGAGCAGTTCGGTCGCGCTCTCCCGAGTAGCCGCCGTTCGCGCCTCGTCTCGCTCGAGGACGCCGCCCTCGCTGAGGGGTGCATCCAGTGGCGTGACGACGGCGAGGAGGGTGATATCGGCGTCGGGGAACGTCTCGCAGGCGTACGCGAGCGCCTCGTCCTCGCGGGGGCGGCCCAGCGTGGGGACGAGGACGCGGTCGGGATCGGAGTCGGCCATGCGTGGCGCTTCGGGAGCCAGTCGCATCGGTCTATCGCCGTCGATCCGTTCTCGCAGCGCCGGGCATCTCGGTCACCCGGTTCGACCGGCATCGACTGCCGTTCGAAGAGCGAGAGCGACGACCGGTCGGCGTCGCTCGAGACGCAGTGACAGCAGACCGTCTCAGCCGAACCATCAGTCACCGATTCGAATATAAATCGAAATCGTGGCAAATGATTTTCACCACAGGGGTAGAACCCGGATCATGGACTCCGAAGCGGAGGTGTCGGAATCGGCCCGACCGCTCACCCGAAGCGACCTCGTACGGTCGGGAGTGATCGCGCTCGTCGTGTCGTTGGTCATCAACTGGCTCATCGTGTTCGTGGCGAACGCCGGCGGCATCGCGCCCGAACTGGCGGCGCTGAATTACGAGCCGGTATCGTTCTTTACGACCATCGGGGTCGTCGGTGCGACCGTAACCTACGGCGTTCTCGCGCGAACCGTTGCCGACCGGGATCGTGCGTTCACGATCGTCGCGGCGATCGTCCTCCTTCTCTCCTTGCTTCCCGATTTCGTCGTCATCCCCGATCAGCCCGGTGGCAGTCTCGTCGCCGGCGCGGTTCTCGGTCTGATGCACGTCGCGACGGCAGTCGTTTGTGTGGGTGTACTGACCGACCGCCGGAACCGACGATGAGACGGCGGTCCCGGTCCGCGGAGTCCGCAAGACGATAGTTTAAACCGCGAAAGGGGCCAAAGGCGGGTAATGAATATCGAGGAGCTGTCGGGGCTCCCGGCCGGTGCCGTCGACCACTTCCGGCGCGAGGGCATCGAGGAACTCTACCCGCCCCAGGCCGAGGCGGTCGAGGCCGGGGCGACCGACGGGGAGAACCTCGTGGCCGCCGTCCCGACCGCCAGCGGGAAGACGATGGTCGCCGCGCTCTCGATGCTGTCGGCGATCGAACGCGGCGGGAAAGCGCTCTACATCGTCCCCCTGCGGGCGCTCGCCAGCGAGAAAAAGGCGGAGTTCGAGGCCTACGAGGAGTTCGGCGTCACGGTCGGGGTCACGACGGGCAACTACGAGAGCACCAGCGACTGGCTCGCGACCAAAGACATCGTCGTCGCCACCAGCGAGAAGGTCGACTCGCTCGTTCGCAACGGCGCGGACTGGCTCTCGGAGCTGACCTGCGTCGTCAGCGACGAAGTCCACCTGATCGACGACCGCAACCGAGGGCCGACCCTCGAGGTGACCCTCGCGAAGCTGCGGAAGCTCAACCCGGGGATGCAACAGGTCGCGCTGTCGGCGACGGTCGGCAACGCCGACGAGATCGCCGACTGGCTCGACGCCGCCTTGATCGACACCGACTGGCGGCCGATCGACCTGCGGATGGGGGTCCACTACGGCAACGCCCTGAACTTCGACGACGGCTCGACCCGAGAAGTGCCGGTCCAGGGCTCGGAGAAGCAGGAGGCCGCGCTCGTCCGCGACATCGTCCGGGAGGGCGGTTCCTCGCTGGTGTTCGTCAACTCCCGCCGGAACGCCGAGGCCGCCGCGGGCCGGCTGGACGGGGTCGTGAAACCGGAGCTGACCGGCGACGAGCGGGCCGAACTCGCCGAGTTGGCCGACGAGATCCGCGACGACAGCGACACCGAGACGAGCGCGGATCTGGCCGACTGCGTCGAGCGCGGCGCCGCCTTCCACCACGCCGGCCTCTCGAACACCCAGCGCTCGCTCGTCGAGGACGCCTTCCGCGACCGGCTCCTGAAGGTGATCTCGGCGACGCCGACACTCGCCGCGGGGGTCAACACGCCCGCCCGCCGCGTGATCGTCCGCGACTGGCGGCGGTTCGACCCCAGTGCGGGCGGGATGTCCCCGCTCGACGTCCTCGAGGTCCACCAGATGATGGGACGAGCGGGTCGCCCGGGACTCGACCCCTACGGAGAGGCCGTGTTGCTCGCCAAGAGCCACGACGAGAGCCAGGAGCTGTTCGACCGCTACATCTGGGCCGATCCCGAGCCCGTCCGGTCGAAACTCGCGGCCGAGCCCGCGCTGCGGACACACGTCCTCGCGACCGTCGCTTCGGGCTTCGCTCGCACGCGCGAGGGGCTGCTCGAGTTCCTCGAGGCCACCCTCTATGCCAGCCAGTCCGACGAGCCCGGCCGGCTCGAGACGGTCACCGACACCGTCTTGGAGTACCTCGAGTCGAACGACTTCATAACGCGACGCCGGGGAGACGATGACGACAGCGATGACGCCGCCGACGGCGCGTTCACCACCGCGGCCGCCCTCGACAGTGGCGGCCGCGACGAGGGACTCGAGGCGACCAGTCTCGGCCACACCGTCTCGCGGCTCTATCTGGATCCGATGAGCGCCGCCGAGATCGTCCACGGACTCGAGCGCGCCGACGAGCGCCCGACTGCGCTGGGGCTCTACCAGCTGCTCTCGCGGACGCCGGATATGTACGAACTCTACCTGCGCTCGGGCGAGGACGACCAGTACGGCGAACTGTTCTACGAACGTGAGACCGAACTGCTCGGGAACGCCCCCAGCGAGTTCGAAGAGGAGCGCTTCGAGGACTGGCTGGCCGCGCTCAAAACGGGGAAGCTGCTCGAGGACTGGGCCGACGAGACAGACGAGGAGCGGATCACGGACCGGTACCAGGTCGGCCCCGGCGACCTCCGCGGGAAAGTCGACACCGCCGAGTGGCTGCTGGGCGCGGCCGAGTCGCTGGCCGCGGAGATCGACAGCGAGTGGACCGTCGCGGTCCGGGAGGCCCGCGCCCGCGTCGAACACGGCGTGAGCGAGGAACTGCTCGAACTCGTCTCGGTCGGCGGCGTCGGCCGCAAGCGCGCCCGGCGACTCCACGACGCGGGGATCGAGGAGCCCGCCGACCTCCGGACCGTGGACAAGGGCGTCGTCCTGAGCGTCCTCAAGGGGGAGAAGACGGCCGAGACCGTCCTCGAGAACGCCGGCCGCGAGGACCCCTCGATGGACGGCGTCGAGCCGGCGTCACCGGGAGCGGGCGACGACGAGAACGGCGCAGCGGCCGCGGACGACACCCCGAACGAGGAGACGGCCGCGACGGATACCGACGACAGTCAAGCGAGTCTAGGTGATTTCTGATGGAGCTACTCGAATGCCGCCTCGAGATCGACGATCTGGATGCGTTCGTAAGCGACCTCGGCGAGATCGGCGACCGCCACGACGTGACGATACAGGCCTTCGACGCGCGGTACGTGGCCGATCGACGACACCTCGAGCGCGCCGTCGAACTGGCCGATCGAGCCATCGAACGCGGCGAGAACGTCGCCCGGGACCGCGCCGTCGAGATCCTGCTGTACGCCGCCGGCCGCCGCCAGATCGATCGCGCCCTCGCGATGGGCGTCGACGAGGGCGAGACCCCGGCCGTCGTACTCGTCGACGGCGACGGGGACGAACGGGCCGCGCTCGAGGCGATCGAAGCCCTGAACGCGTTCCGCGAGCGGACCGCGACGCTCGACCCGCGGGACGGCGAAACGCTGTGTAACTTCTTCGGGATTCCCGACACCGAGCGGGCGGCGACCGACGCGGGGCTGTCGGCACTGGTTCACGAGCGGGTCGCGCTGCTCGAGGTCGAGAAGTAGCCCGGACGTCGAAGTTCCGAATCGACACTACTCTCTTGTGTCGACACGGGATACATCCGCCATGGTCACCCTCGAGGACCCCGTCGACATCGGCGGCCTCACGGTCCCAAACCGGCTCTACCGCGCGCCGCTGCTCGAGTGTGCGGGCAACGGTCCCGACGCGGTCGATACCCTGATCGACGATCTCGAGCCCGCAGCCGAATCGGGAGTCGGGCTGATCTGTCAGGGCGCGACGATCGTCCGCGGCGAGGGCGGCTGTGCCGCACCGGGGATGACCCGCGTTCACGACCCTGACTTCGTCGCCCGCCTCTCGCGGCTGACCGATCGGATCCACGACCACGGGAGCCGAATCGTCCTCCAGCTCGAACACGGCGGCCTCCGGAGCATGGAGACCTGGCACGCCGCGTACCGCGACGACAATCCCGGCCTCGAGCAACTCGCCGTCTCGGAGCCGCCGTGGCAGTTGCGCGCCCTCGACCGGCTGGGGTTTCTCGAGTACGACCCGCACGTGCTGACGACCGCGGAGGTGTACGACCTCGCGGCCGACTTCGGCCGGGCGGCGGCGCGGGCCGTCGAGGCCGGCTACGACGGGATCCATCTCGCCGGCGCGAACATGGGAATCGTCCAGCAGTTCTGCTCGCCGTTTTACAACCGCCGCGACGACGAGTTCGGCGGGAGTCCAGAAGCGCGCCTCGAGTTCCTCGCGGTCGTCCACGACGAGATCCGCGAGCGGGCCGGCGACGTCCCCCTGCTGACGAAGGTCCCGGCCGAAACGCCCGCGCCACCCGCCCCGATCGTCCGCCGGAAGCTCTCGCTTCGGGACGGCGTCGAGATCGCCCGCCGGCTCGAGCGGATCGGCTACGACGCGGTCGTGCCCGTCCAGACGTCGGTCGTCTGGGATATGAGCATCGTCCGCGGCGAATACCCCGCGCGAGCATGGGACAACGAAGCGTTGCGCGAGGAGTACGACGCCGCGTTCGGCGGTCCGACGCGGCGACGACTGGTCGCACTGGCCAACCGGATCCAATCGTTCCAGTACGACTTCGAACCCGCGTGGAACGAGGCGTTCTGTCGGCGCGTCCGCGAGCAAGTGTCGATCCCGGTGCTTGCGGAGGGCGGCATCCGCAAGCGGCGACAGATGGATCGGTTGCTGGGCGACTCGAGCGGGGATCGGAACGGCGCGAGCGACGTCGACCCGGCCTGTGACATGGTCGGCATGGCACGGCCGTTCTACGCCGAGCCGCGGCTTGGCGCGCGGCTGCTCGAGGGCGGATCCGAGACCGAAAATCCGCGCGTCCTCTGTGAAAGTTGTAACAACTGTACGGTGCCGCAAGTGACCGGGGCACCGGGGATCTGCCGGACGCCCGCAGTGTTGCGAGAGCGAGGTGAACTCGAGCGGATGGGCGCGTACGAACGGCCCGAATCGTAACTTATCCCGTAACGGTGCCGTTCGTCAGTTCCTCGAGGGTCCCCTCGACGGTGTAGTCGGGGGCCTCGACGCGGAACTGCGAGTCCGTCGACCCCGCGAAGTACAGCGGAATCGTGTACGAACCGTCGTCCTGAATCGGCGCTATCTCGCTGCGGTTCGCATTGATTTGATTGAGGGCGACCGTCTCACCTGCGTACTCGGAGTCGGTCGTTCCGTCGATCTCGTACTCGATCCATTCGGCGTCGACAGCCGAGCCTTCGATGGGGTAGCCGCGGTCGATCCAGCCGCCGTTCCCACCGCCACCGAGTCCTTCGTCGATCGCGTACGTGCGTTCGTATCCAGCGTCGATCAACGAGGCGGCGCGCTGGGACGACAGGTGGTGTGGACATCGGCAGTAGGTGACGATCCGCGTGTCCGTCGACCACTCTTCGACCGGATCGTCGTCGATGCTGCCCGCGTCTTCCGCCGGCGAGAAAACGGCGTCTTTGATCCGAACTTCGTCGTACTGGGCGCGACCGCGCGCGTCGGCGAACCGCGCCTCATCGTTTTTGAACCACTCGTATGCGTCTTCGACCGGGACGAGCGGCACATCGACGCCGCTGGGCGTCGAGTTCAGTTCGTAGTCGAATTCGTTGGCCGCCTCCGCATCGCTTCCACCGCCGAGACAGCCGGCGACCGCCCCGAGCGATGCCGCCCCTCCGAGAGCGAGGAATTGCCGTCGATTCATAGGTACGTCTAGCGACGAGAGGGAGATATGGTTTCTGGTGACTCGCAGGCCACCACTGACCCCTTCGTTTCAACTGGAGATCGGCAGGCGAAGCTGGGGGATCGCTCGAGTCGAAAAGGGAGAGAAGTAGTCCCGGCTGGATTCGAACCAGCGTCGAAGCCCCCAGAAGGCTTCAGGATTGGCCACTACCCTACGGGACTTGATATGTTTCGTCGGTTCGTCGTTACCGACGACGTACCAAGTAGTAGAGACGGGGGCATATTAGAGTGTTACGAACTGCACCAAGAGTGGGGCGACCGGATGAGTTCGAGCAAACGATTCTCATGGGGACTCGTACTCCGGTGGTTCATAATGTTCTTTCCGGTGGCAGTTCGCACAGAGAACGGTACACTGTTCGATTTCGGTTCGAATTCGATCTCTCGTTCGACCGTCCGCGACGAGTCTCGTGACAGACGCTCCCTTCGTATTACTGTCGTGGTGGAAGTCTAAACAGGCAGAGTTAGCCTCAGTACAGCGGGCACAACCAGTTGCGCGTTTTCGATCGTGAACCCATCGTCGGCGGTCTCGCTCCGGTTCCGTATAATGGAGTTTCCGATGACAGTTCGCACAGAGAATCTCACACTTCTCGAACTCCTCACGGAGTCGGTCTTTCCCGTAACCGTAGGTCACCATCTTCCCGACCGCCATCTCTTTCGTCGCTGTCTCGACGTGGTGGAAATCGAGGCACGCGACGCTGTCGGCCCCACATCGGGAACAGCCCCGCTCTTGTTTTATATCATCGAGCCACGAACGGAGCCGTGAACGACGACGTAACGATCGCTCCGTATTCCAGTCGACGTTTCGGTAGTGCCACCGTTGGTCGACCGAGAGTTCCTCCCAGACGAACTCGGGTGGCAGTTCGACATCGTCCGGTTTCGGCTGTACGCGCGATCCGGTAGACGGGGCCGTCTCGAGCCCCGCCGTCTCCTTCGCGTCGTTCCAGCCACCGCAGGTCCGAATGATCGTTGCCGAAGCCGGCGTCAGTCCCAGCTCCTCGTACTGTGCCTTCGTCGGTGACTCGCCCAGTCGTTCGGCGGCCTCCCGAAGCGCCTCGAGGCACTCCGCCTCGGAAACCATATCGCCGTTGGCCGCGGCATCCCATATAAACCCTCGTCGGTACTCCGATCCGAAACCCGGCGCGAGAGAGCGGGCGCGAACCGACATTCCTTTTCCCCAGTCGCGCGCACGCTCGAGTATGTACGTCGGACGATTCGTCGTCGTCGGTCCCGAGGTCGGCGCGTACCGCGTCTCCTCGCGATCGTTCCCGAACCGCAAGCTCACCGCTCGAGACGAGGCCCTGACCGTCGGCCCCACCGCGGACGCCCCGGAGACGGACAACCCCTACGTCTCCTACAACTGCCTGCGGGTCGTCGAGACGCCGACCGGCGAGACGGCCACCTTCGGCAACGGCTCGCACGTCGATCCGATCGCGGAGAAACTCGAGTTGGGCTACCCCGCACGCGACGCGCTCGCGGAGAGCCTGCTGGCGCTGGATTACGAGAAAGACGACTACGACACGCCCCGGATCGCGGCGACGATCGGCGGCGACGGCGAGGCGCTGATCGGGACCGTTCGCAAGGACGCCCTGCTGGTCGAGACCGTCGACGAGCCGACGCTGGTTGCGACCTACGAGAAGAACGCGCCCGAGGCGTTCGATTTCGAGGCCGACGGCGCGGCCGCGGCCGCGAGCGCAGCCTACGACCTCGAGTTCGAACACGCAGTCTGTGCGGCCGGCGTCGCCCGGACCGACGACGGGTTCGAGACGGCGATCGAGAACGGCGACTGATCGCCCTCGTTAGCGCTCGGCCGGCCGCCAGCGTCGCCACCGCAAGTCGGCTAACGGACCGGAGTGACATCGGTTCTCCACCGGACGCTCGAGCGAGTGTAAGCGACGGTCCGGCTAACCTACAAATCCCTCGCGGCGCTAGCACTCGCGCATGAAGGTCGGACTCATCTCTGACGTCCACGGCAACCGAGTCGCCCTCGAGACCGTCCTCGCGGACATGCCGGCGGTCGACGAAATTCTCTGTGCGGGCGACGTGGTCGGCTACAACCCCTGGCCCGGCGACTGCGTCGACGAACTGCGAGCGCGGGACGTGCCGACGGTGATGGGCAACCACGACGCCGCCGTCGCCGGGGACACCTCGTTCCGGTTCAACGGGATGGCCAAGGCCGGCGTCGACCACGCGAAAGAGGCGCTGTCCGACGACCAACTCGAGTGGCTGGCGGACCTCCCGGCGGAGCGACTCGCGTTCGACGGCCGGGTCAAGCTGGTCCACGGCCATCCCGACGACCCCGATCGCTACACGCGCTACACCTACCCCGAGGAGTTCACCGAACGGATGCTCGGGGACGAGGACGTGCTGGTGCTTGGCCACACCCACGTCCAGGGCGTCGAGCGGTTCGGGGAGGGGATCGTCGTCAACCCGGGCAGCGTCGGCCAGCCCCGCGACGGGGACCCGCGAGCCGGCTACGCGGTGGTCGACCTCGACGCGCTGACCGTCGAGACCCACCGGGTCGAGTACGACGTCGACGCCGTGCAGGCGGCCGTTGAGGAGGCTGGGCTGCCAAGCCGTATCGGGACGCGGTTGGCCCGCGGAAAGTAGGGCTCGAGCGACGCCCGAAACGATCCCTTTTACACTCGTCCCGCCGCTACTGTCGGACATGGTACTCACCGGCCACACCGCGCGTCCCGCTCGGAACCGTCCCCGTCGCGCCGCGGGCCGGTGTTGTCGCTCGCCGTCCCCGCGCCACGAGCGTCGCCTCGAGACCGCCGCCGCGACCGAAACGGATGTTCGAGCGCGTGCGTGAGGACGTCCGGGCGATGCGCGAGCGCGATCCCGCGGCGAAGGGATCGCTCGAGGTCCTGCTGTGTTATTCGGGGCTGCACGCGGTCTGGGGCCACCGGCTCGCTCACCGCTGCTGGAACCGCGGCGGCGGGTTCCGGCTGGTCGCCCGGCTGCTTTCCCATCTGGTACGCTGGCTGACCGGCGTCGAGATCCATCCGGCCGCCGAACTCGGCCGCCGGGTGACGATCGACCACGGGATGGGCGTCGTCGTCGGCGAGACGGCCGCGATCGGCGACGACGTCCACATGTATCACGGGGTGACCCTCGGCGGCGACACGAACGACCCGGTCAAGCGTCACCCGACCGTCGAGAACGGCGCGCAACTGGGCGCGAACGCGACGCTTTTGGGCGACATCACGATCGGCGCGGACGCGGCCGTCGGCGCCGGGTCGGTCGTCACGAGCGACGTTCCGGAAGGGGCGACCGTCGTCGGCGTTCCGGCAGAGCGGGTCGACTGAGCGAGAAGGGGCTGAGATACGTAGCACGTTGAACTTCTGAATCGACGTGCGGTGGCGCGTGCTGTCGACCGGCCGAGCGCTAGCGAGGGTGGTCGATAACACTTCGCGAGGTTGTCGCGAGTAGTGCGGAACCGTTGGTCCCGCAGACCATGCGAACGGGTACTTTGCACCCGTGAGCGGATGAAACGAGCGACTGCTTGGAAGACGCGAAGCGTCTTCCAGTGGATGAACGAGGGAGCGAAGCGACCGAGTGTTAGCGCGGGACCTCCGGTCCCGCGAACCATGCGAACGGGCGCGTGGCGCCCGTGAGCGGAAATCGGCTGGGGAGAGCGTGGCGACTCACTGTTGCCACGATAGCAGAACACGCTGCTTCTTCGCAACTGCTCTCTACGCAAACGGTAAAACAGAGACGGTTACTCAGACGAGCGGTTCGATCAACTCCTTGCCGGCCTCGAGCAACGCCCCCACCCGCCCCTCGTCTTCGGCCTCGGCGTAGACCCGCAGCACGGGCTCGGTGCCGCTGGGACGCACCAGCAGCCACGAGCCGTCGGCCAGCAGGAGTTTGAACCCGTCGGCGGTGTTGACGTCCTCGACTTCGGTTTCCGCGACGGTCTCGGGGATCGCATCCTCGAGATCGGCGACCACCCGGGCCTTCTCGTCGTCGGGGCAGTCGACGCTGATCTTGTCCTGCACGACGGTCCCGTGGGCCTCGAGCAGGCGATCCACCCGGTCGTCGATCGGCTCCGCGGCGTGCATCGCGGCCGCCAGCAGCGCCAGCAGGACGCCGTCCTTCTCGCGGACGTGCCCCCGGACGGTGAACCCGCCCGACTCCTCGCCGCCGACCAGAGCGTCGGTCTCGGCCATCCCCTCGGCGACCCACTTGAAGCCGACCGGCACCTCGTGGACCGACTCCCCGTGGACCTCGGCGATCCGGTCGATCAGGTAGGTCGTGGAGACGGTCCGGACCGCCGGTCCCGAGTCCGTCTCGAGCAGGGAGTCATAGAGCGCGGCGAAAAAGAGGTTCTCGTCGAGATAGCCCCGCTCGGGGGTGACGACGGCGATGCGGTCGGCGTCGCCGTCGTTGGCGATCCCCAGTTCGGGCGCGGTGGCGGGATCGGTGACGAGGTCGATCAGCGTCTCGAGGTTCTCGGCGGCCGGTTCGGGCGCGCCGCCGCCGAAGTCGGGATCGGGTTCGCAGCGCAGGCACTCCAGAGACGCGCCGGCCCGCTCGAGCAGGGCGTCGGTGGTCCCGCGGCCGCTGCCGTGCATGGCGTCGTAGGCGACGGTGCGGTCGGCGAGGTCGGCGTCGCCGGCCACCGATTCGACCAGCTCGAGGGCGGCATCGGCGTGGGACTCGGCGAAGTCGACTTCCCGGACGGTGCCGTGGTCGGCCTCGGGGAGCGGGTCCGGCTCGGCGAGTCTGTCGGCGATGGCGTCGGTGACCGCGGGCAGGGCCGGCGCGCCGTCGCCGGGGATGAACTTCACGCCGTTGTACTCCGGCGGGTTGTGCGAGGCGGTGATCACCAGTCCGCCGGCGAGATCACGATCGACGATGGCGGAGGCGACGAGCGGCGTCGGTCGGTCCCGGTCCGAGAGCAGGACGTCGAACCCGTTGGCACACAGCACCCGTGCCAGTTCCTCCGCGAACCCCCGCGAACTCTCGCGGGCGTCGTATCCCACCGCGACCGGGCCCTCGAGACCCTCGTCGGCGAGATAGGTTGCGACCGCTTGCCCCACCATCCGGACGCGGGGTGACGTGAACTCCTCGAGCGTCGCCCGCCAGCCGTCGGTACCGAAACTGATCGACTCCATGCACCGGTGGTCGATGGCCGACGCGAAAAAAGCGACGGGAGACGGTCGCCCGCCCGGACGGCGATCAGGCGTCGACGTCCGCGAGTCGCTGTTCGAAGAGCCGTTCGCCGGTGTCCTCGCAGGTGACCGCGATCACTTCGTGGGAGCTACAACAGGACTCGACGACCTCCTCGCCCATCCGAACGTCGCCGCCGGACGGGCAGGTCTCGAGGAACATCCGGAGTCCGTTGAGGGCTTCGCCTTTCGTCTCGGGCGCGTAGGCGTCCCAGTCGTCGGTCCACGACGCGAGCGCGCGGCTGGCGGCGACGTCGGCGAGCAAGGCGGCGTGGGAGGGCCAGCGACCGGCCGCGCCCGTCTCCGAGAGCAGCCGGTAGGTCCCCCCGTGTTCGCTGAGTTCGAACCGCTCGGGGTCGGCGTCGAACCCGAAGGCGTCGACGGCCGCCTCGACATCGACTCCCGACGCCGCGAGCGGGTCTATTTCGCCGAACCAGACCGCTTCGAACTCGTCGGTGAGACAGAGGTCATCGCGGTCCTCGCAGGGCTCGAGGACGTCGTTCGCGAGGAAGAACGTCTCGAGGTCGGCGATGGCATCGTCGTCGGCCCCGCCAGCGGCGGTTCCGTCGCCGTCCGCGGCCGGCGTCGCGTCGTCGGTCGCGACGGCCGCGTCCTCCTCGAACGTAGCTACCTCGCCCGCCGTCGAATCGCGGTCGGCCTCGATCGCCGGGCCGGCGTCGACACCGCCGAGGCCGCTCGCGACCGCGGGTTCGGGTTCCTTGCCGAACCAGCGCAGTACCGCGGGCGGGAGATACCGCTTGGTCAGCGTCGGCGTGCCGGGAACGAGATACCCCCGCAGGTAGATCAGCGCGATCGACACACCGACGGCGAGTAGCCCGCCGAGTCGGAACTTGCGAGCGACGATCGATCCGAGTATCGCCGCGATAGCCAGGTTCAGGACGGCACATGGCTCACACCGGTTATCGCCGGTGTACTCCGGTTGTCTGAGTTCGTCGACGACGTCGATTTGCATCTCGAGTGAACTGTCATTCTCGACGGACATCTATTTTTCGTCGGGAGTCGGGGAGAAACGGCCGCCGGCGCCACTCGTCGTGACCTGGGTTACGCGAGTCCGACGAGCCGTTCCTTCTCGGCGCGAGAGAGTTGTTTGATCTCGTACTCGCGGGACATCGCCGCCGATTTCGAGTCGAACCGCTCGTGGTAGCGAAGTTCGACGGGCGTCCGGCCGCGGGTGTACTTCGCGCCCTCGCCCGCGTCGTGTTCGGCGACGCGTCGCTCGAGGTCGGTCGTATAGCCGGTATAGAGGGAGCCGTCGGCACACTCGAGGACGTAGACGACGTGGTCGGCCATCGCTCGTGGGAAGGGCGAGAGGGCTAAAAAGCGTCTCGTCCGGTGGGGGCGCGTGGTAGTCGTGACGTCGATCGCGGTAGTCAGGTCCCGCGAGCGCGCTCTTTCGCGGCTTCAGCGATGCCGGCGTTGGCCGAACAACTGACACACGCGTGGATCTCGCCACGTTCGTCGGCGAAGACGCGTGCAAACCGTTCGGAGACGTGCGCGCCGCAGTGGTCACACTTGGGCATTGGTCACACCGGCCGAAGCCGGTACCCGTATGTACTGGGTGTACGGTTAAATAGCCTTCTCCAAACACTGTTTGGCTTTTGGGTTGTAGAAAGTATTTTTGCCGAACGGAGAGGGACTCAGTCGCGGCCGGTGGCGATCGCTTCGTCGACCGTCCCGCCCGTGGCGATCCCCACCGTCGCGTCGAGCGACGGCGGCTCTATAGTAGCTACTGAAAGTCATTGCACACCTGATCGCACGACAGCGTTGCGATCAGTGTGTAAATCGTTTCAGTGGCTACTATAGTCGGATACCAGCGCTCGTCCCATCGTACTCCGGCGCTCGATCGCCGCGTCGGTGGCGGCCGCCGCGAAATGGTCCCCGGGCGCGACGACCAGTCCGGCCGAGTTCCCCGCCGCGAAGATCGCTTCGGGAGATCCCGCAGCGCCGTCGACTGACTGTGTCGAACCGACCCGCCTCGCCGACCACGTACCCCCCGAGTTCGGTTTCGGCCTCGGCCGGTGACAGATCGCCGTCGGCCACGGCCTCGAAGCGTTCGCGCGTACCGCAGTTCCGGGGTCGACGTACTCGAATGCGTCGGCCCGCGGTCGATCCGGACTCGTCGACGGCGCGGCTCCGCCCGGCGATCGTGGGATCGCTTAACGTACGTGCGAGCGCCGGAGGACCGCGCGCGAGCCGAATCAGCCGTTTCGCGACCCCCGCGAGACGGCCCGGTCACTCATATGCCATATACTTTCCGGTGGTATCGGTGGTCGAAACGGGCGAATCAACCGCTGCAACCCCCGTATTTCCGCTGCTAACCAAAACTTTTATATGTGGTTGTGCGAAACCGATACACCGTATGGCAGACCTTATCGTCAAAGCCGCCGTGAAGGAAGCGCTCGATGACAAAAACGTTGCCTCCGACTTCTACGACGCACTCGACGAGGAAGTCGACGAACTCCTCGAGGACGCCGCCCGACGCGCGGAAGCCAACGACCGGAAGACGGTCCAGCCCCGCGACCTGTAAGGGACGCCACCCAAATTTTTTCGGACGCTACGGTCGATAGCGACGGCTGTCGCCGACTCGAGTTTTTTGCCCGATGCCGTGATACGGACGGATATGTTGCGCAGACTGCTGCTCGGCTTCGGTTTCCTCGTGATCGTGAAACCGGAACCGGTGATCGCCGCCTGCGAACGGGTCGGCCTCCGAAACCCCGACGAGCCCCGACCGCGGCCGCTCGCGCTCGTCGGCGCTCGGCTCGAGGGGCTGGCTTTCGTCTGGCTGCTCGTCCGCGGCCGGCAGGGGTCGACGCTGCTGTCCGGACTGTTCGGGCTCGCCGGACTGACGCTCGTCCTCGTCCCGCGACCGATCATCGACCTCAGTCAACATCTGGTCTACGTCAACACCGACGACCTCGAGTTGCAGCCGTGGGTCGAGCCCGCGGCGCGGCTGCTTGGCGTCCTCTATCTGACCGTGACGCTGCTCCCGCGGAGTGGGAACGAGGAGTCGGCGGCCGAGGAACGGGAATCCGGGGACACGGAGTCGTCGGGTCGGCTACCGCTCCCGGCGCGGTAAGGACGCGACCGATCGGGTCGGGCTCCGGCCCGAAACCACACTCAGTACCGGCGAACCGCGACGCCGTCGTCGGTGCCGACGTAGGTCGCGTCGGCCATGTCGACGAACAGTCCGTGTTCGACGACGCCCGGGATCCTCGAGAGTCGCGTCGCCAGTTCGTCGGGATCGTCGATCGACCCGAACGCACAGTCGAGGATCAGATTGCCGCTGTCGGTCACGACCGGACCGTCCTTCTCGCCGGCGTCTCGCAGCGTCGGCTCCCCGTCGAGGTCCCGGATCCGATCCGCGACGACGGTGTGGGCGTCGGGCAACACCGCGACCGGGACCGAACGCTCGAGGCGGTCGGTCAGCTTCGAGGGGTCGACGACGACGACGAACCGGTCGGCCGCCGCGTCCACGAATTTTTCGCGCGCGTGTGCCGCGCCGCCGCCCTTGATCAACGCGCCGTGGGCGGCCGCGTCCGGATCGTCGACGACCTGATCCGCCCCGTCGATCGCCAGGTCGAGGCCGTCGACCGCGTCGAGATCCGTGAGTTCGATGCCGACCTCGAGGGCCAACTGGCGGGACTGGAAGGAGGTCGGGACCCCCCGGATCTCGAGGCCGTCGTCGACGGCCCGGCCGAGCGCGCGGATCGCGTGGGCGGTCGTCGAACCGGTACCGAGGCCGACGACGAACCCGTCTGCGACTTCCTCGGCCGCGCGTTCGCCGGCCCGTCGTTTCGCCGCGTCGGAGCCACCCTCCGTCTTCATACCACCTCACGCGAGCGGCGAGGAGAAAAACGTTGTAATTCGCGGTCGGCCGCTCAGAGATCCGCCCGTTCGAACCGCCAGAGACCAAACGCCAGCGGCAAGAGCGCCCAGACGGCGAGGATGACGAAGCCGAACCACGGTTCGGCCACCAGCGGCACGCTCTCGACCAGTCCCTGTGACTCGAGGGAGCCGGACGTGGTGAACCCGGACTCGCCGAGAACGGCACCGATCGCGGAGCCGTAGGCGGCGTCCGGGGGGATGGCGTTGAGCGCGAGGTACCAGCCGGGGAACGTCTCGGGGAGGAACTCGCCCTCGAGGGCGTATAACAGGCCCTGTGTGATCGTTCCCCAGAGGAACCAGAACAGGACGACCAGCCCGATCGCGCCGACGGCCGCCTTGGTCGTCGACCGGGTCATCGCGGAGATGCCGACGCCGAGACAGACGTAGACGAACCCGAAGCCGACCGTCACCAGCGTAAAGGCGAGGTAGTCGACGGGCGAGACTTCGCCGACGAAGGCGACGAGCCCGACCAGACCGACGGCGAACCCGATCAGGATCGATACCGCGACGACGCCCGTCCGACCCAGTACCTTCCCGAGGACGACATCCCGACGGCGGTGGGGCAGTCCGAGCAGGAACTTCAGGCTCCCGCTCTCGCGTTCGCCCGCGATCGCGCCGTAACCGACGATCAACGCGATCACGGGGACCAGAAAGCCGGCGGGCGTCTGCAACGCGAGGATCAGTCCGACCGTCGAGTCCCCGCCACCCTCGGAAAACAGTCCGGAGGCCCACGAGGCCAAGGCGGCTCCGCCGACGGTAAAGAGGGCAAAGAGGACGGTCAGGCCGATCAGCAGCCGCGACCGGACCGCGTCCCGGAAATCCTTCTTCGCGACGGTGATCGTACTCATCGAACCACCTCCCGTCCGCCGTCGGCGCCCGCGGTGTAGGCGACGAACAGGTCCTCGAGCGAGGACTCGTCGGTCGCGAAGTCCTCGACGGTGACGCCGTACTCCTCGATCGCGTGGAGGACCTCGGTCTTGGCGCGGTCCTCGCAGGCGACGACGAGCGTCCGTCCCTCCGGGGTCACCGAGGAGACGCCGTCGATGGCCTCGACCGCCGCGAGGGCGGCGTCCGAGTCGTCGGGGATCCGATCGAGAGTGACGCGGAGCCGGGTCTGGTCGGGCATCGAGTCGCGCAGTCCCTCGACGGTATCCTCGGCGATCAGGTGGCCGTCTCGGAGGATGCCGACGCGGTCACAGACCGCCTCGACCTGTCCGAGGACGTGACTCGAGAAGAAGACGGTCGCGCCGCGGTCGTTCTCCTCACGGATGATCTCGCGCATCCGGCGGGCGCCGTTGGGGTCGAGGCCGGTGGAGGGCTCGTCGAGGATCAGGAGGTCGGGCTCGCCGACCAGTGCCGTCGCGAAGGTGAGCCGCTGGGCCATCCCCTTCGAGTAGCCGCCGGCCTTCTTCGCGGCCGCGTCGGGCGAGAGGCCGACCCGCTCGATGAGTTCGTCAGGGTCGTCGTCGGCCCCCTTCGACTCGATTGCGAACTCGACGTGCTGGCGGCCGGTCAGGCGCTCGTAGAGTTCGGCACCCTCGGGGAGGATGCCGGTCCGTTGGCGGATCTCGAGGGCGTTGGCCTGCGCGTCGAGATCGAACACCCGAACCTCGCCGGCGGTCGGCCGAATGAAATCCAACAGGAGATTGATCGTTGTCGACTTGCCCGCCCCGTTGGGGCCGAGAAAGCCGTAAATCTCGCCGCGCTCGACGGACAGCGAGAGACCGTCGAGTGCCGTCTCGGTACCGTACCGTTTCGTGACGCCGGATATATCGATAGAGGCCACTGTTCAATGTTGCTACTTTTTCGGACGACAAATAACTTTCCTCACGTCCGAACCAGCCCGTCGTGTCGGGAGGGTCGAATTATCAATAGTAGAACTAGAGCGGAAGGCATATATAATCTGTTGGTGAAGAATCACTTGTATGCGAGAACCCGCTCTGCACCCCGCCGGTCACTCCGGTTCCGATCGGCGACGTGGTCCCGCCAGACGATCGAACGGCCGCTCGAGCCGGGTGGTATAATGTTGCAACTCGTCCTCCTCCCGCTCCAGTCCGGCGGTGAAGATCTCCCCGTCGACTCGACGACGATGCTCGCCGCGATGGTGGTCGGCCTCATCGTCGCCGTCGCGATCACGGTCGGCGTCGCCTACTGGGTGTACAAAGACGCCGCGAAACGCGAGAGCAACGAACTCGCGTGGGCCGTCGGCGTCGGAGCGCTGCTGTTTCTGTTCCTCCCGCTCGGCGTCATCGCCCTGGTCGCGTACGTCCTCCTCCGGGGCGACGAGACGGAGGCGGAGCCGACGGGCGGCGACCCGACGGGCGGCGACCCGACGGGCGGCGAGTGGTAGCGCGCCCGGATCGTCGCCGACTCCGAGACCCGACATCCGCGCGGTCGGCCGTCGTCGCGGGCACATCGTTACGCCGAACTTTTTTTGAACCCTCCGTGGATCAATACCCATGGCAACGGCGGAGACGGCCGTCTCCCTCTCGGACGTCCGCAAGACCTATCGGATCGGCGAGCCCGTCCACGCACTAGACGGCGTCTCGCTCGAGATACCGCAGGGATCGTATACGGCGATCATGGGACCCAGCGGCTCGGGCAAGTCGACGCTGATGAACCTCGTTGGCTGTCTGGATACCCCGACCGAGGGTGAGGTCGTCGTCGGCGGTCGGGCAGTCGACGCGCTCGACGACCGCGAGCGGACTCGCCTCCGGGGCACCGAAGTCGGGTTCGTCTTCCAGACGTTCAACCTCATGCCCAGACTCAACGCCGTCGAGAACGTCGCCCTCCCGCAGCTGTTTCAGGGAATCGGCCGGACGGAACGGCGCGAGCGAGCGCGTGACCTGCTCGAGCGGGTCGGGCTCGGCGACCGCGGGGATCACCTGCCAAACGAGCTCTCGGGCGGGCAGCGCCAGCGGGTCGCGCTGGCCCGGGCGCTGGTCAACGACCCCGCGATCGTGCTGGCCGACGAGCCCTCCGGCAACCTCGATACCGACACCGAGGCCGAGATCCTGGACCTCTTCGACGAGTTCCACGACGCCGGGACGACGATGATCGTCGTCACCCACGAGCGCCACGTCGCCGAGCGGGCCGACCGGATCGTCCACCTGCTCGACGGGCGGATCGAGCGGATCGAGGACCTCGAGGGCGACGGCGCGGCGGACTCGACCTCGCGAACGGAGTCGTCGGGGCCGACGGAGGCCGATTCCGAGTGAACCCGCTCGAGAGCCTGCGGCTGGCGTGGCGCTCGATCCGGGGCCACAAGCTCCGGTCGGCGCTGACGACGCTGGGGATCGTGATCGGGATCGCGGCGGTGATCGCCTTCGTCACGCTGGGTGCGAGCCTCCAGGCCGGCATCATCGGCGACATCAGTCCCGACGATCAGCGCAACGTCTACGGCTGGGCGGCCGAGCCCGACACCGAGGGCGGGCCGCTCGCGGGTGCCCAGCCGGTGTTTACGGGCGACGACCTCGAGGCGGTCGAGGACCTAGAGGCGGTCGAGGCGGCCTACGGCTACGCGACGATCCAGACGCAAGCGATCTCGAACGGCGAGGAGACGGTCGCGCAGGGGAACGGACTGATCGCCTCGGGACCGTCGTACATCCGCGAGGAGCGGTTGGCCGAGGGCAGACAGTTCCGGCAGGGCGAACCCGAGGCGGTCCTCAATCCGGCGGCGGCCAACCAGTTCGAGGAGAACGTCACCGTCGGCGACGAACTGACCGTGACGATCCTCGGCGGCGAGCGACGGACCGTCGAGGTCGTCGGGATCACCGACACCAGCGAGGGCCAGAGCCCCTTCGAGGGCTTCGAGTCCTCGCCGCGGGTGTACGTCCCGACCGACCCCTACTACACGGAGCAGGCCTCGGGGCTGGGAGCCGGCGGCGGTGACGGCGGCGGCGACAACGAAAGCGCCGGCGAGAGCGGCGAGGCCCGCTTCCTCGCGATCATCGTCGAAGCCCCCTCCGACGACGAGGCCGACATCGACGCCGCCCGCGAGAGCGCGACCGACTACCTCGAGAGCGACCGGTCCGACGCCAGCGAGTTCCTCGGCGACGACCTCGCGGTCAGGTTCCAGACGAGTACGGAACTGCTCCAGCAGCTTCAGGACGTACTCGACCTGCTGCGGAACTTCATCGTCGGCATCGCGGCTATCTCCCTGCTGGTCGGCTCGATCGGCATCGCCAACATCATGCTGGTCAGCGTCACCGAACGGACCCGCGAGATCGGCATCATGAAAGCCGTCGGCGCACAGAACCGCGACGTCCTCGGGCTGTTCCTGACCGAGGCGGTGATCCTCGGGGTGATCGGCGCGATCCTGGGGACCGCGCTCGGGCTGGTCGGGGGCTACGTCGGAGCCGAATACGTCGATCTGCCGCTGGTCTATCCCCTCGAGTACGTCGCGCTCGCGGTCGTCGTGGGGATACTCGTCGGGGTCCTCGCCGGGCTGTACCCCGCGTGGCGGGCCGCGCGGACGGACCCGATCGACGCGCTACGTTACGAGTGATCAGAACCGGTCGCGGTCCCGTTCGCGGTCGGCGTCGCGTTCGTCCGCGGTGCGATCGGCGTCGAACTCCCTCGAGTCGGGGTCGTACTCGCGGTCCCGCGTCGGCGCGCCCTCGGTGGGGGGAGCCCCACCCGACTCCGTTTCGTAGCCGATGGTGGCCCGCGTCCGGTGGTGTTGGTCGGGGTACTCGCGGGCGAGGTACGCCCCCAGGTAGCCGCCGAGCAGGGACGGCCCGACCGTGTAGGCGAGCGCGAAGAACCCGGCGACGACGATCACGACCGAGACCACCGCAAACCCCTCGACCGGAACCCCGCCGGCGAGGCCGATTCCGAGGAGCCCGAACAGGAGCAGTCCCAGCCCCGCGATCGGCAGGAACGCGATCGCGCCGGCCAACGCACCGACGATCGCGCCCTCGCGGCCGTCCGGCCCCTCGAGGAAGCCGGCGACGAGGCCGCCGAGGACGGTCGAGAACGGGATGAACGAGAGGACGACACCGACGACGGCACCGATGACGGCGTTGAGAAGCGTCCGAGTGGTGACCATACCGAACGGATGACGGGGAGCCTAAAAATTGTGGGGAGAAAGACGACGATCGGCACGGTGACGATATCGATTAGCGGGGAACCGAAGGCAGCGTTACAGCGCTCGGCGAATGGGTCCGGCGAGATCGAACCAGAACGAGAGGACGCCACAGCCCAGCATCCCGACGATCGAACCGAGATACAGCTCGAGCCCGAGCGTCTCGAGCGCCCACTCGGGATCGAGGAAGCCGGACGCGATGACGAGCGCACAGGCGCTCGCGATCCCCGCGATCAGGAGGGCGACGGGAAGCGAGGGCTGACGGTTCATGCGGACGTGTTTGTTTTCCAACGCGGCCGACGTGTCGTTCGCTCCGGGCCGACCGCGACCAGCAGCGACAGCGACGAGCCGTCCTCAATCGTCGACCGTCCGCGGATTCGACTCCTCGAAGGTCGTCTCGGTGTCCTCGGAATCGGACTCGAGGTCGGCTTCGATGATCTCGCTGAACGTGGCGTCGGTGTTGACCTCGTCGGCCAGCAGGTCGACGGCCTCGACGAAGACGGCGACCAGCAGCGGGCCGACGACGACGCCGATCGGGCCGAGGGTAAAGAGCCCGCCGGTGAAGCCGACGAAGTAGAGGCTACCGGGGAGGCCGGCGGAGCGACGCGCCAGCCGCGGCCGGACGGCGACGTCGGGGAGCCAGCCGACGAGGACGAGACCGAGGACGCCGATCAGGGCCGCCGCGACGAGGTCGCCGGCGACGGCCTGGTAGATCGCGATCGGCGCGATCAGCATGCTCGGGCCGATGATCGGGACGAACTGCAACACGGCGGCGACGATCGCGAGCGTCAGCGCGCCCTCGTACCCCAGCGCCCAGAACAGCGGGTAGGCGACGGCGAACGTCGCGAGCGAGGTCGCCACCTGCAGGACGTAGATCGCGTACAGCGTCTCTCGAGCCCGAGTGGCGAGCGCGTAGACGACGTCGCGGTAGTCGTGGGGGATCGGCGCGACGGCGGCCCGGCCCGCCTCGTCGCCTTTGAGCAGGATCCCGAAGATGAGGACGAGAAACAGCGCGAACTTGATCGCGAGGACCGGGAGGGAAAGCGCGAAGGTGGTCGCGACGCCGCTCAGGGAGTCGACCGCCATCGATTGGACCTCGCCGGCCTTGAAGGTCTGGGTCGCCCCGAAGGCCGTGATCGACAGCTCCCGCGGCAGGGCTTCGACCGCCTCGAGGACGCCCTCGATGCGAAAGTACAGCGTCGCGACGATCGGCGCGAAGACGGCGGTCGCACTCACGAAGCCGATCACGGTCGCCGCGAGCGCGGCCGTCCACTCCGAGAACCCGCGCCTGACGAGCCAGCCCTGGACCGGCATGAGGACGTAGGCGACCGTCAGCGCGAAGAGGATCGTTCCCAGCACCTCGAGCAGGATCCCGCCGGTCACGACCCCGAGCGCGACGACGACCCCCGCGAGGACGTAGCGGCGCGTTCGGGTCGAGCGATCTCCGCCGGTGGCGGTCTCCGTCACAGCCGAGACTCGCAGCGGAGCGGTAAAGTCTTTGTCCGACTGACGGGACCGATCGGCCGATCACGCCGTTTAAGACCACCGAGTGTAACCACCCAGTAATGGATCGACGGACGTTCATCGGAACGGTCGGTGCGGGGACGGTCGCCGGCGTCGCCGGCTGTCTGACTCGCGACGGCGGGAACGGCAACGGCGGGAGCGGTGACGACGGGACCCTACGGATCGCGACGTACGATTCGATGGTCAACGGCGAGAGCCCGGCCGGTCCGTGGCTCAAGGAGGCCTTCGAGGCGGAGCACGACGCCGAAATCGAGTGGAAGGTTCCCGACCAGGGGCTCACACAGTACGTGCGGAGCGCGCGGGAGAACGCGGAGATCGACGCCGACGCCTACGTCGGGGTCAACGTTGACGACCTCGTTCGAATCGACGACGAACTCGGCGACGGCGGGCTCCTGCGAGAGCTCGAGGTCGATCGGCTCGACAACGCCGATCGGATCCGCGACGAACTCGAGATGGGCGACCCCCACGGTCGCGTGCTGCCCTACGACACGGGCTACATCTGTCTCGTCTACGACGAGACGCTCGTCGACGAACCCGAGACGCTCGCGGACCTGACCGAGCCGGCCTACGAGGACGCGTTGCTGGCTCAGAACGCCCAGAACTCGGATCCGGGACGGGCGTTCCTGCTGTGGACGATCGACGCCTACGGCGGGGGTGGCTACCTCGACTACTGGGGCGACCTCGAGGACAACGGCGTTCGCGTCCTCGACGGCTGGACGGAGTCCTACAGCGGCGCGTACATGGAGGGCGAGCGGGCGATGGTCGTCTCCTACTCGACCGATCAGGTGTACGCGAACGAGTACGATTACGAGATGAGCCGCCATCAGGTCGCGTTCCCGAACGGACAGGGCTACGCCAACCCCGAGGGAATGGGGATCCTCGAGGGAGCGACCGACGTCGACGTCGCTTACGACTTCTTCGACTTCGTCCTCTCGAGCGAGCCCCAGGCCGAGATCGCCCAGCGCAACGTCCAGTTCCCGGCCGTCGGCGACGACCACGTCGACCTCGACGCGGAGTTCGACGAGTACGCCCACGAACCGCCGGAGCCGGTCTCGTTCGGCTACGAGGCGCTCCGGGGCAGTCTCGGCGGCTGGGTCGACGACTGGGCGAAGGAGATCGTCGGTCAGTAGGCCCGTGTCCGATTCGGATCGCCGCCGGCTCCGGGACGCCCTCCGGACCCGGCTCGAGCGCCGCGCCCTCTCGCTGGCGGCGCTCGCGACGGCCGCGGTGCTTGCGATCATGCTCTACCTGCCGGTCGGGGTCGTCTTCCTCGAGGCCGTTCTCGAGGCCGGACGGCCGACGCTCGCTTACTTCCGCGCGGTCCTGACCGACCCGTTCTATTTCGGGGCGCTCGCGAACGTCCTCGCGGAGCCGCTCGCCGTCCGGACGCACCTCGAGGGCGTCGCCGGCTGGCTCGGGGCCGTCTCGGTGTCTCTCACGCTCGTCCGGCCGATTCCCGGCCTCGAGCTACCGGTGCCGTGGCTCGCCCTCGAGACGCCGGGGGTCCGGTTGGGACTGTTCGGCTTTACCGCCTATCAGGCGGCGCTGTCGACGGTGGCAAGCGTCGCGCTCGGGCTGCCCGCGGCCTACGTCCTGGCGACCTACGAGTTCCGGGGCCGGCGGACGCTGCGCTCGCTGACGATCCTGCCCTTCGTCCTGCCCGGGATCATGGTCGCGGTCGGCTTCTACGCGATGTTCGGCCGGGGCGGGACGCTCAACGGCCTGCTCGGACTGATCGGGCTCGGGCCGTACCCGTTCATCGAGTGGAACCCGTTGGCGATCGTGATCGTCGCCCACGCGTTCTACAACGCGCCGCTGGTGGCCCGCGTGACCGTCGCCGCCTGGGAGTCCGTCGACCGCCGGGCCGTCGAGACCGCTCGCAGCCTCGGCGCGGGCCCGCGGCGGGCGTTCCGCGACGTGGTCGTCCCGCAGCTGCTGCCGGCGGTCCTGACCGGCGCGTTGCTGACGTTCATCTTCACGTTCATGACCTTCCCCATCGTCCTCGCGCTGGGCGGGCTCCAGTTGGCGACCGTCGAGGTCTGGATCTACGACCGGGTGCGCCAGCTGGCCTACGGCGAGGCCGCGACGCTCGCCGTCCTCGAGACGCTGCTCTCGCTCGGGCTCACGTACGCCTATCTCCGATACGAGTCGGCCCAGTCGGGGCTGGCACGGTCGGCCGGTTCGACCGCGCGGCGGCCGCTCTTTCCCGACCTGCGGACGGCGCTGTCGCCGCGCCGACTGGCGATCGTCGGCTACGGACTCGTCGTGCTGGTGGTCTTCGTCGGACCGATGGCGAGCCTGATCGTCGGCAGCGTCACCGACGGGAGCGGGCTCACGGGTCGCCATTACGCGTTCCTGCTCGAGCGCCAGCTCGAGGGGGCCAGCTACCAGACGCTGCCGTGGGTCGCGATCAGAAACTCGCTGCTGTTCGGGGTCGCGACGCTCGCCGTCGCCGTACCGATGGGCGTCGTGATCTCGGTCGTGACCGCGCGGGCGGGCCGCGCGGGAGCCGTCGTCGACGCGCTGGCGATGTTGCCGCTGGCGGTCAGCGGCGTCGTCTTCGGGATCGGCCTGCTGCGGGGACTGGTCTTCGGCGTTCCGCTGCCCGGCAGCTGGCGGTTTCAGGTGACCGGCGCGGTCGCGATCGTCGCCGCCCACGCGGTCGCGGCCTACCCCTTCGTCACGCGCAACGTCTCGCCGCTGCTTGCGAACCTCGATCCGGCGATGGTCGAGTCCGCCCGCGCGCTGGGCGCCTCCCGCTACCGCGCGCTCCGGGACGTGGAACTGCCGCTGGTAGCCAGCGGGATCGTCGCCGGCGCGGCCTTCGCCTTCGCCATCTCGATCGGGGAGTTCTCTTCGACGGTGATTTTGGCGGGCAGCCGCGACACCTACACGATGCCGGTCGCCGTCGAGCGCTATCTGGGTCGCCGGCCCGGCCCCGCGATCGCCATGGGGACTGTCCTGCTGTTCGTCACGGCCGCCAGCTTCGTCGTCGTCGACCGCGTCGGCGGGAGGTTCGAGCGATGACCGAACTCACGCTGGCCGGCGTCGCCAAACGCTACGACGGGACCGCGGCGCTCGAGGGGATCGACCTGACGGTCCGGGACGGGGAGTTTTTCACCCTCGTCGGCCCCTCGGGCTGCGGGAAGACGACGACGCTGCGGACGATCGCCGGTTTCGAGTCGCCGACGGCGGGGACCGTCCGCTTCGACGGGCGGGCGATGGACGGCGTCCCGCCGGAGGCGCGAGACGTCGGCGTCGTCTTCCAGAGCTACGCCCTCTTTCCGCACATGAGCGTCGCCGAGAACGTCGGCTACGGGCTTCGGTTCCGGGAGCCGCCGGACGGGGAGACCGTCGACGAACGCGTCCGGGAACTGCTCGCGCTGGTCGACCTCGAGGGGATGGGCGAGCGCGATCCCGAGGGGCTGTCGGGCGGGCAGCGCCAGCGGGTGGCGCTGGCGCGGGCGCTCGCGCCGGCTCCCGACCTGCTCTTGCTCGACGAGCCGATGAGCGCGCTGGACGCACGGCTTCGAGAGTCGCTGCGCAGGCAGGTCAAACGGATCCAGTCGGAACTCGAGATCACGACCGTCTACGTCACCCACGATCAGGCCGAGGCGCTTGCGATCTCCGATCGAGTGGCGGTGATAAACGGCGGCCGGGTCGAGCAGGTCGGCCGGCCGCAGGCGATCTACCGCGAGCCCGCGACGCGGTTCGTCGCCGAGTTCGTCGGCGACAACAACGTCTTCGAGGGCGCGGTGCGGGCTCGAGAGGGCGAGCGAACGCGGATCGACGTCGGCGGCGAGACCCTCGCGGTGTCGTCGGAGCCGGTCCCGCCGGAAGCGAACCGAGTCACCGTCTGCGTGCGACCGGGCGCGCTCTCCAGAAGCGCCGGGACCAACCGGCTGCCGGTGGCCGTCGAGACCAGCGAGTTTCTCGGCGAGACGGTCCGGGTTCACGGCCGCTGGAACGGGACCGAGATGGTCCTCCAGCTACCCGAGATCCCCGACGATGACGAACTGACCGTCGGCTTCGACCCCGCGGACGCTCACGTCGTCGCGGCCGACTGAGCCGGCTGGGTGCGACGCGGCGTCCCCGTCTCCGGGACCGGAATGCACAGGGCGGTCGCTTTTCGATCGGTTCGTGCTATTGTCCCACATGCAATTCACTCGTCGACTCCGGGTCGAACTCGAGCGCCACGAGGTGGCCGTCGGGACCGAGTTCACCGTTCGCGTCCGCGACGACCGGCGACGGCCGGTCGAGGGAGCGGTCGTCGAGGCAGGACGGAAGTCGGCCCGCGTCGTCTCGTCGGGTCCCGGTGACGAGCGCTCGGCGAGCGGACGGCGTTGAAGCGCCATGGCACAGCGTTATCCCCGTCGGTGCTGTGTGTGAGATCATGGCAGACACCAAGGACAGTCGCGAGAGCCAAGCCGACGACGCCGAGGAGCGCCAGCGCGAGCGGGAACTCGAGGAGGCCCTCGAGCGCGACGACGAGGACGAGCCGCCGGCCGACGAGGCCGACGACGAGGACGAGTCGGCCGCGGGCGACGATGAGGAATCGGCCTCGAGCGACGAGTAGGGTCGGCGCGATACTCGAGGGCTACAGCCCCCAGAAGAAGTTGATCCCGAGGACGGTGACGATCGAGAGCAGGAACTGCAGCGGCGCGCCGACCCGGACGAAGTCCACGAACTTGTAGCCGCCGGGGCCGTAGACGAACAGGTTCGTCTGGTAGCCGACGGGCGTGAGAAACGCCGTCGAGGCGGCGAACGTGACTGCGAGGACGAAAGCAAAGGGGTTCGCGCCGATCTGAGAGGCGGTCTCGACGGCCACCGGGAGCATCAACACGACGCTGGCGTTGTTCGAGATCACGCCCGTGATGAGCCCCGTCGCGAGGTAGAACACCCAGAGGACGCCGAGCGCAGGGAGGTAGGCCCCGGTCGACGCGACGAGCGACCCCAAGAGGTCGGCCCCGCCGGTCTGCTCTAAGGCGATCCCCAGCGGGATGATGCCCGCAAGCAGGAAGATCACGTCCCACTCGACGGCGTCGTAGATCTCGGTCGGCTTGAGGACGCCCGATGCGACCATCGCGACGACGCCGGCCAGTGCTGTGACCATGATCGGCAAGGAGAGCGCCGACATGGACTCGAGGGCGGCGACGCCGGTCACGCCGGCCAGCGCGGTCCCGACGGCCCCCCACGGGACGGCGACGAAGCCGACGACGCCGGCCATGATCGCCGTCGCGTGGGGAATCTTCTCCGTTCGGTAATCGGGCTCGTCCGGCTCGTGGGCGACGATGAAGTCGTCGTTTTGCGAGAGCCGGTCGATGCTGTCGGGTGCCGCCTGGACCAACAGCGTGTCGCCGACCCGAATGCGGCGTTCGTCCATGTCGCTGCGGACCGTCTCCCCGCGACTGCGGAAGGCCAGCACGGTCGCGTCGTAGCGCTGGCGGAACGTCGACGTCTCGAGCGACTCGCCCACGAGGAACGAGCCCCGGGGGACGACGACCTCGACCAGCGTGCGGTCGGGGATCTCCTCGGGCTCGAGTTCGGCGTCGGTCTCCGGACCGCCGTCGATCGTGAGCGTCTCGCGTTCGACGAGTTGCTGGACGGTCGGCCGGTCGGCCCGGAGCCGGAGCGTGTCGCCGGCCCGGATCGTCTTCTGGCCGATGGGTTCGATGAACTCTTCGTCGTCGCGGACGACCTGCAGGATGTCGGCGTCGAACGCGACGCGGTCGATGGCGTCGGCGACGGTCGAGCCGACGATCGGCGAGCCCTCGTCGACGATCACCTCGGTCAGGTACTCCTCGATGTCGTACTCCGTGACGTAGTCCTCGTCGACGGGGACCCGCTCGGGGAGCAGCCGGTGGCCGACGGTCATGAGATAGAGGCTGCCGACGAGGAGGACGACGATCCCCAGTTGGGTGAACTCGAACATCGAGAAGGGGTGATCGAGCAGGCGCGCGGAGACGTCGCTCGCGAGGATGTTCGTCGAGGTACCGATCAGCGTGAGCATCCCGCCGAACATCGAAGCGTACGAGAGCGGAATCAGCAGCTTCGACGGCGAGGTCTTGCCCTTGTGCGCGATGTCGGAGACGACGGGCACGAGGATGGCGACGACCGGCGTGTTGTTGATAAAGCCGGAGATGGGGCCGCTGACGCCGATCGTCGCGAGCAACTGTTTGTCGAGGTCCTCGCCGGCGAACGCGGACATCTTCCGGCCGACGATCTGGACGACTCCGGTCTGGCTAATTCCGGAACTCAAAATGAGCATCGCCAGCACGGTGATCGTCGCCGAGTTCGAGAACCCGGAGGTCCCTTCCGCCGTCGAGATTTCGGTAAAGTTCGCGACCCCGTCCGTGCCGAGTACCATCAACAGGACCATCACGAGGATGGCGGTCACGTCGATCGGCAGCCACTCCGTCACGAAAAGCACCAGCGCGAGGAGGATGATCGCGAACACCACGAGCATCTGGGGCGTCACCGCGAGCCCGCCGGACTCGGCGGCCAGCGGTACGACCCCGCCCTCGAAGAAGAGACCTCCGGTCACGGTTGATAGTACGGATTCCCTGACGGTGCGGCTTGAAGCCCCCGGTTTGCCGACGCCGTCGGGGTCCGCGACGCCGCACTGGCGACTCGCGACGAGTCGTCTCGAGTGAATACGGGACGAACATCATCGGAAGCGTTCTTTTCTCGCGGGAACGGTAGCCGTACTCAAGTGACTGGCTCGCGGACGGCCGGGTACGGAGACGGCCGACGGTCGACCCCCTCGCGTTGCCGCGGCTCCCGATCGACTCCCGCGCCGGACCCACCGAGTCATGAACGAGTACACGCTCCCCATCGCGATCGCGAACACGGCGACGGTACTGACCGGCGGCGCAATCGCGTCGCTCGCCTATCGGGCCTTCCGCCGGACCGGGTCGGCGGCGCTGCGTGCCGTCGCCGGCGGCTTCGGCGTCATCGTCGTCGGCTCGATCCTCGGCGGCGGCGTCCACCTCCTCGGCGACACGATGGGGCTGGGCATCGCCCTGCAGAGTTCGGCGACGGCGCTCGGGTTCGCGATCTTGCTCTACTCGCTGTACGCCGAAACGGGCGGCATTACCGTAACCACGGAGCTATCGACATGAGCGACGGACCGTCCGGCCGACCGACGCGAGTCGTCGCTCAGGGCACGTTCGATCTCCTGCATCCCGGCCACGTTCACTATCTGGAGGCGGCCGCGGACGCGGGCGACGAACTCCACGTCATCGTCGCCCGCGCGGAGAGTGTCGCACACAAACCCGACCCCGTGCTGTCGGGCGAGCAGCGTCGCGACGCCGTCGCCGCGCTCGAGGCGGTCGATCACGCCCGACTGGGTCATCCCGAGGATTTCTCGGTGCCGATCCGCGAGATCGACCCCGACATCGTCGTGCTGGGCCACGACCAGCACCACGACTCCGACGAGATCGACGGGCTGCTCGCGGCGTGGGGAATCGACTGTCGGGTCGAGCGGGCCGGCGCCCTCGAGCCGACGGGGAAGCGCCTGCACTCGAGCAGCGACATCGTCGACCGAGTTCTCGAGTGGTGGCAGGGACGGGACGAGCAGCTGCCGTCGCTCGAGGCCGAATCGGACGACTGAGCGCGACCCCGAAACGGCGACGGTCACCGCCGGAGGTTACTGCGAGGAGAGCCGCGACTGGAACCGATCGAGTCCCACGTCGAGCATGTCGGGACTGACGGGCTGGAACTCGTTGTCGTCGGGGAGATACGGGCGGACCGAGTCCCAGCTGTCCCGAGCGTACCGTTCGTCGAGCAGAACGCGAACGCCGACGTCTTCGGGGCTGCGGATGACCCGTCCGATGGCCTGTCGAGCCTTCCGGACCGCGGGGATCGTGAGCGCGTAAGTAAAACCGTCGCCGAACTCGTCGTCGTAAGCGCGTCGGACCGCCTTCGTTCGGGGGCTCGAGGTGTTGACGATCGGGACGCCACAGACGACCGCGGCGGCGAGTCGGTCGCCGCTGTAGTCGACGCCCTCCGTCAGCGTGCCCCGCAGGCTCGTGACCAGTACCTTCCCCTCGCCCGCGAAAAACTCGTCTTTGAGCGACTCGGTGGTCTCGTCGTCGCTGGCGACGTCGAGCAGGACCGGCTTGTCGATCCGATCCTCGAGCCGGCCGGCGATCCACTCGGCCTCGGCGTAACTGGGCATGCCGACGAGGACGTTGCCGGGGAGTCGAGCGACCGTCGCGACGGCGTTCGCGTAGGATCGGCGAGTCGGGTTCTCCTCGCCCGGCCGGCCGCGGTTATCGTAGGTGTACTTCGGCGCGGCGACCGCGAAGCTCTCGCGGTTCTCGGCGGGGAAGTGCAGGCCGTACCGCCGTTCGACGACCGGGCGGTCCTCCTCGCGGGCGAGGTACTGCAGCCCCGTGACCTCGGTGAAGGCCTCGATCGGCTCGAGGGTCGCGCTCATCAGGACGCCGCCGCCGAAGGTCCCGAGTCGGTCCCCGATGGCGTCGCTGGGCACGCAGTTGTGCAAGGAGAGCCGGGCGTTGTAGGCCCGCCGCCACGAGTCGGGCGGCTCGGTGTCGTCCCAGGTGCGCTCGAGTTCGATCTCCCGGAAGTAATCGGTGTGGCCCCGGCGGTACCACTCGCCGAGGACCCGGCCGACGGCGGGCGCAGCGCGGGTCCGGTCCTCGTCTTCGGCCTCGTTCAAGACCCGCTGGACGACCGCACCGACGGCCTCGGCGCGGACCCAGTCGGCATCGCCGTAGCCCGCCTCGCGGGCCCACTCGGTCAGTTCGTCCTCGGCGGGCGCTGCGGGGTCCCGGAGGGGGAGTTCCGCGTCCTCGAGGTCGTTCAGGTTCGACTGCCAGCCCCGACAGTTGCGGTCGAGATACGCAGTCACCCGGCGATCGAGTTCGGCCCGGAGGTCCTGCACGAACTCGAGGGTGCGGTTGAGTTCCTCGAACGAGACGTCGCTGTCCTCGAGTTCCCCTCGGACGAGGTCGGCGTCGGCGGTCTTGGAGCCGCCCTCTGCCTGCCGGCCCTCGCGTTCGAACGTGATCGGCTGGATGACCCGCGAGAGTTCGGTCTCGGCGTCTCGAAGCGTGCGGTCGGCGACGCCCTCGCTGACCAGGTCGCGGACCCGGGGCTCTAACATGTGGGCCTCGTCGCAGACGACGAACGTCGAGTCGTCGAGCAGGGCGCCGGTAAAGGAGCCGACGGTACGGGGATCGAAGGCGTGGTAGTAGTTGCCGACGACGACCTCGGCCTCGCCGAGGGCGGCCCCCATCACGGAGTGGGGGCAGGTGCCGTGTGTCACCGAGCGGGCCACGAGGTCCCCGGGCGTGACCATCCCGGCGTCGGTGAAGTCGTAGGGAACCGCTTCGGCGGGCGAGCCGTCCTCGTCGTCGGGTAGATCCTCCAGATACTGCGCGTAGAACGGGCAATACTCCGTCTCGGCGCCGACCGGGCCACCCTCACCGTACTCCGGCAGGTCGGGCGGGTACGGCGTCGGCTCACCGGCGGTCTCGAGGAAGGTGTTCTTCGACCGACTCCCGCTGTCGGCCAACCCGATCTGCTGGCTGCGGGCGCGGGTCGCCAGGTTCCCCGCGGTCGTGTCGCCGCCCTCGCCGGTGAGATCGCGGGTGCGATCGCGCAGGGTCTCACAGCGGTCGTAGACGTTTCCGTCGTCGAACCCCGCCGTCTTCTCGCGGTTGTACGGGCAGACGTCGGCCTTCCCGACGAGGGTCAGTCCCGAGACGGGGTTCCAGTCGGCCGGCAGGTTCTCGTTGATCGTCTCGAGGTCCGCTTCGAACTGGCGCAGTTGCTGTTTGACGCTCGTGAGGACGAACACGCGCTCGTAGTCGGTGTCGGGATCGCGAACCAGATCGATCCCGGCAGTGAGCGCGATCATCGTCTTCCCGGTCCCACAGGCCCCTTCGACGACGGTGTAGCCGCCCTGCCGGCCGGTGTCGATGGCGGTCTCGATACCGTCGACCTGCGGCTCGTAGGGCTCGTCGTGGCCGAACACCGTCCGCCAGTCGGTCATTCTGCCAGTACTCATAGTCGGTCGTCCATAGCGTTGACGGACTGGAGTGGCCGCCCGACCAGTAATAAACGTCGGGTCGTTCGGGGCGACGCCGAGTCGAGCGGGACCGAGCGGACGATCGATCCGCGTTCGGCCCGGATCCACGGTCGGCCCGCCCGATTGCTGCCAGCGTGAGCCTTTACTTGGCTCGGCTCCTAGAAATCGTGTGAAGGTTCCCCACTCCCTCGAGAACGTCGACCGAGACGCCGTCGTTCGGACGTTCGAATACGATGACGGTAGCGCCATCGCGGTCGATTTCGGCACGTCGGCCGCGGATATCTCGGTCGACGTCGTCGGGTCGACCGCGATCATCGTCGCGGGCGACGAGCAGTTCGAGTTCGAACTCCCGCCGGAAGCGACCGACGTCTCGGCCCGGAACGGGGTACTCACGATCGAAGAGTAACGAGTCGGACCGGCAAACGGCCGCAGTGAGGACCCGATTCACGCTGTTTTCGAAGTGCCGGTAGAACGTGACCCGCAGCGACCGAGACCGAGTCAAAGCACAACGCCTTCCCCGCTCGGTCGACTACGTCGGCTATGAGCGATTCCATCGACGTCGACCGCTGGCGCACGGAACTCGAGTCCAAACGCGCCGAGAAAGACGACTTTTTCGCCGACCATCCGCAGTCGCCGATCCCGCCCGAAGAGCGCGATGATTTCGCGGGACTGGACTACTTCGAGCCGGATCCGGACTACCGCGTGACCGCGACCGCGACGGTCCACGACGACCCCGAGGTCGTGCTGATGGACACCACGGCGGGCCGGGAGATGCGCTACCTGCGGGTCGCGACCCTCGAGTTCGAACTGGATCGCGAGGACGAGGACCTGGAGGACGGGACGTTCGAACTCGCGGCCTACCAGCAAGAGAGCCCCGACGCACAGCCGCTGTTCGTCCCGTTCCGGGACAAGACGACGGGCCAGCAGAGCTACGACGGCGGCCGCTACATGGAACTCGAGCCCGACCGGGACCTCGCGGACGGCGACGAGATCGTCGTCGACTTCAACCTCGCGTACTCGCCGTTCTGTGCCTACAGCGACACCTTCGACTGTCCGCTCCCGCCCGAGGAGAACTGGCTCGAGGTCGCGATCCCGGCCGGCGAACGCCACGAGTAGCGGCGGTGGAGTCGCCGCTCGCGACCGACGCCGACGGTGGGTCGGCGGTCGACGGGTCGATTCGATCGACGACGGCCGCCGGCGCGGGGCGGTCGTCACGTCACGATCCGGGACTGTCACCGATCGGACGGGAGCGTTTCGACTCGAGTCAGCGGCCGTGTGACGGTCTCTCGAAGGTGGGTGCGGATCTCGAGTGGAAACCGGGGGGTTTCGGCCCGCGAATCCGGATCGATCGCTGGCGGCCACGAGGGTTTCGTGGCACGTTCGGCCGCACTCGAGGAGTCAGGGTGCAACGCCGACGGTCAGGAGAGTACCGAACTCGCGGTAGCGTTCGGCCATCGCCTCGCGGGTGTCCCAGTCCTCGGTCGGGAACTCGGCCGCGGCCGGAATCTCGATCTGCCGGTCGGGGATGTTGTCCTGTTCGACGACGTGCAAGCCCGCCTCCCGGAAGGCCTCGCGGTACTGGTCGCGGTCCCAGCGGGTCATCTCGATGGCGATGGACTCCTGCCACTCGCGGGAGTGGACGTTCTCCTCGTAGTAGTTGACCGCACAGTAGAAGGTACCACCGGGCCGGAGGATGCGGGCGATTTCCTCGAGGGTGTGGTGGGGGTCGGCGGCGTAATAGAACGCCTCCATGCTCCAGACGTGGTCGATCGAATCGTCGGCAAACGGCAGTTCGTCGAAGTCCCCGACGAGGTAGCCGACGGCCGGATCGTCCGTGTACCCCGCGGCGTTGCGTGCCATCTCGGGGGAACCGTCGAGGCCGTAGACCCGTCCCGCGTCCTTCGTATCCCGTAAGGCGCGGCCGGCGTAGCCGCTCCCGCAACCGAGGTCGAGGACGGTGTCGCCGGGCTCGATCGGCATCCGTGCGAGCGCGTGTTTCGCGGTGTGCCAGTGTCGCTCCTCCATGCCTCTGTCCCGTCCGCTGGCTGCCCAGTCGTCGAACTCCTCGCGAACGCTCATGTCCACAGCGTGGCGCCGCGGGACTAAACGCGTTCGCATCGGGACGGAACCCCCAGACGGTACCGAACGATGCCGATCACCGGCGTCACCGATCTATCTCGCGATTCCGAGAACCACCGACAGATTCTTTAGGTTAGCCTAAAAAGTAGCGGGTGAAGGGTCGTCGGTTCGAAATCCGTGGGCATCCGGATTTCGCTTCGACGTTCGGTGAGTCGCACTGTCCCACCCCTCGCCAGTTTTTCAGACCCTTCCACCGCTTTCGGCTCTCCGACGGGAGAGACATCCGCACGCTTAAGGGAGTCCCCGGAGTTGTTGCGGCCAGTATGGAGTATACGCTCGAGATAGACGGGACGCCGGCGACGATACCGGGCGGCACCGGGGTACTCCTGTTGCATCCGAGTACCGGTGAGACCGACCGTATCGACACGGATTTCTTCAAGACCGATACCGACAACTTCCTCGTCGTCTCCACCCGAACCACCGCCCGCGAAGTTAGACAGAAACTCGAGTACTACGACGTCGACGAGGAACGAGCCGAGATTTTGGATACGCTGAGCATCGAACGTGGCTACTCCCGGCGCTCATCCGATACCGTCCACTACGTCGCCGCCCCCGACGACGTCGACGGCATCGTCGATCACATCGACGGCTTCCTCGACGAACACGACGGCAAACGACGCATCAGTATCGACTCCGTCACCGAACTCGCTTACTACGCCGGCGACGAACGGGCCCTCGAGGCCGTCGATCGAGTCCTCGAGTTACTCGCCGAGTACGACGCGGTCGGACTGTTCCACCTCGCCAAGGACCCCCACGACGAGGAGTTGGTCGAACGATTCCGGAACCGATTCGACGGCGTGATCGACCTCGACGAGGACGGCAGCATCGAGGCCGAGTTCTGAGCGGCGACTGACGGCGACCCGGTAGGCGACGATCGATCATCGAGGCCGGACGGGCTACTCCTCGAGCGACGCGAACGTTTTCTCGGCCCACTGGATAGCGTACTCGGGGCCGTAGTCGAGGTAGGCCTGGGTGTCGAGCGCGGCGAAGGGGGCCGGCAGCTCGATCGCGTGCTTGATCGCTGCACACGCCAGTTCCGTCGCGTCGGCGAAGTCGGTGTCACCGCGTGCGACCGCCCGCGGCAGGTCCGAAACGCGGTCCTCGAGGCGCCTCCCCGCGTCCTGCCAGGCGTCGGCGAGGTCGGGATCGGTGTCGTGCCACTCGGCGAACACCTCGCGCGTCTGGAGTCCGACCCAACCGTCGTACAGCGCCGCGGCGACCTGATAGGTACCGTTCGGATCCAGTTCGACCGCCCGATCGAGGTCGGGATAGGAGTCCTGGAAGAAGTCGAGGAAGTGTTCCGGAACGCCGAGATCGAGTTGGACCAGTGCCTCGGCGACCAGGAAATCGAGGAAAGCGTCGGGCGAGCCCTCGACGCGCGGTTTGACCAGCACGAGCGGCGGCTCGGTCTGGCGGGTCCAGGCGACGCTACCGTCTCCTGGCATCCCGATCGTCAACTCCGAACTCGCGTAGCGAGCGAGCAGCGTCGGCGCGTCCTCGGGCAGCCACGCCGCCGGGTAGCTCGCGGGCTCGAGCGAGTCGACGAGCAGCCCGAGGTCCTCCGCGAGTGCCGGGTCCAGCGTCTCGAAGTCGCGTTCGCAGTCGTGGACCCGGACGTCGGGTGCGTGGCTCTCGCGGACGGCGTCGACCGCCGCCGAGAGCGCACGGGCCTCGAACATCAGGCGAGTGCGGTCTGGAAGACGAGCAGGATCGACAGCAGCGCCGATACTCCGACCGTCGCGAGAACGACCTTGGTTGCGGTACTCATGTTCGAGGGGTCGTAGCCGCGTCGTTTAAATCCATCTTTCTCCGTCCGGAGCATCCCTCGAGTGGCCACAGTGGACTCGACGGTCGTGTGAAGGCAGTTCGGCGCTCGGTCTTCGAGTCGCCGGCAGTACAACCTGTTGGAGAGCCGGATCGTGACCATCGTTTCCAATGGAGAGGGAATGACTGTGTGAACGTGAATCGAAGGTGGCTGCGGGAGAATTGCAATCGAAACGGAGGGGTGTGCCGGAGACCTGCGTCACTCGTCGTCGGCGTCGCGCCACGAGTCCGGGACGTCGATCACGTACCGGCCGTCCTCCTGAAGCGAGATGATGTACTCCTCGCGGTTGTACAGTTCCATCAGGTTGAGTTCGTACTGACCCGGACGGACGATCTTGATGCTCTCGAACTGTTCGTTGAGTTCCGCCCGGAGTTCCTCGATCGACGGGCGCTGGCCGCTCGGTTCCTGAACGACCCGTCCGTGTTCCGGCGGTTCGTCGATGGTGTCAGTCACGGGTTGGGTCCCGCCCGTGGAGTCGGTTGCGGAGAGGGATTCATCCGTGGAGTCGGTTGCGGAGAGGGATTCATCCGTGGAGTCGGTACCGGGGTGGAGCTTGTCGCCGCCCTCGGCCTCGAGTCGGGGTTCGTCACCCTCGTGTGCTGGCAGTTCGTCCGGGGGAACGACCTCGCTTCGAGCGTCGGCCTGCGCCGTGTTCTCGTCGTCTGCATACGTCGTCGTCGGGCCCTCGGTCGGCCGATTCGAGCCGTTTGCCGACCGATCGGACCGCTCGGTGTCGTCGACCGCCCGATCGGCCGGCGGGTCGGAGCGGTCCGCGGGCCGACGTGCCGTCTCCGGCCACTCGTCGAACTCCCCCTCAGGCCCAGTATCGGTGCCGGTTGCCGGCTCCGAGTCGTCCGTCCCGGCGGTCCCGCTCGAGGGCCAGGAGCCGGCGTCCGCAGTCGAATCGGCATCCGCGGTCGGTCCCGCGTCCGTCGGTTGGCGGTGATCGGTACCGTCCGATTCGGCGTCGTCGGCCGAATCGGAAGACATCAGGTTTCGGACGGTTTCGGCGGCTCGAGTCGCGACGCCGTCCGGGGGCTCGGTTGCGCTCGAGTTCGGCGTCGAACCGGCATCGACTGCGCCCGAGCCGTCGGTTTCGGTCTCCGTCGAGGCCGACGAGTCGGTCGCGGCCGTCGCGGTCGGCGCGAACTGGAACTTGTTCCCGCCACAGTCGGGACAGCCCGACAGCATCTCCTTGGAGCCGTCGGCAAATTGCCGGCCGCAGTTCGTACACTGATGGGGCATTAGTTGCGGGACACGAGCGCGC
The DNA here is from genome assembly GCF_001953745.1 of Natrinema saccharevitans. Lineage (NCBI taxonomy): Archaea > Methanobacteriati > Methanobacteriota > Halobacteria > Halobacteriales > Natrialbaceae > Natrinema > Natrinema saccharevitans. The sequence goes on from NZ_LWLN01000001.1 coordinate 3,212,011, forward strand.
TGATGAGCGTTTCGTCCTTGTGGAGCGTCTCGATCTGGTTGGCCGGGCCGATCACCGTCAGTTTCGCTTCCGCCTGATCGCCACCCATGATCCGACCGAGCAGCGACGAGTCGCGGGTATCGGACTTGGGATAAGTCTCGATCTCGATCCCGTTGAACTCGTCGGGGCTGATCTCGGCCATCGTCACCTCGATGAGCCGGCTCTCCTCGTCGGGCGTCAGTCCCTCCTCGAGGATGACGATGTTGCCGTCGTGGACGCCGTCCAAGATCATCCTGATTTTCTCCATCGTCGCCATGCCGGCCATGCGTTCGCCGCTGATCAGGTCGATCTGGACGCCGTCGGGAGCGTCGGAGTCGTCCGCGTTAGTTGCTTTTGGCATCGGTTATCACCCGAAGTACTCCGCGATGTTGTCGTAGACTTCGTCCATATTGTCCCCCTCTTTGGCCGACAGGGGGACGGTCTTGTGTTGGGGGAACGCGTCTTCGATCCGCTTGACGCTCGAGTCGTCGAGATCGATCTTGTTCGCGAAGATGAGAACGGGGAGATCCCGCGATTCGATGATGCCGATCAGCATCGTGTTGACCTGCGTGATCGGGTCTTCGGCGCTGTCTAAGACGTAGATGACGCCGTCGACGTCCTCGCGGAGCCAGTGCATCGCCTCGGCGACGCCTTCGGTCGCTTCCCGGGAGCGGCGGATGGCGTCTTCCTCGCCCATCTCGTCGGTGAACTCCTCGTAGTCGACCTTCGTCGTCACGCCGGGCGTGTCGACGATATCGATCGTCACCGTCTTGCCGTCGCGTTCGATTTCGACGTTTTCTTTCCGGCGTGCGCGCCGTGTCTCGTGGGGGACGTGGCTCTCCGCGCCGACCGCGTCACCGGTCCAGTCACGCGCGATGCGGTTCGCAAGCGTCGTCTTTCCAGCGTTTGGCGGACCGTAGATACCGATTCGTTTGGGCTCCTGTTCCGAAAACAGGCGATCCGTTGCCCGAGAGATACTATCTTTGAGTTCTGTGAACAGTCCCATCTGTGGGGCCTCCAGCACCGCGGGGTGCAGTTGCGCGTACTACAAACTGAACTCACTTAAGCCTACGTCAGACATATAGACAATTCGACAGAGATGAATTGTCATTCTGACTGACAGTAATTAGAGTAGAAGCGAGAGGAAGCGATCGATGGCCGAACGGACGCGACGGTAGGGGGTCGAGAGCGCGTTCTCTTACGCCCATCGTTTTCCTGATAGAGACGAGCGTCGAAGTGCTGTCGTCGTCTAAAATGAGGGGGCGACCTTGTTATATTAGGTCATGATCTTGATTGAGCGTGATAACCATGGTCGTAGATTGAGTGAGATTACGTGACATACGTATGCCAGTAGTAGACGAAAGCCTCGATCGGAGCCCCCCACCCCTTCGTTTCGAGTGGAGATGGACGAACGGGGGAGCGCATCGAGACGGTGATCCGGAGCGATTCACCCCTGATTTCCACTCGAGTCGCCGTTCGGAGGGGTCTCAAGGGCGAACTCGGCAAAGAGACCGGTTCTAGTAACTCGAATAGAGATCTAGTAATTAGAGGACGGACAAGCTACTAATCTAGCAGGTACTAGCAATACTAAATAACTCCCTAGTAAAGTATTGTCGTCTGCTAGTTCTGCGGATACTGTTTCTGATCTGTATAAATAAAACTTCCCTCTTAAAATGACCCCTCCCCCCCCCCACCCCCTCTTCGCTCCGTTCCACCCGAAACGAAGGGGTGGGGGGGGGAGTCCGGCACGTCTGATGTTCCCGTGACTCACTTGATTCCTGTTCCACTTTCCCATCCGTTTCGACTCTACCTCTCCCCGCCTCGCCCCTCTCTTCCCACCCCACCCCACCTCACCCCACCCCACCCCACCCCACCACATCCTACTTTCGTTCCACTCCCGACTCGGTTGCAGTCTCTGGTCACAACAGCCTCTGGTCGCTATCTCGACATTGTCTCGATCGTCCCGATGTCGACGTCCAGTGTGTCCGCCCGTTTTCCTCTACTTACTCGATCGGCTTCCAGTTGAAGCCAGCCCCCTGCCGATCGACTCGGAATCCCGTTCTCGACGCTTCCCACCGACGCCCTATACCGCGTTCGAACTTCCCTTTCGAACGGTAATAATAATGTGATTCCCCGTGCGCGAGTCGCTGCTGCTCGGTCCCGTTCGGCCGACGAGCGGCGAACGCGATGTCGTTGTACGACCGAGTCACGGCCGCCGATCGGCGACTGTTTCTCGGTCCGGACGGGGAAGGGACACATTTATTAGCGTGGTTTTCCTCTGTTTCGTTTGCATCAACTGGACCCGAATCGTGTAACTGGGTTCGCGAATCCATTGAAGGAAGCCATCGTACGAGGCTATTCCCGGTTACAGACTCGGTACTCCACCCGAAATAAGGGGGTTCGTGTACGACCGATGTCAGACGACGACTCAGAGATCGCGGGTTCGGACGAGGTCGAGGTCGACGGAGCGAACGGGTTCTCGAGGGATTTCGAGAACGCGGATCTCGGCGACGAGGAGTCGAATCAGGGCCTATTCGACGACCTGTTGAGCGGCGAACCGATCTTCGAGAACAAGGAGGTCCTGCGACCGTCCTATACCCCACACGAACTCCCCCACCGGAGCGATCAGATCAACAAGATGGCGACGATTCTGGTCGCCGCGCTCCGCGGGGAGACCCCCTCGAACATCCTCATCTACGGGAAGACCGGGACCGGCAAAACCGCGAGCGCGAAGTTCGTCAGCAAGGAACTCGAGAGTACGTCCCAGAAATATTCGGTCCCCTGTGACGTCGAGTACATCAACTGCGAGGTTACCGATACCCAGTATCGGGTCCTCGCACAGCTCGCGAACAAGTTTATCGAGAAGAACGAGACCCGGATCGACGAGCGAATCGACGACCTCCGATCCCTGCTGGACGATCTCGAGGCGTACGACCGCGCCGCCGACGGCTCGAGCGACGAGCCGGCAGATGAGACGGCGTCGGACCCGTTCGATTTCGTCTCCGAGGACGAGATCGACGGCGACACCGAAACTTCGACTGGAACTGATATCGGACCGCAGTCCGGCGGTTCTCCACTCGAAACAGGGGGGTCAGCCGACCGGAGCGATTCGCCGTCCGAAACCGAACCCGCGGCCCTCGAGAACGCTGCCGACGGGTCCGAGGCGTCCGGGGACGGTGCCGCTGATCCGACACCCGATCACCCGCTCGCATCGACGCCGTTCGGCGGGCGAGACGAGATCGAAGACCGGATCGCGGAGCTACGAGACGACAAGGACTCCTTCGAGGAGGTGCCGATGACCGGCTGGCCGACCGACCGGGTCTACAGCGTCTTTTTCGACGCCGTCGACTACGACGAGCGGGTCGTCGTCATCATGTTGGACGAGATCGACAAACTCGTCGAGAAAAGCGGCGACGACACGCTCTACAATCTCTCGCGGATGAACTCCGAACTCGAGAACTCCCGTGTTTCGATCATCGGTATCTCGAACGACCTGAAGTTCACCGACTTCCTCGATCCCCGCGTGAAGTCCTCGTTGGGGGAAGAGGAGATCGTCTTCCCGCCCTACGACGCCAACCAGCTTCGAGACATTCTCGAACATCGCTCCGAGGTCGCGTTCAAGGGGGGCGCGCTCTCGGGTGACGTGATCCCGCTGTGTGCGGCCTTCGCCGCGCAGGAACACGGGGACGCACGGCGCGCGCTGGATCTGCTGCGGACCGCCGGCGAACTCGCCGAGCGTTCCCAGTCGGAGACGATCGTCGAGGAACACGTCCGACAGGCCCAGGACAAGATCGAACTCGATCGCGTGGTCGAGGTCGTCCGCACTCTGCCGACGCAGTCGAAACTCGTCCTCTTCGCGATCATCCTGCTCGAGAAAAACGGCGTCCACAGCATCAACACGGGCGAGGTGTTCAACATCTACAAGCGCCTCTGCGAGGAGATCGACGCCGACGTGCTGACCCAGCGTCGGGTGACCGACCTCATCAGCGAACTCGACATGCTCGGAATCGTCAACGCCGTCGTCGTCTCCAAGGGCCGGTACGGCCGGACCAAAGAGATCAGCCTCTCGGTCCCGCTCGAGGAGACGGAGGCCGTCCTCCTCTCCGATTCGCGGCTTTCCGATATCGACGACGTTCAGCCGTTCGTACAGGCCCGGTTCGAGAACTGAGCTTCGCAGTTTCGATCCTTTGTTATCGTCGATTCGTTTCGCCGCTGAGCCTCTCCGACGGGAATTCGACGCGACGAGATGCGGGTGTGACGACGCGACGAGAACCCGAGCGACGATGAGTCAGGACCGGTAGCGGCCGGCGGCGAGAACCGCACCGCCGGCGGCGAGCCCGACGATACCGGCTGTGCCGGCGAGGCCCCCACCGACACCTGGCCCCGGCGCGCCGGGACCGGCAGCCGACGCGGTCGTCACGGGAGCGGCTGGGCCCTGTAGCGGCGCGCCCGCGGGCGAGGCGGGAGCGATCATCCCACCCAGGAGGCTGTCGACGGTCAGTCGAACGTGGCCGAGCCACGGGATCCGGTACATGGCCTTGCCGGTCACCCACTCGGGTTTGACGACGGTCGTTCTGGCGCCCGATCCCGGCAATTGATCGTAGCTTGGGTTGTTGTCGCCTTTCGTAATGAATCCGGCGTGGGGGGCGGGACAGGTAACGACTTCCTCACAGCTCGCGTCGCCGACGAACTCCTCGCTGGCCTGGGTTTCGACCCATCGCTCGTCCTTCTCGACCCAGAAGTGGGCGCGATGGATTATCGGCGTCGCTCTCGTCTCGCCGTTCGGTCGGAAGACGATCACGTCGCCGGGGTTCCCGAACTCCGAGTAGCCGCTCTCCTCACCGCGTTGCATCGTGACGATGCCGGTGTCGCCGACGGCCCCGTCACCGGTGAACCGTCCGTCATCGACGATGAAGATCAGGTCGCCCCTGTGCATGTTCGGCTCCATGCTCGGGCTCTCGACGGCGACCAGCGGCGGCCAGAGTCCGCTGACCGCGAACAGCAGGAGGCCGACGACGGCGACGAGCGCGACGCTGCTCGCGACGTCCCGAACCAACACGACGTTCTCGTCGTCGGTCTCGAGGAACCAGCGGACGACGCCGTCGTCCTCGATACTGGCGCCGTCGTCGGTATCGGCACGTCCGCGGTCGCCCCGCCGCTGCGGGCCAGCGGCGTCGCCGTCCGGCGGGTCACGGTCGTGGTTTGTCGCCAACCGCTCGCGATCGCCGTCGCCGGAATCGCCGGGGTGATCCCCGGAATCAGAACCGCTCATCGTGCCCCGTTTTGCCGGGACCGCCAATCAACTTTCTGTTCGTCCCGACCGCCACGGGCCGCGACGGATCGCGGTCGCCCGCGTGGTCCTATGGATCGCGGCCGGCGGCGGCCGTGACGAACAGCGCGAGCGCGACCAGTCCCGCGGCGACCGCGACCGCAGCCGGGCCAACGCCCAGCAGCGAGCGGACCGAATCGACCGCCAGCCTGATCTCGCCGAGCCACGGGAGCCGAACGATCGCTTTGCTCCGGACCCACTCGGGTTTGACGACGGTCGTGTCGGCGCCCGACCGCGGTAGCTGGTCGTACGCGGGGTTGGCGTCGCCTTTCGTGACGAACCCGTCGTGGGGGGCCGGACACGACGGAATCTCGGTGCAGGTCGCGCCGTTGACGAACGCCGGGTCGGCCTTCGTCTCGACCCAGCGTTCGCCCTTCTCGACCCGAAACGCGACCCGGTGGATCGTCGGTGTCTGGCGCGGGTCGCCGTTCGGTCTGAAAACGACGACGTCGCCCGCGTCGCCGAGCGTCTCGTGGCCAGTCTCCAGTCCGCGCTCGCGCGTGACGATACCGGTTCCGCCGACGGCACCGTCGCCGGCGAATCTCCCCTCGTCGACGACGATCACGAGATCTCCCCGTTCGAGGTGGGGCTCCATGCTGCCGCTCTCGACGGCGACCAGCGGCGGCCAGGTGCCGGCGACGGCGAACAACAGGAGGCCGACGACGGCGACGATCGCGAGGCTCGTCGCGACGTCCCGGCCCACGGCCGCCGCTCGGTCGTCGGCCTCGAGGAACCAGCGGACGATCCCGTCGTCGATCGTGACTCCTTCGCCCGGTCGGGGTCGAGACGCGAGCCGGTCGTCGGTCCCGTCCCGGTCGGCCGCGGAATCGGGTCCGTCGGCGGTCGGCGGATCGTCGGGTGGCCCCGCTCGGTCGCGGTCGCTCTCGCCGGCGTCGGGCCCGTCCATTGACGAGCAGTTGCGTCGAGCCGCGCATGAACCTTCCGGCGGCGGCCGGTCGGTCGACCCTTCGTCCGAAGCCGGGTGCCGGCGGACCCCGGATTCGCTATCCTTTTTGTTCCGCTCGCGAATGTGACGGCTGTGCCACTCGAGGCCCCCGCGCGGATCGTCGGCGAACTCACGAGCCGCGGCTACAACGCCGAACGCGAGGCCGTGACGCGGCTCGCCGGGGCCTCTGATCCCGGTGCGGCCCTCGAGCGCGTCCTCGAGGCGGTCCCCGAGGACGCCTTAGTCGTCCGGACCGAACACGTCGAGACGGCGCTCTCGGCGGACGCCGCCGATGCCGCTCGCGCCGAGCCGGCCGCCGTTCTCGACGGCGAACCGACCCCCTCCGTTTCGACTGGAACTGACCCGACCCCGGGCGATGATACCTCCGGGGCCGCTCCAGTTGAAATGGGGGGGTCGTCGCCCGCCGATCGCTCCGTCGATCCCGCGAGCCGCTCCCTCGAGATCGTCGGTGACATGACCGGCCAGAGTACCGGGACCGGCGAGTACGAGGACTTCGTCTCGGTCTTTCGCGATCGACTCGACCGGCTGGGCGGTAAACTCAAGGGACGGGTCAACCACCGGCCGGCGACCGCCATTCAGGACATGCCCGGCGGCAGCGAGGTCGCGATGGTCGGACTGGTCAACGACATCCGATCGACCGCCAGCGGCCACTGGTTGATCGAACTCGAGGACGCGACCGGAACTTTCCCGTGGCTGGTGATGAAAGACCGGGAGTACGTCGACCTGGTCGACGAACTGCTCTGTGACGAGGTGCTGGCGATGGAGGGGTCCCTGGCGGACGACTCGGGGATCGCCTTCGTCGACTCGCTGCACTTCCCCGACATCCCCCGGACCCACGAGCCGTCGACGGCGGATCGCCACGTGCAGGCGGCGCTGATCAGCGACGTCCACGTCGGTAGTCAGGAGTTCATGGCCGACGCCTGGAACGCCTTCGCGGACTGGCTCCACACCGCGGAGGCGGAACGCGTCGAGTACCTGCTGCTGGCCGGTGACATGGTCGAGGGCGTCGGCGTCTACCCCGACCAGGACGAGGAACTCGACATCGTCGACATCTACGAGCAGTACGAGGCCTTCAGCGAGTACTTAAAGAAGATCCCCGGGGACATCGAGATCGTCATGATCCCGGGCAACCACGACGCGGTTCGGCTCGCGGAGCCACAGCCCGGCTTCGACGAGGAACTGCGCGAGATCATGTCCGCCCACGATCCCCGGATCGTGAGCAACCCCTCGACGGTGACCCTCGAGGGCGTCTCAGTCCTGATGTACCACGGCGTCAGCTTGGACGAGGTCATCGCGGAACTCCCGGAGGAAAAGGCCAGTTACGACGACCCTCACAAGGCGATGTACCACCTCCTCAAGAAGCGCCACGTCGCGCCGCAGTTCGGGGGTCACACGCGGCTCGCGCCCGAGGAGGAGGACTACCTCGTCATCGAGGAGGTGCCCGACATCTTCCACACCGGCCACGTCCACAAGCTCGGCTTCGGCAAGTACCACGACGTGCTGGCGATCAACTCCGGCTGCTGGCAGGCCCAGACGGACTTCCAGAAGAGCGTCAACATCGATCCCGATGCCGGCTTCGCGCCGATCGTCGATCTAGACACGCTCGACGTAACTGTCCAGAAGTTTAGTTAGATGCTTGTCAGTCGAAACGGCGTCCGAATTCATACGTTAGAGACATCTGCAATCACTTCTACGATCCCTTTGGCAATATGGAGGAGGAGAAAAAAGTCGAATCCGGGCGAGAACGCTCCCGCCGCCGTACTCGCGTCGAACGACAGTCGAGGTGATCGCGGTCGCTACCAGCCGGTTCGAACCTAGGGTTCGAGTCGAAACCGGACCGTCGGGGAGCCGTCGAACCGCGGGCCGCGGCCCCGTCGCTCGAAGCCGAGGTCCTCGGCGGCGGTCTCGATCGGGTCGGCGTCGCGGGCGGCCAGCACTTCGACGGCCATCGACTCGTGTTCGGCGAACCGGACCGGCTCGGCCAGCAGCCGTTTGCAGGCCTCGTCCGTCCCGTCGAGCTGGGTGACGTGGACGGTGTCCTCGCGCGCGTCGAAGCTAATGAATCCGAGCAGGTCCTCCGGATCGGAGCCGTCGTATTGCGATCCCGAGACGTCGGCGTTGGGATCGTGACTCCCGTCTTCCGCGACGCGCACCGTCCGGTCGTGGACGAGATTTCGCATCACGTCCGTCGGAGAGTCGGCGATCGACGCGAGCGCGTCGGCGTCGGCCTCGAGGGCATCCCGTACGTTCATCGGCATGTGGTAATGCTACGCACGACAATAAATCCCGGTCGCGAGTGTCTTCCCAGACTGGTATCTCCACTGTCAGTTTCGGGCCGTCACGGGCCGAACGACGGGGCAAAAACGCGGTCGATGGGACACAGTTATCTGCACGCCTTGGTAACGGACCGAGTATGAGTCACACCACCGTCACGCACACCGTCAGCGAGGTGTCAGTATGCGCGTCGTAGCCAAGTTCGGCGGCACGAGCCTCGGCAGCGGCGACCGGATCAACCGCGCCGCGGACTCGATCGCCGCCGCCGTCGAGGACGGCCACGAGATCGCCGTCGTCGCCAGCGCGATGGGATCGACCACCGACGAACTGCTCGAGGAGATCACCTTCGAGACCGACGAGCAAGACCGCGCCCAGATCGTCAGCATGGGTGAGCGCACGTCGGTTCGGATGCTCAAGGCCGCACTCACCGCCCGGGGCATCGACGCCGTCTTCCTGGAGCCCGGCAGCGACCGTTGGCCCGTCGTCACCGACGAGTACGGCGAGGTCAACGTCGAGGAGACCCAGAAACGCGCCCAGGAGGTAGCCGCCGACCTCGACGGCACGGTCCCGGTTATCACCGGCTTCCTCGCGGAGGGGCCGGACGGCTCGATCACGACGCTCGGCCGCGGCGGCAGCGACACCACTGCCGTGATGATGGGCAAGTACATGGACGCCGACGAGGTCGTCATCGTGACCGACGTCGAGGGCGTCATGACCGGGGATCCCCGCGTCGTCGAGGGGGCTCGCAACGTCGGCGAGATTTCGGTCGACGAACTCCGAAACCTCTCGTTCCGCGGGGCCGAGGTCGTCGCTCCTTCCGCGCTCTCCTACAAGGACGGCAAGCTAGACGTCCGCGTCGTCCACTACCAGCACGGCGACTTGCTGTCGGGCGGGACGAGCATCGAGGGCGAATTCAAGAACCTCGTCGATCTGCGCGAGCGGCCGCTGGCCTGTCTCACCGTCGCCGGCCGGGCGATCCGTAACCAGCCCGGCATCTTCAACCACCTCTCGGAGGCGCTCGCCGAAAGCGACGTCAACGTCGACGCCGTCGCCAGCGGGATGGACACCATTACCTTCTACATCGACGAGGAGGAGGCCGAACGCGCCGAGAACATCCTCCACCGAGAGGTCATCGCCCGCGACGAACTCTCGAGTGTCACCGTCGACTCGCCGGTCGCGGTCGTCCGCGTCACCGGCGGGGAACTCCCCAACCAGCCCGGCATCATCAGCGAGATCGTCAACCCGCTGGCCGAGGCCCGGATCCACCTCAACGACATCATCACCAGCGCGACCAGCGTCGCGCTGTTCGTCGACTGGGAGGACCGGGAGCAGACCCTCGAGCTGACACAGGACCTGTTCTAGGCACCGGTTTCCGGCGTCGGGTCCGCTCCGATGCCGCTCGATCGATTTCCGATCGTGACTGTCGTTCGACGAGACGAATTTTAGTACGTTACTATCGCCGCCGAAACAACGGTAGCGACGCCGTAACGAAGGGGTGGCACCGAATGGGGCGAGTCATGAGCCCGGATTCGACCCCGACGGAAGTGTTCCCCGACGTCGAGCCAGATCCAGACGCGGTCCTCGCCGAGTTCGGCGTCGACTCGCCGGCGGACCTCGACGGCGACGGCGCTCACGACCCGATCCCCGACGACGCCGCCGTCGACGATACGACGGCGGCCGAACTCTTCGACGACCTCCAGCACGTCACGTCGGCGGACGCGGCGTCGTCGGCTGACCCGGTCCCCTCCGATCGGAGCGACGCGGCCGACGGCGAGGCCGATCCCGCTGCTTCCCTCGAGTTCGAGTTCGTCGGCGATTCGGACGTCGTCGTCCGTGACGACGGCGACGTGATCGACGCGACGGCGGCCGAACTCAGCGCCGTCACGGAGACGGGGCCGAGCGAGGACGCGTCGGCCGATACCGACGACGGCTCCGACGCCGCCTCGAGTGGCGGTACCACGGCCTCGAGCGGGCGGGTCGAGGCGACCGAGACCGGCGATGCGGGCGGAGACGGTGGCGACTCGAATTCCGCGCTCGCCGTCCGGACCGGCCCCGATCTGGAACTCGTCGGCCCCGACCCGACGCCGACGCGGGTCGGGAACGACGTGTTCGGCGACACCGGTGCCCGCTGACCGCGGTCGACGAGGCGCTCGGCCGCCGCGTTCGACCGCAGGCCGTCCGCTTCGGCCGTCGATGAGCCGATCCATCCTGCAACGGACGGTTCGCGCCATCGATGGACACGGAGCCGCAACTAGACTGAACACGCGCGCCGCCCTCGTTGCCGTATGGTCGCCTACAAGTCGAAAGTCGTCGAACGGATCCGGCTCCCCTCTCGAGACCGACGCGAACGAGCGCTCGCCGAGGCCGGCTACAACGTCTTCGATCTCGATGCCGAGGACGTCTTCGTCGATCTCCTGACCGACAGCGGTACCGGCGCGATGAGCGACGCCCAGTGGGCCGCCCTGTTGCGCGGCGACGAGTCCTACGCGGGGTCGCGGAGCTTCGCCGAGCTCGAGTCCGCGGTTCGGGACGTGATGGGATTCGAGCGCGTCGTCCCGACCCACCAGGGTCGCGGCGCGGAGAACGTTCTCTATGGCACCCTTCTCGAGGAGGGTGACGTCGCGCTCAACAACACGCACTTCGATACGACGCGGGCCCACGTCGCGAATCAGGGGGCCGACCCGGTCGACTGCCCCGTCGAGGGGGCTCACGATCTCGAGTCGGACGAGCCGTTCAAGGGTAACTTCTCGCTCGAGCGGGCCCGCTCGGTCGTCGACGAAGTGGGCACCGAGCGCGTGCCGCTGGTGATTCTGACGGTCACGAACAACTCGACGGCGGGCCAGCCGGTCTCCGTCGAGAACACCCGTCGGGTGCGGGCGTTCGCCGACGAGATCGACGCGACCTTCGTCGTCGACGCCTGCCGGTTCGCCGAGAACGCCGGCTTCGTCCGCCGCCGCGAGGACGAGTTCGCCGGTGCCGACGTCGACGAGATCGCCCGCGAGCAACTCGGTTACGCCGACGCGATCGTCATGAGCGGCAAGAAAGACGGGCTGGCCAACGCGGGCGGCTTCGTCGCGACCGACGACGAGACGCTGTTCGAGCGATGCAAGCAGCGGGCGATCCTCTACGAGGGGTTTCCCACGTACGGCGGGATGTCCGGACGGGATATCGCCGCGATGGCTACCGGGCTCCGCGAGGCCGTCGACGCGGCCTACGTCGCCGACCGCCTCGACGGCGTCCGCGCGTTCGCGGACGTACTCGAGGAGGCGGGCGTCCCGATCTACACGCCGCCCGGCGGTCACGCCGTCTACCTCGACGCCGGTGCGGCGCTTCCCCACCTCTCGGCCGACGAGTTCCCGGGCCAGGCGCTGGTCTGCGAACTGTATCGAGAGGGCGGTGTCCGCGGGGTCGAACTCGGGAGCTTCGCGTTCCCCGACACCGACCGACCGGAGCTGGTCCGCCTCGCGGTACCGCGCCGTACGTACCACGCGGAACACTTCGAACACGTCGCCGAGACCGCTGCGACCGTCCTCGAGAAGCGCGAAGCAGTCGACGGACTCGAGATCACGTCCGAGCCCGAAAACCGCGAGTTGCGTCACTTCACTGCCAGCCTCGAGCCGAACCCGTCGTGAGAACGCGACCGATCGTGCGAGGCGGTCGCTGCACTGCACGATCAGCGACTCGAGAGGACGCGCTGGGCTCGATCCTTCAGGCTCGGTTCCGCTTGCGGTTCCGCTGCGCGCCCGAGCCGCCGTTTCGCGACGGTTCGAACGCCCCGTTTCGCCGGTTCGGAGGTCGCAAGCTCGATCGCCCAGTCGGGCACCTGTGCCTCGAGTTCCCGCCGTTTCTGGGTCCGCATCTTGCCGAACCGGCGTAGCGCCAGTCCGACGCCGAGGAACAGGCCGGCGTCGCGCAACTCGCGTCGGAACCGCTCCCGGTCGTTGCGGACCGCGATCGCCTTCGCCAGCGAGAGCGCACCGATCGCCAGATAGACCTTCGAACTCTTCGACGGATCACCGCTGAGCAGCCGTTGGAGCGCCATGCGGCGGTTGCTACCACGGTCTGTCGGATAAAGCTGGGCCGGGCAGGCGACGGGCTCCGGTCGTACGTCCTCCTGTCGCTGGGTCCCGACGATCGCAGGCAGTCGCTGTCGCGCCGGCACTGACTGACAGCAGTCCGTATCAGTCGTCGTCTCCCCGCACCGCAACGCCGCGGTGTCGCCGGCCGTCGATCGCCTCGATCGCGAACCCCAGCCGTTCGTAGAACGGCCGTACGCCGTCGTCGAACCGGGCCGTGAGCCTGCGCTCGCGCTTCAGGGCGCGGTCGATCAGCGTCGACCCGATCCCCCGGCCGCGGTGACGGCGGCGAACGCCGATCGACGCGACGTGGGCCCCCCGCTCGTCCGGGAGGGGCTCGAGGACGACGGTGCCGAGGATTCGATCGGTTCCGGCCGCGCCGTCGGCGCTCCCGCCGCGCCGGTCGCCCGCCACGAGAACGTCGCCGTCCTCGATCCGGGCCTCGACGTCGCCGGGCTCGAGCATGGCTGCGTCGAGGATTCGTCGCACGTCGAGGGACTCGTCGGGGGTCGCAGGACGGACGAACATCTACCGGCTGCCGCCCTTGATGAGCCGCAGTACGGTCACCTGCTCGCTCTCGACCGGTCGGTCCTCGGGGACCGGACGGCCGTCGACGAGGACGCTCACCTCGTGGGGGCTCAGATCGACCTCGTGCAGGAGATCGGCGTAGGTCGGCGACTCGGTGTCGCTCCCGTCGGCGGCGTCAGCGTCGGCTCCCGCGACCGCCTCGAGATCGAACTCGTAGGTGTCCTCGCCCTTGACGTCGACGGTGACGTACATACCACCACTTGCAACGGGGCGCTCTTGAGCGCGTCGCTCGCGGTCGACGCGGTGGTTGGACCGGGTTCGCTTCCTCGGCCGTCGTCAGTCCGCGGTCGGCTCGTCGGGACCGCCGCCGACCGATCGTTCGCGGTCGCGACCCCGTGCGGTCCGCCAGTGGCCGACGAGTCCGCGAACGAGCCCGCCGAGCCCGAGCAGGAGGACGATCAGTCCGATCACCTCGCCGACGATCGGAACCGGCAGCTGCGAGAGGAGGGCCCCGGCGACCAGCCCGACGACGAGGGCGAGCCAGCGGTTCCCGAGCCCGACGAGCGACAGAATCCAGGCGGCGATGGCAAAACGACCGTAGATAATCCCGACCCACACTAGCAGGGCGAACACGAAGCCGCCGACGAACGACAGCGGGAGGCCGACGACGCTGATCGCGAGCGCGATCAGGAGGACGGGAATCACGACCAGGGCGGCTAGCCCGACCAGTCCCGACCGGAGCGGACCGCTCGCGACGCGATCGGCCACGCCGTCGGAGAACCGCGGGAACAGCCCGAGCAAGAGCGCGCCCAGCAACAGGTTCACCGCCAGGGCGTAGGCCGTGAACAGCCACGACGCGAACGGCTGGATCGTCGGCGCGACGTCGACCCCCAGCGAGGCGTCCGCCTCGATCTCGCCCGCGACCGCATCGGTGTTGCCCTCGAGGTCGCCGTCGTACCGCAGATCCCCGGCGATCGAGGCGGTCTCGCCCAGCCGGATCGTCTCGGCTCCGATCTCGGCGTCGCCCTCGATCGTGCCGTCGATCGTCACGGTCCCGACGCCGGCCGTGACGGCTCCGCCGACGGTTCCGTCCTCGGTGATCGTCAGGCTCCCCGCGCCGGCGTCGACGTCGCCGTCGACGGTGCCGGCGACGGTGACGCTCCCGCCGGCCGCCTCGAGGTCGCCGCCGACCTCGCCGGTGCGTTCGATCCGTACGTCGCCGCCCACGGCACTGACGTCGCCGGTGACGGTTCCCCGAACCACGACGGTTCCCCCGAACGCCTCGAGGCTGTCGACCGTCTCGTCCTCCTCGACGACGACGGTGCCGCCGGTCTGGCCGTTCGACTGGGCGGCGACCGTCGCCGGGACGGTCCCACAGACCACGAGGACGACCAGCACCGCGACGGCGATCCGTGATAGTGTGGCTCTCTCAACCATTGCGTGTCGTCCTTCCTCGAGCAGGGTGTAAAACCCGCCACCACGGTTTCCGGGCGGGAAACCGTCCGGTTTCGTGACCCGTCGGCAACGCGACCGAACCCGCGGACGCGCCGTCGGAGAGCGACCTTCGGTCGATTTATTTTCCGGCCGCCCGTTCGCCCGGTATGAGCGAGGCCGAGGCCGACACCGACGTCGAGGCGGCGGAGCCAACCCCCGGGAAAACGGAGGTCTGGATCGAGAAGTACCGCCCGGAACTGCTCGCCGATATCAAGGGTCACGAGAACATCGTCCCGCGACTCGAGAACTACGTCGAGCAGGACGACCTCCCCCACCTTCTTTTCGCTGGCCCAGCTGGAACAGGAAAGACCACGGCCGCACAGGCCATCGCCCGCGAAGTCTACGGCGACGACTGGCGCGAGAACTTCCTCGAGTTGAACGCCTCCGACCAGCGCGGGATCGACGTCGTCCGCGACCGAATCAAGGACTTCGCACGCTCCTCGTTCGGCGGTTACTCGCATCGAATCATCTTCCTCGACGAGGCCGACGCCTTGACCTCCGACGCCCAGTCCGCGCTTCGCCGAACGATGGAGCAGTTCTCGAACAACACTCGCTTCATCCTCTCGTGTAACTACTCGAGCCAGATCATCGACCCCATCCAGTCGCGGTGTGCGGTCTTCCGATTCACCGAACTCACCGAGGACGCCATCGAGGCGCAGGTGCGCGAAATCGCCGCGAACGAGGGGATCGAGGTCACCGACGACGGGGTCGACGCGCTGGTCTTCGCGGCCGACGGCGACATGCGGAAGGCGATCAACGGGCTGCAGGCCGCCGCCGTGATGGGCGAGACCGTCGACGAGGAGACGGTCTTCGCGATCACCGCCACCGCCCGCCCCGAGGAGGTCGAGGCGATGGTCGAACACGCCATCGACGGCGATTTCACCGCCGCTCGGGCCGCCCTCGAGGACCTCTTGACCGAGCGCGGACTCGCCGGCGGCGACGTGATCGACCAACTCCACCGCTCGGCGTGGGAGTTCGACGTCCCCGAGCGGGCGACCGTGCGCCTGCTCGAGCGCCTCGGCGAGGTCGATTACCGGATCACGGAAGGGGCGAACGAACGGTTGCAACTCGAGGCGATGCTGGCGTCGCTGGCGCTCGAAAACGAGTCCTGAGCGGTTGTCTACGTTTCGTCGTCGACCGAGTCGACGCCGCGGAAGGCGAAGGCGATGCCGCCGTCGTCGGCGTCTCGGCGAAGACGACGCAGTCGGACGCGGCCGCCCAGTTGCGGACCCGCTCGACCGTCGTCACCGCCTGGACCGACCGCGTCGGCCCCGACTCGACGGCCTCGAGCGCGTCGGCACCGTCGCTGGCCGCCCGTTCGGTGTCGGCCACGTAGAGAACCGTTCGGGGTCGCGAGGTCGCCGCAGGGGGTGCCGTCGCGGCTCACGTCTGTCCCACGTGACTGGACCCGTGGGACATAGTTCTGTTGCACGCATCGACCGCTGAACCGCGGCCGCCGATCGGATCGGCTCGAGGGGGGGTTAGTCGGCGGTGGTGTTCGTCCGCGGCTGCCACGCCGACCGGAGCCGGCGGAGCCAGTAGCTCCCGACGATCCCGGCGGGGACGAGCCAGAGCCCACCAAACGGTGCGTACCACTCGTAGACGTACGCGGGCGCGGCGGCGACGAACCGGGCTACGCCGAACGCGGCGACGATCGACACGGCGGTGACGAACAGCAACCCGTCGTCGTCGATCGGAACCGCCCAGAACCGGAGCGAGCCCGCTCGCCGGGCGTCCGCCGCGACGAGCGCGACCGCGGCCGCGCTCGCACCGACGGTCAGTCCGGTCGCGAGGTCGAGACCGAGGACGTAGCTCCCGACGACGAGGTCGCCGAGGGCGACGGGAACCACCGGGAGGAGCGCGGCCAGTCCGGGACCGCCGTTCCAGAGCGCATAGCAGAAGGGAACGACCAGCAGCGTCAGCGTGACGAACGCGATGAAGACCATGCTGAGCGCGTCGAACCCCTTCGACGAGACGGTGTCGAGAACGTCGCCACCGACCGTCACCTGTGCGCCGAGATAGCTGGTGACGAACATCGCGACTAGACCGCCCAGATACGCGATCGTCAGCGCCGTCCGCCGCCGATAGCGGCCGACGAGAGGATGGTCGAGGGCGACACCGATCGACGCCGTCGCATCCGGCGCGTCGCTTTCGTCGGTGATCGGCTCGTCGACCCAGTCGGCGACCGCCGCCGGGGGCTCGGCGGCTTCGACCGTCCCGCTCGAGTCGGTTTCGTCCGGCGGGGACGGGAGCAGCGCCGCTCCGACGATCGTTCCGACGCCGGCCAGCCCGGCCTTTCGGAGGAGGCTCCGTCGCGTCGATACGGTTACCTCCGCCGTCGACGGCGTCGAACTACAGATGCCGGGGTCGGCGGCCGTTGCTCCGCACCGTCTCCGCCGATCGTTCGTCGTGTGTTCCGATCCCACAGCGTTTGCCTCATTGATAATTCGTTCTACAGGAACACGCCCCATTACTTATTGATTTCTAACTAATTATATAATGAAATAATTTGCGACGGACGGCCCCTATCGGACCGCTCACGACCGCTCGCCGTCGGGTAACATCTGCGTTCGACTCTCGCGTTCCCGATACCGTTCGTCTCGTCATCCCCTTCGGGCGGCGGGGTTGCGGAACTGTTTTACGCGCTGCAGGGGCAATAGACGCGTAATGAGCGAACTGGCGGCAGAATACCGCCTCGAGTACTTCGAGGAGGAAGGGTTCGAGCGCAAGGAGTGCCCGAAGTGTGGCGCACACTTCTGGACGCGCGATCACGGCAGGGAGACCTGCGGTGAACCGCCCTGCGAGGAGTACGGCTTCATCGACAACTCGGGTTTCGAGGAGTCGTACGACCTCTCGGGGATGCGCGAGGCCTTTCTCTCTTACTTCGAGGATCACGACCACGAGCGAATCGAGCCCTACCCGGTCGCGGCGAACCGCTGGCGCGACGACGTCTTGCTGACCCAGGCGTCGATCTACGACTTCCAGCCGCTGGTGACCAGCGGCGAGACGCCCCCGCCTGCGAACCCGCTGACGGTCTCGCAGCCCTGCATCCGGATGCAGGACATCGACAACGTCGGCAAGACCGGACGACACACGATGGCCTTCGAGATGATGGCCCACCACGCGTTCAACACGCGCGAGGAGGTCGACGAAGACGAGTACGCCTACCACGGCGAGGTCTACTGGAAGGACCGGACCGTGGAACTCTGTGACGGCTTCTTCGAGTCGATGGGCGTCGATCTCGAGGAGGTCATCTACATCGAGGACCCGTGGGTCGGCGGCGGCAACGCCGGGCCCGCCATCGAGGTCATCTACCGCGGCGTCGAACTCGCCACGCTGGTTTTCATGTCGATGGAGCAAGACTCCGACGGCGAGTACGAGATGAAAGACGGGAACCGCTACAGCCCGATGGACACCTACATCGTCGACACGGGCTACGGCCTCGAGCGCTGGACCTGGGTCTCCCAGGGCACTCCGACCGTCTACGAGGCGGTCTATCCCGACATGATCGCCTTCCTGAAGGACAACGCCGGACTCGACCACACCGACGAGCAGGAGGAACTGATCCACCGCGCCGCCAAGCTCGCGGGCCACATGGACATCGACGAGGCCGAGGACATGGAGACCGCCCGCGGCGAGATCGCCGCGGAACTCGACGTCGACGTCGACGTCCTCGAGGACCTGATGGAACCGCTCGAGGATATCTACGCCATCGCGGACCACTGTCGCACGCTGGCGTACATGCTCGGCGACGGCATCGTCCCCTCGAACGTCGGCACCGGCTACCTCGCGCGGATGGTGCTTCGCCGCACCAAACGGCTCTGTGACACCGTCGGGGTCGACGCGCCGCTGGACGAACTCGTCGACATGCAGGCCGAACGGCTCGAGTACGAGAACCGCGACACGATCCGCGACATCGTCCGCACCGAGGTCGAGAAGTACCGCGAGACCTTAGAGCGGGGCGGTCGCCGGGTCGAGACGCTGGCCGAGGAGTACGCGGAGAAAGGCGAGCCGATCCCCACCGAGGACCTGATCGAGCTCTACGACTCCCACGGCATCCAGCCGGACATGGTCGCGGAAATCGCCGCGGAATCGGGCGCGGACGTCGAGATCCCCGACGACTTCTATAGCCTCGTCGCGAAGCGCCACGACACGCCCGAGGCCGTCGCGGAGGCCGAAGACGAGGAGGACGAACGCTTCGCGGACCTCCCTGAGACGGACAAGCTCTACTACGACGACCAGGGGCGCACCCAGTTCGAGGCGGTCGTGCTGGACGTCTTCGAGCGCGAGGACGGCTACGACGTCGTCCTCGATCAGACGATGTTCTACCCCGAGGGCGGCGGCCAGCCCGCCGACACGGGGACGCTCTCGACCGACGACACGACCGTCGAGGTCGAAGACGTCCAGATCGAGGACGGCGTGATCCTCCACCGGACCGACGAGAGCCCCGGCAAGGGCGAGTTCGTCAACGGGCAGGTCGACGGCGGCCGCCGTCGCCAGCTCATGCGCCACCACACGGCGACCCACATCGTCATCCACGCCGCCCGACAGGTGCTTGGCGAACACATCCGCCAGGCCGGCGCACAGAAGGGCGTCGACTCCTCGCGGATCGACGTCCGCCACTACGACCGCATCTCCCGCGCGGACGTCAAGGAGATCGAGTCCCTGGCAAACGAGATCATCATGGACAACACGCAGGTCACCCAGGAGTGGCCCGATCGCCACGACGCCGAGGCCGAACACGGCTTCGACCTCTATCAGGGCGGAATCCCGCCGGGCGAGCAGATCCGGCTGGTCACCGTCGACGACGACGTTCAGGCCTGCGGCGGCACCCACGTCGCTCGCACCGGCGACATCGGCACGATCAAGCTCCTCTCGACCGAGCGCGTCCAGGACGGCGTCGAACGGATCACCTTCGCGGCCGGCGAGGCCGCCATCGAGGCCACGCAAGCGAAGGAAGACGCCCTCTACGAGGCCGCCGAGATCCTCGACGTCTCCCCGGAGGACGTCCCCGAGACCGCCGAGCGGTTCTTCGAGGAGTGGAAGGCTCGAGGCAAGGAGATCGAGGACCTGACCGAACAGCTCGCCGCGGCCCGCGCCGGCGGCGGTGGCGGCGGCGAGGAGGTCGAGGTCGGCGAGACGACTGCCGTCGTCGATCGCATCGACGCCGACATGGACGAGCTCCGGGCGACCGCCAACGCCCTCGTCGAGGACGGCAAGATCGCAGTGCTGGGCAGCGGCGAGAGCGGTGCCCAGTTCGTCGTCGCCGTCCCCGACGACGTGGGCGTCAACGCCGGCGAAGTCGTCGGCGAACTCGCCTCGAGAGTCGGCGGCGGCGGCGGCGGCCCGCCGGACTTCGCACAGGGCGGCGGCCCCAACGTCGACGATCTCGACGACGCGCTCGAGGACGCCCCCGACGTGTTGCGCCAGATCCTGAACGCCTGATCGGAACCTCGAGCGCTCTCGAATCGAAACTCGAGTCGAAACCGTCCCCTTCTTTCACCGCGGTCCCGTCGGTTCTCCCATGCCGACCGCATCGAACGGAGCCGTCTCGCTGTACTACGACCGCGCGGGCGAGGGCGAGCCCGTCGTCTTCGTCCCCGAGGCCGGCCTCGGCGGCTGGCTGTGGGGCTGGCAACACGCCGCCGTCGCCGGCCCCCACGAGGCCGTCGTCTGGGACCTCCGCGGGACGGGCCGCTCCGACGCGCCGCCGGGCCCCTACGACCTCGAGACGCTCGTCGCCGATCTCGAGGCGGTGCTGGCGGACTGCGACGTTCGCAACGCCCACCTCGTTGGCTGTGGCCTCGGCGGGGCGATCGCGCTCGAGGCCGCCCGGACCTCGAGTCGCGTCGCGACGCTGACGCTGTTCGGCACGGCGGCTCGGGGCGAGGCGTTCGACCTCGAGCCCCTGTTCGCGCCGCCGGACGACCGGGACGCACTCGAGGCGTCGCTCGAGACGGGGCTCTCCGCGGACTTCCTCGAGAACCAGCCCGACGTACGCGAGGGGATCGTCGACTGGCGGGCCGACGGCGACGCCGATCGGGCGGGCTGGGAGGCACAGGTCGCGGCGCTCGAGGACGTTGCCGCGACCGACTGGCTGGTCGACGTGACCCAGCCCACGCGGGTGATCCACGGCGGCGCGGACGAGTTGGTTTCGCCCGCGGCCGGGAAGGAGGTGGCACGAGGGCTGCCCCGCGGGGAGTTCCGGCCCCTCGAGGGCGCGGGCCACCTCTGTTTCGTCGAGCGCTCGCGGACGGTCAACGATCTGTTGCTGGGTTTTCTCGAGGCACAGACGACCGATTCCGAGTAACGGGCTCGACCGATACCGGGGGTGCTTGCGACTGACCCCCGCCATACTACGTACGCGAGCGTGGAAGCGACCGCCGTGACCCTCTCGCTGGCCCGCCGGGCGGACCGCTTCCCGAATCGGACGGCGGTCGTCGACATCTCGGAGGATCGGTTATACGCGCCCGCGGAGGCGATTCACGAGGATCGAGTCTCCTACGGCGAGCTATCGGCGATCGCGACCCGGACCGCCGAACGCCTCGTCGCGCTCGGGATCTGTCCCGGCGACACGGTCTGTCTCGTCACCCGAAACCGGGTCGCGTCGCTGGCGCTGTTTTTCGCCTGCCGACGGCTCGGAGCGACGCTCGCGCCGGTTTCCCATCTGCTGACGCCTGCCACCGTCGACCGTCCGTTCGACGTCTTGGAGCCCGATCTCGTCGTCGCGGAGGCGGCCCAGCGCGATCTGGTGCGGTCGATCCCGTTCGACCGGTCGGTGACCCTCGAGGCGTTGTCCGAGACCGACCGCGCCGGTATCGAGGTCGACGATCGCCGGCCGGGCGAGTTCCCCCTGCTCGCGCTCCACGGTCAGTCGGGACGGCCGATCGCGGGCTATGCGAGCGACACCCTCGAGCGAAACTGTCGCACGGGTATCGCCGCGTGGGGGCTGGCGGCGAACGACGTCGTTTCGCTCACGACGCCGCTGGCCGCTCCGGACGGACTCGTCCGCGTCGCGGTGTCGGTCTTGTACGTCGGCGGCACGCTCCTGCTCGATCGGGCCTTCGACCCCGGCGACGCCGCAGCCGCGATCGCCGAGGAGGGGGCCACGCTGTTACCCGGCCGGGCGACGGTCCTCCGCGATATCGTCGCCGAACCGGACTTCGACGCCGCCGCCGACTCGCTCGAGCGGGCGGTCTGCGAAGCGCCGGTCGACGACGACGTGATCGAAACTTACCGGGACCGCGACGTCCAGGTCGCGCGGGTCTATGGCCGCCTCGAGTGTCCGACGGCCCTGAGCGAGGGCTTCGTCGACGACGCCCGCGCCGGCGACGCCGAGGGGTCACCGGTCGGCCGTCCGGTCCCGGACTGTCGTGCCCGGCTGGTCGACGACGCCGTCCTCGAGGGAGCGGCCGACGGCCGCCTCCAGCTCTCGGGCCCGGTGGTGGCCGACGGCTACGTAAGCGCTGCCGGAACCGACGACGAGCGGTCGGAGGGGCCGGCCGCACTCGAGCGCGCCGACGACGAGGCCGGCGACCGCGGCCGGTTCGTCGACGGCTGGTTCGACACCGGGGACCGGTTTCGGCGGGACGAGGCGGGGACCTACTACCTGCGATGAGTCGGGTCGCGGACGTGACCGATTTCGATCCCGTCGGCGCTCGAGCGCGGGTGTCGAACTAGCCGTCGGCGGTCGCGGCAACGCCGACACCGGGCGGAAGGCCTATTCTTGTCGAGTGACCACTATGGCGTAATGAGCCACCCCCGAATCGCCGTCCTGAACGCGGCTCACCGGGACGAGAACACGACGCGGAACTTCCGGCGCGAACTCGACGCCTCGCTGGCGGAGTTCGACGCCACCGACGGCACGGTCCCCGACGACTTCGACTACGACGGCGCCGTCGTCACCGGCTCCCGATCGTCGGTCTACTGGGACGACGACTGGATGCGTCCGGTCAAGGAGTGGGTCGGCGAGGCGATCGATCGCGGCGTCCCCTTCCTCGGGGTCTGTTGGGGCCACCAGCTGCTCGCCGACGTCCTCGGCGGCACCGTCGAAGACATGGGCGTCTACGAAGTCGGTTACAGCGAGATCGACCACACCGGCGAGTCGCGGCTGTTCGACGGCGTCGACGAGACCTTCCTCTCCTTTACCAGCCACTCCGATGCTGTCACCGAACTCCCGCCCGGTGCCGAGCCGCTCGCCGAAAACGACTACTCCAACCACGGCTTCCGCAAGGACCGCGTGTTCGGCGTCCAGTTCCACCCCGAGTACGACGCCAAGACCGCCCGCGAACTCGTCCACCGGAAGGAGCTCTCCGACGAGCGCCGCGAGTCGGTCCTCGCCGAGATTACCGACGCGAACTACCGGCGATCCTGCGAGGCGAAGTTAGTGTTCGAGAACTTCCTCGAGTTCGTCCGCGAAACCAAACGAGTCGACGCCACCGACGCTTCGGCTTCGACCGGTCGCTCTGACTGATCGCCGAACCACCACGGTCTCCTTCTGGGGGTACACTCGAACGTCAGCGAGACAAACCTTTCCGATAGCAGTCACAGTGTCAGTGTATGTGTCCGACGGTCGAACTCACGGAAGCGACGACCGATCGACTCGAGGAGCTACAGGCGGAAATCCGTCGCGAGACCGGTCGTGACGTATCGAAACGGATACTTCTCGAGCGGATCGTTCGGGTCGCCTACGAGTCGAGAGACGAAGTGATCGACCAATTTCGTGACGATTCTCCGTCGTAGCTGGCCGATCTGTACTATCGATCGGCCGTTTTCGTGAACGCAACTCGAAGAGCGCGGTTCGATCGGACAAAAGCGCCGAGGAGTCGATCAGTCCGCGGCGACTTCGACTTTCGCTTCGTCCTCCTTGCCGATGGCCTCGACGATGAGTTCGGCGACGTCGACGATCTCGATCTCGTCCTCGAAGTCGCCGGTCTTGCGGCCGTCCTCGTACATCGTCATGCACATCGGACAGGCGACGACGAACTTCTCGATCCCGCTGCCGGCGTCGGTGTCCTCGAGCGCCTCGCGGATCCGTTCCTCGCTCGGTTTCGGCTCCTCCTCGAAGTCCATCCAGAGGCCGCCGCCGCCGCCGCCACAGCAGAAGGAGTTGCTGCGGTTGCGAGGCATCTCATCGAGCGTACAGCCCGTCGCCTTGATGAGTTCGCGCGGGGCCTCGTACTCGTCGTTGTACCGGCCCAGATGGCAGGGGTCGTGGTAGGTGACCGTGTAGTCGAGTTCGGTTCCGTTCAGGTCGAGTTTGCCCTCCTCGACGAGTTCTTCCACCGCTTGAGTCCAGTGGTAGACGTCGATCTCGCCGTCGTCGTTCCACTGCTCCTCGTACTCGAAGGGCATCATCGGGTCGTCGGCGAACTCGTCGAAGTTGACTTCGGGGTACTCGTTTTTGAACGTGTTGTAGGAGTGGGGGTCCGTACAGACGATCGTGTCGAACTCGCAGTCCTCCCACGTCTCGACGTGGTGGCCGGCCAGTTCGACGTAGAGCAGTTCCTCGCCGACCCGTCGGATGTCGTTGCCGTCGAACTTCTCGTCGTCGAAGAGGATGCCGAAGCTGACGTCGGCCTCTTTGAGAATGGTCGCCAGCGAGCGGGCGACCTGCTTGTTGCGCTCGTCGTAGCTCGGGAAGTCACCGACGTACCAGAGGTAGTCGACTTCCTCCTCGCGGGCGTCGGTCACGTCGAATTCGAGTTCTTCGGTCCAGTCACCGCGAGACCGCGGCGAGTCGCCGAAGGTGTTGCCGTTTTGCATGACGTTCTGGAAGACGTCCTGCATGCTCGAGGAGACGTCGCCCTGATCGGTCAGCTGGCGGTTGAGCCGGGTAAAGCTCTTGAGGTGTTCGATCTCGACGGGGCAGGCGTCCATACAGGCCATACAGGCCATACAGGAGTCCATCGTCTCGGAGTCGATCACCGAGGTGCCGCCGTCGGCGACGATCGGTTTCTCCTCGCCGCCGGCCTCGAGATCTTCTCGGTAGGATTTCAGATCGAGGATGACGTCGCGCGGGTCCAGCGGCCGGTCGGAGGCCTTGGCCGGACAGACCGAGGAACAGCGACCGCACTTGGTACAGGCGTCCTGGTCGAGGATCTCCTTCCAGGTGAAGTCGTCGATCGATTCGGCGTTGGTCGCGTCCAGATCCGAGGGGACGTTCGGCAGGCGCTTGCCGGCCTTCTCGTCGCGCGTGACGACGTTCGCAAAGGAGGAGATCATGTGGAACGGCTTCGCGTAGGGGATCCACGCGATGAAGAAGAAGGCGATCAGCGAGTGGGACCACCACGCGAGCCAGTGGAGGTTCTCGACGTTGAAGCCGGCCCCGTTCAGGCCGGCCTGCTCGGCACCCATCGTCGGGAGCCCGACGGCGTCGAAGCCGAGTGCCATCCCGTAGGCGACGAAGCTGACGACCTCGTGGTCGGGAATGCCGGCGCTGTAGACGCGCAGTCCCTCGAGCAGGAAGCCGCCGACGCCCAGCGCGAACAGCGTCCAGATGAAGAGATCGTCCTCGTTGGAGGTGTGGCGGCCCCAGAGACGGTGGTTGCGGACCCAGTAGCGTCGGTACATCGCCATCCCGATGCCGACGACGAACAGCAGGCCCATGGCGTCGACCATGAACTGGTAGGCGAGATAGAAGTCACCCTCCCAGAACGCCATGTGCAGGATTTTCTGGCCGACATATAGATCGGCCCCCAGAATTAGTGTCGCGATGAACAGCGTCAGGAATCCCCAGAGGATAAAGGAATGCATCAGGCCGCCGTAGAGGTCCCTGTTGAACTGTTTCTCGTTCGAGAGCGCGATCTTGGCCGAGCTCACGATGCGGTTCGGCATGTCGTTCAGACGCGCGAAGGAGTCGTCGTCGCCCTGCGAGTAGCGGGCGAACCGCCGATAGACGCCGTAGGTGAAGACGGCGACGGCGGTGGCCGCGAGGAGGTAAAACGTCGCGTACTCGACGCTGGTAATGCCCCAGTACGTCTCCCTCGCCACGTCTGACTGTGCTAGCGCATGCATATCCAATGAGGGGGAAGGCTGTAACTTAATTCTTGTTACACCGTTCCAATATTCGCCTTGACGCTGTCTGTCGAAAATACTCCATCTATTCTCAGTTTATAATAGATTGACACGCAATAGATCTCGGCGTTTGAACAAAAATAATGCGTCGGACGAAAGGACAAAAACCGGTGGACGTGACGACTCCACTTACAGCGGGACTGCGACGAGGTGGAATAGTCCGAGCCAGGCATAGCTCCCGACGACGTGCCACTCGACAGCGTGACGGACCGTCATCGGATCGGTGCGACCTCGCCCGAACGAGACCGTCGCGAACAGCGTTCCGGCGAGCAGCAGTACCGGAAGAACCATTGACGCCGGTCCCCGGTGAAAGAAACTGAGTAGGATCGCCGCCGAGACGGTGAGGCTCACAGCGATTGTCCCCGCAACCGCCGTCCGCGAGAGATCGCGACCGAGCGAGGCGATGCCAGCCTGCCGGTCGCCGTCGCTGTCGAGATACGCACCAATCGTATCGTGGCAGATATCCCACAACCAGGTCGCAGCGAAGATCGCGGCCAGCTCGACCGTGAGTCCGCCGTAGACGGTCCATCCCATGACGCTGAACATCGAAACACTAGTCACTGTTACGAGCGTCGAGATCCCGGTAACGTTTAGCCGGTTGAAGACGAGTGGGTCCGCGATCAGGATCGCGTACAGGAGGGCCGCGGCTACGAGAAACGAGTCCCCGACGAGCACTGCCAGTCCCAGTCCGCCACCGAGCATTGCAGCCCCCATCCAGAACGCCTGCGTTCTGGTGACTAACCCCGACGGGATCGGACGGTGTGGTTTCTCGATCGCGTCAGATTCGGCGTCGAAATAGTCGTCGTGAGTGAGGATGCTACCGCGGACGAGGAGCATACTCACGAACGCGATTCCCGCGGTGAGATCGATTCCGCCGTCTTGGACGGTGATCGCTAGCGGCAACCCAAATAGGGCTACATCAATCGCGAAGTAGCGGATCGGTGTCACCCGATTGAACGTCACGAACGCACGGAACGGGTCACTTGTCGATGACGTTGACATTGTTACCCTCGATCTCGATAGCGATCGATGTCGTTACATCGACCCCGGTTTCCTCGGCGACGCGGTCGACGCCGTTTTTTCGCGTCTTTTCGACGATACAGTGAGCCTCCTCGACCACTGCACCCGCCTTCTCGATGGCCTCGATCATCGCGATCATCGTCCCGCCGGTACTGATCGTATCGTCGACGATCGTGACTGCGTCGCCGGGCTCGATGCCGTTCAGGTAGAGATCGCCAGAAAAGTACTCAGAATCGATTTCGACCGCTGACTGACGGTCAGCATTTAAATCGTACGTGTACCAGCGAGCGACCGCGAGCGGCAGCGAGTACTCCCGTGCGACCAACACCCCGAAGGGCAGTCCCTTGTCCTCTTCGACTGCGAGTTTGTCGACATCAAACGACCCTGCCCCCGAAAGCAGCGTTCTCGCTGCCTCAAGCGTCCGCGGTTGTAGTGCTGGGAGTTGGTCGGTCAACTGATTGACCGTCGTCGCGTGTTCGCCTGAGTGGGTTACCCCAGCGTCCTCGTAGACCGCCACAATTTGCTCCGTAGCCGCTTCTATACCCATCTCTGTATTTCTCATCGACATTGCGTTATAATTGAGAAACCTTTTGATTATATATTTTTCTATAATAATTGTATTAATATGCGACATATACGTCTGTCGAGACGGTTAGGACGGCGACTGATGAGCGCCGTTCCACCGAATCTCCAACGGATGTTATGATGTACTATATAATATAAAAATCAAAACAATATTATAGTTATTAGTAGTAGGCTCGATGCGAACTGATTACTGATGAGGTGGTCACACTTGAAGCGGAATACGGAACCTACAGCGAACGTCGCGGATCGACCGCCGGGCCTCGACGGATTGCCCGTCATCGGGAGTACCTTGTCGTTCATCCGTAATCCGCTCGACTTCGTCCGATCGATCGGTGAGTACGGTGACGTCGTGAGATACGTGGCGTTCGGTCGCGAGTTCGTGGTGATTTCGGATCCCGAACTCGTCGAGACGGTTCTCGTTTCTCGCGACAACGAGTTCTGGAAGGGGGAGTTCGAGAGTCGGCTCGGTGACATCGTCGCCCCGGACGGCGTCTTCTACGCCGAGGGTAGCGATTGGCGGCGGCAACGATCTCTTCTGCAGTCACTGTTCACACCGAAACGGATCGAAGCATATGCGGCCGATATGGTCGACGAAACTGTTCGGATGACCGATGGGTGGACCGACGGAACTATCGTGAACGTTCGGGAAGAACTGTCCACGTTTACCCTGGGTGTGCTGACCCGATCGTTGTTCGATCTCGACCTCGAGGACGAGCGCGCGGATGTCGTCGTCCGAATGGTGGACGCCCTTGGCGAGTACGTCGACGCGGAGATGCTCGGCGTTCGATCCGTACTCCCGTCGTGGGTGCCGAGCAAACCGGAACGGAAGTTCGATCGAGCGATGGCCGACCTCGACGCTCTCGTCGAATCGCTCGTCCACGAACACCGCGAGTCAGAGGGAGAGAGCGACGATCTGCTATCGCTGCTTGCGACGGCCGAATACCCCGACGGCACGACACCCTCGCCGAACGAAGTGTCCGATCAGCTCGTTCAGTTCCTCGTCGCCGGACACGAGACGAGTGCGACCGCGCTGACCTATACCTGCTGGCTACTCGCCAACGATCCCGAGATGCAGCGTCGACTCGCCCGTGAAATCGAGACCGTCTGTGGCGACCGGAACCCGAGGATCGATGACCTGGGTTCGCTGACGCTCTCGGAAGCTGTCATCAACGAGGCGATGCGTCTGTATCCGCCGTTTCCCTTCATTCACCGCCAGCCCCACGAATCGACGACGCTCGGCGGGTATCGAATTCCGCCGGAATCTACGCTTCAGTTGCCGTTATCCTCCGTTCATCTGGACGACCGCTGGTGGCGCAACGCGGAGTCGTTCCGCCCGGAGCGGTGGCTCCCTGAGACAGAGCAGAACGGTAACTGGAAATGCGACAGGCCCGAGTACGCGTACTTCCCGTTCGGCGGCGGACCGCGCCACTGTATCGGCATGCGATTCGCCATGACTGAGTTACAACTCTCCCTTGCGGCGATGATCCGTCGAATCGAATTCGAACCCGTTACCGAGTCCCTCGGTCCCACGTGGAAGGTTTCCCTCGACCCGGGACCGGTCAAGCTTCGGATCCGTACCCGCGACCGGTAGCAATCTCGTGATTCGAACCGTTGACGATCCGGTAGAAGGCGATTGCGGCCGTGCGACGGATTAGGAGAAATAGAACGCGGTCGCAAACGAGACGAAAAACACCGCGTTGATGATCGTGATAGCGCGGTCCGTGGTCTCTCCTCCGTCCCACGACCAGAGAATATACGATCCGAACCCACCGAGAAGGGCGAAAAACGGGACGACGTAGTAGACATCGAACAGCATCGGAGTGAGAACAAACGTTGACGGGAGCGCGACGACCAGTATCTTGGTGAGTCGGTCCTTGCCGTACCGGACGACGAGATTATCGATACCAGCTTTCGCATCGTGTTCTGCGTCTTTGAGGTCTTGATACGAGATCGTGAGTATAATCACGAGCGCCAACACCGTCGCTATTTGCCACGCGTCGGCCGGCGGGGAGGTTCCGACGACCGCACTGCCGAGAATCACGGATAGGAATCCGCCGATACCGAAACAGAATAGACTGGATATCGCTCCGTTTTTCAGACGGAGTGGAGGGACCGTGTATATCATCGCTGCGAGAACCCAGGCCAAGGCACTCAGGAATCCGAGGGAGTTGACGGTGGCACCGTACGCGACGGCGAATGCCATCAACACGACTCCGACTGCGATCGCTTCGCGCTCCGAAATGAGTCCCTGCGTGGTGGCTCTGTCGGCGTTTGCCCCCTGGTCGATCTCTTTGTCAGTGATGTCGTTTATGAACCATTGACCCCAGTGGGCGAGTATCATCGCAACGGTCACGCCAGCAAGCTTACTCCCCTCTACCCCTTCGAGGCCGATCGGTTTCATCGCAACCACGATTCCGACCCCGGTCAACGCGACCCACGCGAGCGTGATCGGGAGCATCTTTGATATCCGCCGAATCGTGAGCAGTGCTGTTTCCGTTGACCAGATCAGGTAAAACCCAGCGATCACCACGAACGCACCGCTGAGTATCGCCTGATTTGATATCTGTTCCATATTGTGTGGTAATAAATTAAGGTATATATTATTAATTATTTTTGGCGTGCAGTCACCGTCCGTCTCAGCTCTTGTCTCCCACATCCTTGAGAAGTCGGCGGAAGGTCCTCCCGTCGACGAATCGGGGAACCCTCTCGCAGTACTCCTCATACTCGCTCCCGTACTGTTCCGCTAACCACGCTTCTTCGGGGCGAGGGTGAATCCACAGCCAGACGATACAGAGCGCCAACAGCGGAACGAGTAGCTTCGCCGCCGCCGTCGCTATCAGTCCCACGGCGATTCCGATAAACCCGACATACTGTGGATTCCGGGTGTATCGGTACGCACCGCCAGTGTACAACTGTCCCTCGAGTCCGAGCGTTGCAGTTCGAATGTAATACGCAGAGACGGCGGTAAAGACAACACTCACCACGAGAACGATGGCACCGATGTACCTGATCCACAGCGGCATTGCGAGTGTCCCCCTGTTCAGAATTGTAAGCGTCAGAACCGATCCGGTAAAAATCGTACTCGCCGTCCAGTACGTCCAGAACCGCCAGTCCCTGTCGCCCGGCGGCCAGAACGAAAAAGAGTCGTTGACTACCGTTCCGACGATGCCGACGAGCAACACTACTTGTGCGCCGAGCCCAGTAATGAATACTCCATTCATTAACTAAGATTAATTAACTAATTAATATATAAGTATTATGGGTCCAGTAACAATTACGCCTGCGTCGCCGTATTCGCTGCGGGTCGTGTCTGTACAACGTCCCCGGTATGTCCTACCGGCTTCGAGTAACGAGCCGACTCGTCGAAGGAACGATCTCGGCTACAGCGACCTCACGCTCAATAAAACCCAAATCAATCTAGTCGGTACTACCACTTCTATATTTAATTCCCTATGATATATAATAGAAACCAAAATGCCTCACTTTCACGCTTAACGGCAACAGGCTTAAATAGCCGCCCGTCGGGAGTGTCCACCCATGAACGACAAAACCGAGGAACTGCGGGACATCTTCACCGACGTCACCGACGGTGAGGAGACCGTCACCGAATCGCAGGAGGACACCCGCGGCTCCTTAGAGCGGGACGAGCGGACCGATCGGGACCGCCTCGAGAGCGTCGTCCAGCAGATGCGCGAACGCTACGCGTTCGAAACGCCGCTCTCGGACGACGAACTACTCACCGTCGCTCGGGGGTTTTACGACGACCGCAGCGACGACGAGATCGCTTCGGACCTCGGCGTCGACCCCGACACCGTCTTCGAGGCCCGCATGTCGCTGCACCTCGTCGGCGAGGACGACGCCGCCGAGGTCGATCTCGCGGCGATCCGCGAGCGAGACGCCGACGACGCCACGCTCGCCGACGACTACGGCGTCAGCGAGGCCGAGATCCGCCGCTACCGCCGGGTCGCCGAGGCCGAGGACCAGTCGCGGACCGCCAACGACCGCTACCGCGACGAGTTCGACAGCGTCCTCGCCGACGCCGACCTCTCCGAACGCATGGCCTCCGACCTCCGCGAGGACGGCCTCGAGGACGCGACCGAGGGAATGGAGACGGACGTGGAGTTCTGACCCCACCTTTTACCCTCCCTCGGTAAAAGCTGGACCAAAAGCACTCCTCCCTCCGTTTCGCTCACTTGACTCGCGGCTTGCGCCGCTCGTCTATACGCGGCGCTTCGCGCCGCGCTTTCGTTCGCTTCACATCGGTCGTCGGCCCGCTCGCTCACCCTCCGGGTTCGCTCGCGGATGCAACGACTTGATTCACCTGCTTCCCGCTACGCTGCGAGACTTCTTATACGAAGCCGCGGCCAGACGGCCCGTGACCCGCTCTCCCGTCTCGTTCAGCGATCTGCGGACCGCCGCCTACTGCCCCCGGAAGTGCTACTACCGGCAGCGACTGCCGGCAGCGGAGCGCGACCCGCCGCCCGAAGTCGACGCGATCCGGGCGCTCGAGCCCCGCTACGAATCGCTGCTGGCGGCTCCGCCCGGCGCGCTCGAGGACGAACCGATCGCCGTCCCGTCGGTCCGGTATCGCGACCGGCTGACGGCGACCCGGGACCGGCTCGCGGAGCGTGGACAGTGGGACCGTCTCCGGAACCCTCGCGACCGCGACGCGTTCGCGGCCGGCCGCCACTGTCGCGGGATCGTCCACAAGGTGCTTTCCGACCCGCTCGAGCCGGTGCTGATCTCTTCGGGGGACCCACCCGAGAGCGGCGTCTGGGAGTCCCAATCGGTTCAGGCGGTCGCGGCCGCGAAGGCAGTCGCCTGGGAACACGGGACGTCGGTCGAGCGGGCCTGGCTCGAGTATCCGGCCCACGGCGTGATCCGCTCGATCGACATGACGACGCGCCGGAAAGCGCAGTATCGGAGCGCGCTCCGGGCGGTTCGCGAGTTAGATGGCCCGCCGGCGCGGACGACCAGCCGCTCGAAGTGTGAGTCCTGTGAGTTCGCGGCCGAGTGCGGGGTCAAGACGCGGACGCTGCGGTCGCTGCTCGGGTTCGGCTAACCGTCTGTCACGGGTCGCCGTCGCGCCGTTAGGACTCTTCGAGCCAGGCCTCGATCTCGTCGGCCATCGCGCCGCGACGGTGAATCGTCTCGCTCGAGACGTCGACGACGGTACTCTCGGTCCCGGCGTCGGTTTCCCCGTCGTCAGACTCCGTCTGACGGGCCGACGAGTCTCCCTCGTCGACGTCCTCGAGGACGACGGCCGCGGCCTCGCGGATCTCGGGATCGAGGTCGGCGGATCGGCGCGCGCTCTCCCGGCCGCTGACGTTCGCGCTGGTCGACGTGATCGGCGTCCCGGCCCGCTCACAGAGCCGCAGCGCGACCGCGTGGTCCGGCACCCGGACCCCGACGCGGTCCCGCCCCGCTGTGAGTTCCTCCGGGACGCTCTCGCGTCGCCGACAGAGGACCGTCACGGGGCCGGGGAGAAACGTCCCCATGAACTGTCGTTCCCGTTCGGTCGCACGGACGTGCTGTAGCGCCGACGGGACCGAGGGCACCGCCATGGAGATCGGCTTCGATCGGTCCCGGCCTTTCACCTCGAAGACCCGCTCGACGGCGGCGGGCGCGAGGGCGTCCGCGGCGAGGCCGTAGACCGTCTCCGTCGGGTAGACGACCAGGTCCCCGTTCTCGATCGCCTCGGCCGCGCGGTCGAACTCGCTCATTCGAGTCGAACTCGGCGGATGTCGAGCAAAAAGCTGTCGCTCGGTGTCGATCACTCGAGGCCGAGTTCGGACTCGAGGTCGTCGTAGTCGGGGAAGTCGGGCCACTCGGTGGCGACCCACGCCCCCTCGACCGTGTGGTCGTCCGCGAGCGCGAAGAAGGCGACGCGGGGTTCGCCGAGGCCGGTCATTCCGTCGAGGTCGTGTGCAACGCCGTACGAGTCGGCGATCTCGTTGCTCGGATCGCTAAAGAACGTGAAGGGGTAGTCGTTGTCCCCGAGGAACCGCTTGACGCCGTAGGGGGTCGAAGCCGTGACGCCGACGACGCGGCCGGCCCGCTCGTCCCAGTTTCGCTCGGTCAGTTCGTCCCAGACGTACTTGGCGAGGAACGAGCCGGTCATCGGCGTGAACACGAGGATCGTC
The DNA here is from genome assembly GCF_001953745.1 of Natrinema saccharevitans. Classification (NCBI taxonomy): domain Archaea; kingdom Methanobacteriati; phylum Methanobacteriota; class Halobacteria; order Halobacteriales; family Natrialbaceae; genus Natrinema; species Natrinema saccharevitans. The sequence continues at coordinate 3,245,521 of NZ_LWLN01000001.1, forward strand.
CGGCCGTCGGTCTCGGTGGCGATCTCCGACAGCGTCCGGTCCTCCCAGAACTCGCCGGTGACGAGCGGCCGGGTGAAGTCGGGCGCGTCCGCGCCGGGTTCGGGGTGATCCGCCGGGCCGAGGTCGACGACCTCGAATTCCGGCATCAGTCGTCACCTCCGGCGCTCGCCGCGGCCCCGTCTCCGTACGTCGACTCGAGGTAGTCGACGATGTTGGCGCTTTCGGCCATCGTGACGCCGGTGTTCTCGTCGACGACGACGGGAACGGTTCGGACGCCGGCGACCCGTTTGACGACGTCTCGCTCCGAGTGCATCGGTTCGACGAACCGCGAGCGATAACCGAGGTCGTACTCCTCGAGGAGCCGCGCGACCCGCTCGCAGAACGGACAGCCCTGGAGCCGGTAGAACGTGATCGGTCGATCGTCGGTGTCGTTCATAGCCGAATATAGGGGAATCGGCCGGGTAAACGTGTCGTCACCGGCGGTGATGACCGTCATTGTAAAATGGGAAACGGTTAACCGATTCGGCTATTAGGCTGTATATCAATGGCGTTGTCTCCGTCGCTTGCGGTCCCGTTGGCCGCCTACGAACTCCCGCTCGTGGGCGTCGAGCTCGACCAGTCGATGGTGACGATCATCGGCGTGCTCGTCATCGTCGTTCTCATCGCTCTGTCGGCGTTTTTCTCCTCCTCGGAGATCGCGATGTTCAACCTTCCGAAACATCGCCTCGAGGGGATGTTGGAGGAGGAGACCGCCGGCGCGGGGCTGGTGAAATCGCTCAAGGACGATCCTCACCGGCTGCTCGTGACGATTCTGGTCGGCAACAACCTCGTCAACATCGCGATGTCCTCGATCGCGACGGCGCTTCTCGGCCTCTACTTCGAGTCGGGGCTGGTGCCGGTCGTGCTGTCGACGTTCGGCGTGACGGCGATCGTTCTCCTGTTCGGCGAGAGCGTCCCCAAGTCCTATGCCGTCGAGAACACCGAGTCGTGGGCGGTCAGCATCTCGAAACCGCTGAAGCTCACCGAGTACCTGCTCTTTCCGCTGATCGTTCTTTTCGATTATCTGACGCGACAGATCAATCGTCTCATCGGTTCGACGGGTGCGATCGAGTCGCCTTACGTCACCCGCGACGAGATCCAGGAGATGATCGAGTCCGGCGAGCGCGAGGGGGTCTTGGAGGAGGAGGAACACGAGATGCTCACGCGGATATTCCGTTTCAACAACACTATCGTCAAGGAGGTGATGACCCCGCGACTCGATATGACGGCGGTGCCGAAAGACGCCCCGATCGACGAAGCCATCGAGACCTGTATCCAGAGCGGCCACGCCCGCATCCCGGTCTACGAGGGCAGCCTCGACAACGTGCAAGGTGTCGTCCACATCCGCGATCTCGTCCGGGACCTCAACTACGGCGAGGCGAGTGACGACGAACTCGAGCTGGCGGATCTCATCCAGCCGACGCTGCACGTCCCCGAGTCGAAAAACGTCGACGAACTGTTGACCGAGATGCGGGAAAACCGGATGCACATGGCCATCGTCATCGACGAGTTCGGCACTACCGAGGGGCTGGTGACGATGGAGGACATGATCGAGGAGATCATCGGCGAGATTCTGGAGGGCGGCGAGGAACAGCCGATCGAGGAGATCGCCGACGACACCGTTCTCGTCCGCGGCGAGGTCAACATCGAGGACGTCAACGAGGCGCTCGACATCGAACTCCCCGAGGGACAGGAGTTCGAGACCATCGCCGGCTTCATCTTCAACCGCGCCGGCCGCCTCGTCGAGGAGGGCGAGGAGATCACCTACGACGGCGTCCGCATCACCGTCGAGACCGTCGAAAACACCCGCATTCTGAAAGCCCGGCTCACGAAACTCGAGCGAGTGGCCGACGACGAACCGGAACCCGACGTGGAGCCCGCGCCGCTCGAGGCCGACGACGACCACGAGTAGTCCGCCGAGTCGCCGTTTTCCGTCCGGACGAAGTCGTGTCTCGGGTCCGGATCAGTTCTCCGGGCCGACGAGTCCGGCGACATCTCGTGCGACTGCCGGCGGCACGACGATTCGGCGGGGTCCCTGCACGTACTGCCCGTCCGGCTGGGCATACGTGAGCGAGAGGACGGCCGCGTCGCCGAGTCGGCGGACCGAAACGGCCTCGATGACCCCGAGATCGATCACCTGTTCGGGTTCGTAGAGGTAGATCGTTCGGTCCTCGGGATCGAGTTTGCCGACCGACTGGAGAAACGACGCGAGAACGAGCGCGACGAGTGCGAGCGGAACGAACGCCGCGGCGACGAAGGTAAACGGACTGGCACCGGCGGCCAGAAGTTCGTTTTGCGAGACGTACCGCCCGGCCCCCATCAACAGGCCGATGACGGCTCCCATCACGACGGTTCCGACGGCTGCGTCGATCGCGCGGTCGAGTCGCTTCTCGGAGGGCACGTCGACCGGGAGTCGCGCGAGGTGACGTTCGGTGTCGCTCGAGGCGGCGATCGCGAGAACGGTCGCGGCGACGGCTGCGATGAGCGCGACGACGACGGTTCGGCCGGTTCCGCCGGCCGCCTCGCCGGCGAGCCTGTAGAGCCGCCAGCAGACGACCGTCAGAATCGCGGCGAAAAAGGTGCCGACGCCGAACGTCCACAGCAGTCGGACGGTACGTGAGGTACTGGCGTCGCGACGCCACTGGATCGTCTCGTCGGTGACGTCGACGGCGTCCTCGTCCATACGTCGGACTCACGACCCGTCGGGTAAAGACCGTTCGATGTCGGCCGGTCTATAGGAGGATCGCGGCGACGGCGGTGTAGCCGACGAACGAGACGGTGATCGACCCGGCCAGCGATCCGATCCACGCGAGGACGGTCACGCCCATCTTGCGGGCGCTGACGCCGCCGCCGGCGCCGGCCGCGGCGTAGCCGCTCCCGATGATCGCGCTGACGATGATCTCGTTGAACGAGACCGGGATGCCGTAGAGGACCGCCGCCTGAGCGATGATGAAGGAGGGAATGAGCGCGGCGATCGATCGCCGCGGGCCAAGCGAGGAGTAGTCCTGCGAGATCGCCTTGATCATCCGTGGTGCGCCGGTCCACGAGCCCAACAGGAGGCCGAACCCGCCGCCGATAAGCATCGCGAGCAGCGGCAACTCGAGTTCGCCCGACAGCGGGATCAGCGGGCCGATCGCCAGCCCGACCTGACTGCCGCCGGCGGAGAAAGCCACGAGCCCGCCCAACACGAGCAGGAAGTGCCGTTCGCCCCGTTCGGTGCCGTTGCGCAGGTCCAGCCCGATCGCGACCGCCCACAGCGCCGCGATCACGGCCGTCGCGAGGACGGTGCCGGCGATCGCCGGCCCCGGAAGCGAGGCGCTCGAGGCCTGTGCGATCGACTGCCCGCCCGCGTCCGCCGGGCCCAGCAGCGCGAACTCGATGTTGGCGACGATCGCGCCGACGATCGCGGCCAGCACGACGATGAGATACTCCTCGGGGACCACCTCGGCACGTAACGCGCGGGCGACCGCGTAGGCGATCGAACCGCCGACGAACGGCGTGAGGACCCACAGGGCGGTGATCTCGGTGTATTTGGCCCACGCCGGGTCGCCGCCCATCGCGAGGCCGACGCCGACGACCGCGCCCGTGACGGTAAACGCCGTCGCGATCGGATATCCCGTGAAGATCCCGATCGCGACCAGAGCGGCCGCGATCAGCAGCGCCAGCGTCGCGGCCAGCGAGGAGAGGGTCACGCCGCCGATCAGTTCCGTCCCGACCGCCTCGGAGACGTTCGCTCCCTGCAAGACCGCGCCGGAAAAACCGAGCAGCCCCACGAGAAAGCCCGCTCGCATCACCGAGATCGCGTTCGCGCCGACCGCCGGGGCAAAGGGCGTCGACCCGCTCGAGCCGGCACCGATCGCCCAGGCCATGAAGAGACTCGCGAGTGCGGCCACGGCAAAGGTCCCGAGCGTGGCGATTTCGACCATTTACTGGCTTCCTATTAGCGGCCCCTACAAGTGTGTGCCGACCTGCGGTCGCCAGTGGCGGCCGAGCGGCTAAACCGCGGAGTCTGCTCGAGTCAATGCGGTGGAAAGATCCGTGAGAAACTGTCCGATCACAGATCCGTTTTGTGCCGCGTCGGAAACCCGCATACATCACTCCACTGGCTCGGAATCGGTCGCGACGTGCTCGAGAAAGAACGCCCTGTGTTTGTACAGGATCCATAGGCCGGTCAGCCAGAGTGTTGTGGCAGCCACGGCACTTAGTAGTAGATCGTCATCGCCTTGGACAGTACCTGAGTCGAGAATCCCAAGAAATCCCCCTGTAATATGAAAACTCCAACCGAGGAATCCACCGGCGAGGCCGATTGGCCGGCCAGTGATGATCGTCCAGCCGATACCGACTGTACACACACTGAAGACGATTGCTGGCCAGATCTCCAGGGGGTTCTCTCCACTAATGGCTTGAATACCGTTCCTAATTCCGTTGATTAGGATGAGCCAGCCCAGTATTCCGACGCTGAACGGTGCTGTATTTGTATTCAGCTCAAGAAGTTTCCTTCTGGAAATCATTTCCTAGTACTAGTATCAATCAATTAGCAATAATATATTATAATTGTGGGCTACTCAAATATCATTAACTAGTCCCAATATTCTACTTCTAGACCATAGTGTGCTCCAGGAACAGCGGGAACACCGTCTCCTTCTTCCCCTGCTTCAGTAACATATTCACTAGCTGTCGTCTGACATACTGCTGTGAATTCACTAAATTCAGAAGGATCATGACAATCATACCAGATCCCAGTTGCAGCACCGTTAGCCAAAACACCGACAAGAGGGCTTAATGCCCACTTACAACTCCTTGCTGCTACTACGGTTGCAATTGCTTGTCTTGGATCCAAAGAACGTTGTGCACTAACATCAGTTGATGAACTAGATCCTAGGGATTCTGCTTCACTTGATTCAGGCACTGATTTTATGCTCGATAAACTAGAGAGGTCTCCTTGGACAAGTTCACATAACGAATCAAGGGCTAATGACTCTATTTTATCAGATGCATATCCTGGAAGGCTTGGCAATCCTGTATCTACTGCAAGGCCCCATGTGTAATCTTGCTCAAATTGGGCTGCAGGACAATCTCCTTGGATATCTGTCCAGAATTCATATCCCGGATTCCATACATCGTCCCAATCAGGTAGATCAATCTGTGGCTCAACTGAACCCTCTTTTTCAATCTTATTTTTCAATGAATCATCTTCCGAAACAGAAACTCGATTCTCATTCGCCTTTTTTACGTTGAGTTGCCCTTTCAAATTGGTTTCCGAGTTTCCACTATTGATCTCTATGATAAAATCCTGGCCATCGCTATAATGCACTATTCTCTTGTTTTCATCAGAGTACAATATCTCTGTTTTAGACGATTTTCTGTCGTTATTTGTCCGGGTTGATTCTGATGCTGTACTAGTGCCCATGAGTCCAGTTGTCCCCACTGTTGCGAGAGCACCCATTTGGAGGATCCGTCTTCGGTTAGTACAGCGATTATCGCTATCTCTCTTTTGCGTCATATTCATCCATAACATCATAACAATCTAATATATACTTTTATATTCTAATAGAACTAATAGTTTATTAAGAACTAATTAAATACTATACTTACCAATCGCATTGACGGGTTTTGTTGGAGAAGTCTCATACCGTATTCCGAGAGATGGTAATTCGTGGAATTATACAAATGAAATCTAGTTTAAATTTTTTATTGCAATCTAAAATTAATTTTGCTCCTCTGTGACAGGAATATTGCTGTTTAAGTATAGTGAAGAATCTTTGAATTGCTGCTCTCTGTTATAGGATAATCACCTCTGTGCGATCAGAAAACGAAGTAGGTTGAACGTTCAGTTCGTCGTCGACCGCGAATTATCGCCGTTTTCCGGCGGCGGCTCCGCGCCCTCGATGGCCTCGGCCGCGTCGGTGTCTTTCTCGACTTCGACGTGCCAGCGGTCGATTTCGTCCTCGTACTCGGCGAGTCGTTCCGAGACGGCTTCCTTGAGGTCGTCGTCGTTGACGTTGACCTCGAAGACGAACCGCTCGCCGTTCCCGCCGTTGCGCGTCGACTGCTGGACGTTGGCGCTGACGAGTTCGTTGTCGAAGTAGTAGGGCGCGAGCTGGGTCATCACGTTCTGGTAGACCGTGTCCTCGACCCGACGCAGGGCCTTGCGGCTCGCGGAGTCGGCCGCGCGCGCGACGTAGTCGATCGACTCCTTCCAGTTGTCGACCGCGGCCCCGGCGTCGTCGTCCTCGAGGCTCTCGTAGGACTCCGAGAGCTTCTCGCCGGCGGTCTTGATGTCCTCGTCGGGCTCTTTGCCGGCCTTTTCTCCTTTGCCTTCCTCGACGCTGGCCTGGTCGGCGGTCTTTTCACTGACGTCCGAATCGAGGGTTTCGTGGGCTTTGGGTCGCCACTCGTCCCATTCCTCGAAGGCGCGTGCGAAGCGCGCGCCCCACTCCTGGTCGGGATCGTGGACGTCGACGTCGCGGAGCGCGCGCGTGATGCGCTCCCCGTGTTCGACGATATCGCCCCAGTCACCGCGGACTTTGAACCCCGAGATGCTCTCTTCCATTCGGCTGGCCGAGTGGTAGCGTGCGGACAGGCATAAACTTCTCTGCCGTCGTCCGCTTGCGTCGGCCACTGCGGGTCGGACTACCGCTGGCCGCCGGTCTGTTGGCCGCCCATCGACTGTCGTCCCGTTCGTCGACCGCCTGCTCCCATCTGCCCGCCGGACTGTTGGGTTCCTCGTGTCGCCATCTCCTGGCTGCCGACCATCTCGAGCAGGGTCGTACAGGAATCCATCGTCCGATCGATCGCCGAAATCGTCTCGGCGACGTGGGGATGCTGTTGGTGCTGCTGGAGTTCCGGCAAGCTCTCCCGGGCGATTCGGATGAACGTGTCCGCGACCTCGGGACCGAACATCGAGTCGCGGGCGATCAGTTTCTCGTTGAACGCCGCCAGTTCCGCGATGTCGCGACAGATGGCCGCACACGTCGCGAGCTGTGGTCCCTCCGAGGCACACGTCTTCGCACACCAGTCGGCGACGTGGGACAGGTCGGTGAAGTCCTCGAGCGCGATCCGCAGTTCGTTCGTGAGGTGATCCTCGAACGATCGCTGTCCCCGTCCGCCCGTGTCCTGGCCGCCGCTCATCGGCTGCTGACCGCCCGTCTGCTGGCCACCCGTCGGCTGTTGGCCGCTCATCCGTTGGTTGCCCGTTCCCTGCGTTCCGCCTCGGCTCGTCGGTTGCTGTCCCGTCGGTCCCTGTCGCGGCTGCTGGTGGTGTTGGTGACTCATTGGAACTCCTCGCCCGTGATCGGGCACTCGAGGCTACGCCGATCGACCGATTAAACCGGAGCCACCGTTACGACCGTTTCGGCCGAGCGACGGCCGGTTTCGGGAGTCGCATCGACCGTCCGAATTCCGGACGGAGTGTGGCTCACGGCGCAGTAAAACCGTGTTAGCGGTCACAATTCGACCTTTCTCACGGCGCGACGGTCTCGAGACGGTATCGCGTCGCACGGTCGTCGCCGCTGATCGACACTGTGAACTACCCGGCGAGTGGCCATACGGGTATGCCGATCGAAGACCGGGACAACGCCTATCTCATCACCCACGCACTGGCCAAGGACACGCTGAGTCGGATCCGCGACGTCGAGACCGAGCAGGTCAGCTTCCGGAAGGGACTGGTCAAACTCGGTCGGATCTGCGGCTACGAGATCATCGACGGCCGCATGGAGACCGAGTACGTCGAGATCGAGACGCCCTTAGAGCAGACGATGGGCGAACGCGTCCGCGGGCTCGACGACGTCGTGATCATCAACGTCTTGCGCGCGGCGACGCCGTTCGTCGAAGGGCTGCTGAAGGCGTTCCCGCGAGCGCGACAGGGCGTCATCAGCGCGAGCCGCGACGAGGAGGCCGGCCGCGAGGAGGACGGCTCGTTCCCCATTACGGTCGACTACGTGAAACTGCCCGAGATCACCGAGGACGACACGGTCATCATCGCCGACCCGATGCTCGCGACCGGGAGTACGATGTGTACCGTCCTCGATCACGTCGTCGAGAACGCGGTGCAGCCGGAGAACCTCATCGTCCTCTCGGCGGTGTCGGCACCGGAGGGACTGCTCCGTGTCGACGAGGAGTTCGACGAGGCCGACCTGCTGACGGTCTCGATCGACGACCGGCTCGACGACAACGGCTTTATCGTCCCCGGACTGGGCGACGCCGGCGACCGCGCGTTCCGCACGACCTGATACGGTTTGCCGTCCCGATGTCCCGGTGGGACCGCAGGGCGGTCGCGGTCCCACCGGCAATGACGGACAGTCGACCGTACGAACTCGCGCTCGAGCGATCGCCGAACGAACGGGTGGCGACGGACGCTTTCGGACCGCTTCGAATCGACCCACGGAGTACAGCGTCGTCGATCCGGACGACCTCGAGTACGCCGACGACCGGGCGTCCGTCGTGGCGATCGGTGTGCCGTCGGTCGACGCCGTCGCGCTCCCCCAACCCGAGACGTAAGCCCGACCCCCTATCGTTCTCCGTCGTCGGTGTCGATTCCCAGCACTGCGTTGACCGGACACCGTCGGATGACCGCGGTCGCGAGCAGGTCGCTCCCGGCGATGAACGCGAGAGAACCCAGAGTCCGGTCCCGGTTCCGGTAGCCGACCACCAGCAAGGTCACCGCCAGCACCGTCCGGCCGATGCGATCGAGACCGCCGACGTTTCGCTCCATAGCGGGGATACGATTGCGAGTCGGGTATAGCTTTCCCGCGACCTCCCTCGTTTCCGGTCGAGCCCCGCCACCGTCGGGCGGTCCCTCGGCAGGTCGGTCCAGTGGAACCGCCCGACAGAGCGGGGCCTCGCGACGCCGTGGTCCCTCACCATTCCCTTGCATTTTTAACACGAACGATCGTACGATCCGCCATGACCTATCGCTCGCTCGAGGCCACCGAGTCGCCGGACGTCCGCTTCCGTCTCGCGTTCGGGGCCTACGTCGGCCTGCTGGTCGCCGGCGTCGCCGCGGTCGTCGTCGTCGCGTTCGCGGACCCGACCGCGACGGCGCTGCTCGGAACGGCCGTCGCGGCGTTTCTCGGCGGCTGTCTCGCGGGCGTCGGCCTCGCGAGTCGGGTCCGCGGACTGGCGGTCCGGCTCGGCCGAACGTGGGGTCGTCGAGCAACGCTCGTCCTGTTGCCGGTCCCCTTCGGGCTCGCGGCCGCCGCATCGCTGGTGACGCCGCTCGAGTCGCCGGTCGGCGTCGTGGCGCTCGCGGCGGCGGTCGCCGTCGCCGTCGCGGGCTCGGTCCTCCGCTGGCTGGCCGCGACCCGCTCCGCCGACGCGCTCACGCCCGGGGACCCCACCGCCGCGTGGCGGTGGGAGTCGCCGAGTCGCCCCAGGCTGGACGCCCTCCTCCTCCTCGCGATGTGGCTCCTGTTGGGGATCGGCGACGGACTCGCCGGGAACTGGGCGGGAGCGCTCGTCTGGGCCGGACTGGCGCTCGCGTGGGCGGCCGACGGGCTCGCCGAGGGCCGGTGGCGGCTCGGGTCGATCGGTTCGACGCCCGAGATCCGTGTCTACGAGAACGGCCTCGTCAAGCGCCGGCCCTACACCCGGGAGTTCGTCCCCTGGGACGACGTCGCTCACGTCCGACTCCGCGAGGACGAACTCGTCCTCGATCGGGGGCTCTTCGACGTGCGTTTCGACCGCGACGAACTCCCGGACCTCGAGGCGGTCCGGGCCGAGATCGAGGGGCGGGTTCCGAACGGTGCGACGGGATAGGTTCACTCGAGGTCGGCTCGGCCGCTCGTCGCGCTTCGGAGCCGATCCCGTAGCGCTTCGCTTTCCGCGAGCGGGACGCGGACGTCGAAGGTGACCGCGGCCTCGTAGTCGGCGTCGAACTCGTAGCCCTCGCTCTCGAGGATCGAGCGGACGGTCCCCGAGTCGTCGTACTCGACGGTGATCACGACTCGCTCGTGGGGCCGCTCCTCTACGACCCCTGCCGCTTCGACGGCCTCCTTCACCGCACGGGAGTAGGCTCGCACGAGGCCGCCGACGCCGAGGTTCGTGCCGCCGTAATACCGCGTCACGACGACCGCACAGTTCTCGATCTCCCGCTGGGTGAGAACGTTCAGCGCCGGCTTGCCGGCGGAGCCGGAGGGCTCGCCGTCGTCGCTCGAGTACTCCCGGAGGAACTCGCCGTCGTCGCCGGCCCGGACCCGGTAGGCGGGCACGTTGTGGGTCGCGTCGGCGTACTCCTCGCGGACGGTCTCGACGAACGCCTCGGCTGCGTCGACGGACTCCACCGGGCGGACGTGGCCGAGAAACTCCGATCCTTGGACGACGAACTCGGCGGTTGCCGGCTCCGCGACGGTCCGGTAGGCGTCGCTCACGGGCGTCCCCTCCACGATCGAGGCCGGACGCGTGCCATATTCGCCGGTAGACCGGCCGGAGAAAAGAGCCCGTCGGTCGGCGCTTCTCGGGCCCGCGACGACCGGCTTGCGGGCGTTCCCACGGGATCCGCGCCGGCGGTTCGTCGCTTCTCACGGGGTATGTCGCTGCGTCCCATACCCTATTATCCCCCCACTCCCTATGTGGACACATGGACGGCGATGCAATCGATTCCGACCTCGCGGACGAGATCCACAGCGTCTGCCGAACGACGGTCGGCGACGAACTCCGCAGTATCACCTACTTCACCGAGGACGACGTCGAACAGCTGTATCTCCGCTCGGACCTGGAGCGGACGGCCGATCTGATCGGCTTCGCCGAACACGAACGGCTCGGGTTCCACTCCCAGTCGGCCTACCGGAACACCCAACTCGGCGAGTACGGGGCGACGATCCGAATGTTCGAGAACGGGTTCCTCTCGCGAGTCATTCGGGGCCCACACGGCGTCTGGGTGACGACCGACGACATGTCGATCGAGCGCTTCGAGGAACTGACGAGTGCGCTCGCGTCGGTGCTCGACGAGTACGCCGACGGCGTCGACGCGCTGGTTCCCGACGGGACCGACGCCGCCTGAGCCGTTACTGGAGTTCGATCTTCCGGACGAAGGGGAGATCGCGGATCTCGGTGATCACCTCGCCCGGCAGGTCGCCGTCGGTGATCAGGTAAAGTTTCGGCTCGTCGGTGAACTCGGGGTCCTCGCTGATCGTCTGGCGGATCGAGATGCCGTTGTCCGCGAGCGTTCCCGTGACCTCGGCGACGATTCCCTCCTGTTCGGCGTTCTGGACCGCGACCGACAGGACCGTCAGATCCAGCACCGGGGCGAGGTCCATCAGGCTCGGTACCTGCGAGATGTTCTGGAAGATGCGACGCAGTTCCGGGTCCTCGAGGATGACGTCGGTCGTCGAGTCGACGACCCGCCGGTCGACGCCGATCTCGCGGGCGATGCCGGTGTTCGGGATCTCGATCCCGCCGGAGACGACCCGGCCGTCGTCGTTGACCGAGAACCCTCGCTCGAGCAACAGCCTGATGACCGCCTGCTGGCTCGGCGATCCCTCGAACTTCTCCATGATCTCGTCGAACATTCGTTGTCGGCCCTACGGTCGGAACGGTATAATGCCCGGTGATCGAACCCGTTCGGCCGTTGCTCTCCACTCCGGCGGACCGAGCGGCTCGTCTGACGTGGGCTTTTGTACGTCCCGTTCGATACCGCTCCGTATGCGCGAACTCCGGAACTGCGACTTCTGTGACGGCGACGCCGCCGGGACGTTCGAGATCGTCCCGCCCGGACTCGAGCCGACCGAGGCCGAACAGCGACGGGTCGTCCTCTGTCCCGACTGCCGGGAGCGACTCGAAGGGCTGCTCGAGCCGCTGCTCGCGCGGGCTCGCGACGGCGGGGCCGCCGGTGGGGCAGAACCCAACGCGACCGACGACGAGCGATCCGACGGGGGCAGTTCGGCCGCGATCGCCCCGCCGAGCGCCGACGCGGCCGAGCCCGGCCCCGCCGATGCGGATGGCGACTCCGACACCGATACCGCAGACTCGTCGCTCGAGGACGGGATCACGTTCGAACGCGACGAGGGCGGTTCCGACACCGAATCGGCCGTCGATACTGCCGGCGACGACGGCTCCACCGCGGCCGACGCCGCCGACGCCGCCGACAGCGAACTCGATCGAGGCGACGATCGGGACGGGACCGCGACCGCCCGACCGGCGGCCTACGCCAAGGTCGTTCGGCTCTTGCGCAACCGCGAGTTCCCCATGGACCGACGCGCCGTCGAGGACCTGGCCGCCGGGGCCTACGACCTCGAGGACCGCGAGGTCGAGGCGATCGTCGATCACGCGGTCGAAGAGGGGGAGTTCGTCGAGAAGGGAGACACCCTTCGGCGGCCGTGACTAGAGCGTCCCCTTCGTGCTTGGCGTCCCCTCCCGGCGCTCGTCGATTCGGGTCGCGTCGTCGAGCGTCCGCGCCAGCGCTTTGAACAGCGCCTCGACCTCGTGGTGGGCGTTCTCGCCGTCGACCTCGAGATGGAGCGTCAGGCCGCCGTTCATCGCCAGCGACTCCCCGAAGTGACGGGCCATGTCGCTGGTGAACCCGCCGATCGACGCCTGGGAAAACGCCCCGTCGAAGTAAAACCGCGGGCGGCCGCTGACGTCGATGACGGCCCCCGCGACGGCCTCGTCCAGCGGGACGCGTCGGTCGGCGTACCGGACGATTCCCGATCGATCGCCAAGCGCCGCGTCGAACGCCTCGCCGAGGACGATCGCGACGTCCTCGACCGTGTGGTGGTCGTCGATCTCGAGGTCGCCGTCGCAGTCGACCTCGAGGTCGAACAGGCCGTGTTTCGCGAACGACGTCAGCATGTGATCGAAGAAGCCGATGCCGGTGTCGACCGCGGCCGTCCCGCTCCCGTCGATCTCGAGGGAACACTCGATCGACGTCTCGGCCGTCTCGCGCGTGACCGTTGCCGTTCGCTCGCTCATGTCCAACGCATGCCGCCCCCGATACAAGGCGGTTCCGCTCGTCGGTGTCCGTGTCGTGGCGACGTCCGAATCGGTCGCCGAACCCGGCGTGATCCGTCTGGACTCACGAAACCGGCTGAGCTACGATAATAAAACGTCTAAAAGAATCTGGGGCGGCATAAAACAGTCTTTTACGCGTCGTGCACGGGGGTGAAACGGACCGAAACGACGCCAACCGTCGACCCGTTATATGCAGCCTGCAGTGAATGTCTCACTCGAGACGAGGTGCCCCGATCCGATGCCAAACCCCTCCCCACTGTCGAACGAATCGCTCGGCCCGTCGAATCCCGAGGCGGAGCGCGACCGCGGCCGACTCCGCCGGTCGGTCAAACGCCCCGTACAGTTCCTGTCGTTCTGGGGCGCGATCGCGTTACCCTTCATCCATCTGCCGCTTCTCACGCAGGGGCTGGGTGATCCCCACGTGACGCTGACCTTCCTGGCCCTGCTCGCGATCAACGTCCTCGCGCTCTACGTCGGCCACGGCTACAACCGGTAAGTCCGGCTCGCGCGAGCGATCCCGGAACGGATACCTCGCCGCCCGGTGTCCGAATTGTTATTCCGGTTCGTCCCACATGTCGGCGTGTTCCATGCGGATTCGCGTCGACTGGCGCTCGAGTTGTAGTCTCACCGGGACGGTACTGAAGTGGCTCGCCGTCCCGCTCGGCGGCCCGCTCGTACTCGCACTCCTCGACGGCGACGATCCGCTCCCGTTTCTCGTCACGATCGCCGTCACCGTCGGTCTCGGAGCCGGCCTCGAGGCGCTGGCCGACGAGCGAGAGATTCGACAGCGGGAGGCGTTTCTGATGGTCGCGCTGACGTGGCTTGGCGTCGCGCTGATCGGGTCGCTCCCGTTTCTCGTCGCCGGTGACGGCGTCCTCGCGCGGCCGGTCAACGCCGTCTTCGAGAGTACCAGCGGCGTGACCACGACCGGCGCGACCGTGATCGCGGACTTTTCCGCCCACTCGCGGGCGATCATGCTCTGGCGGGCGATCCTCCAGTGGCTCGGCGGCCTCGGGATCCTGATCGTCGCGATCGGGCTGTTCTCGCACCTGCTCGTCGGCGGTGCCCAGTTGATGGAGACCGAAACGCAGACGCGAAACGTCCGCAAGCTCCGCCCTCACCTCGACGAGACTGCCCGCCTCATCTGGAGCATCTACATCGGCCTGACGGCGCTGACGACGCTCGTTCTGGTCGCGCTGTCGCTCGTCGGGCTCGCGCCCGAGATGGACCTCTACAACGCCGTCGCCCACGCGCTGACCAGCGTCTCGACCGCCGGCTTCTCGCCCCAGCCCGACAGCGTCGGCGCGTTCTCCCCGGCGGTCCAGTGGACGCTCATTCCCGTCATGATCGTCGGCGCGACCAACTTCGTGTTGCTCTATGCGATCACGCGGGGCGACTTTCGCCGCCCCTTCGAGTCGGCCGAATTCCGCTTTTATGCCGGTCTGCTCGCGACGGTGACGGCGATCGTCATCGCGACGCTCGTCCTCGATCCGGACCTCGCGATGGGGCTCGAGCCGACCGTTCGCCACGGGCTGTTCAACGTGGTGTCGATTGTGACGACGACGGGATACGCCTCGGCGAACTTCGATCTCTGGTCGCCCGGCGCGAAGCACATGCTGTTTCTGTGTATGTTCACCGGCGGAATGGCGGGCTCGACGACGTGTTCGATCAAGTCGTTACGGTGGCTGGTGGTACTCAAGGCCTTTCGCCGGAACCTGTTTACCGCCATCCACCCGGACGCGGTGCGACCGATTCGGCTCGACGACTCCGTCGTCGACGAGGAGACGGTCGGCGACGTCTTCACCTACGTCACTCTCGCGCTGGTCATCTTCTTCCTGTTGACGGTCGTGATCGTCGTCGACGCCGCTCGCGTCGGGTCGCCGGTCGACGAGTTCGACGCCCTCGGCGCGGCCGCATCGATCTTTCTCAACATCGGCCCCGCGTTCGGCGTCGCCGGCCCGTTCGACAACTACCTGGCGTTCTCGCCGCTGACCCGCGCGATCATGATCGTCATGATGTGGATCGGCCGTATCGAGATCATTCCCGTCCTCGTGCTGTTGACGCCGGAGTTCTGGCGGTCCTAAATTTTGCTCTGCGGGCCGCGCCTAGCGGGCCTCGGCAAAATTCAGTATAAAAGCACCGGAAGACGAAAAGCGTCTTCCGAGCTCTCGTTCACTTCGTTCACGAGAACATTCCTCCCTCCGTTTCGGCTCGCAGAGCGAGCCTCCCCATCGGTCGTCGCCCCGCTCGCTCACTCGCTCACGGCTGCGCCGTTCGCCTGTTCGCGGCGCTTCGCGCCGCGCAATCGTTCGCTCGCGGTCTGTAATTGGGAGCAGCCTTCCCTCCCCCGTGTCCCACGGCTCTCGCGGCGCTCGAGTCGCGCTCCCGGCCGCCGACACCGTCTCTTTCGGTTCGCTCGAGCCGACTACTCGTCACCGTCGACCGCGGTCTGTGCTTCCTCGAGAGTGAAATTGCCCTCGTAGAGCGCGCTCCCGACGACCACGGCTGCCGCGCCGGCGTCGGCGAGGTCACGGACGTCCGCGAGGGTCGCGACGCCGCCGCTGGCGATCACCGGGATATCGGTCGCACCGACCAGTTCGCGGACCGGGTCGGTCGCGACGCCTTCGAGTCGCCCCTCGACGTCGACGTTGGTAAACAGGATTGCGGCGGCACCGAGGTCCTCGTAGCGCTTGGCCGCTTCGACGGGGCTGATCCCCGCGCCCTCGGTCCAGCCCTCGACGACGACCTCGCCGTCCTTCGCGTCGAGGCTGACCACGACGCTGTCCGGCTGTCGGTCGCTGATCTCGCCGACGATCTCCGGCGACTCGACCGCCGCCGTCCCGAGGATCACCCGGTCGACGCCCCGCTCGAGCAGATCGACGGCGTCGTCGGCGGTGCGGATGCCCCCGCCCAACTGCGTGGGGACCTCGACGGCGTCGATCACCGCGTCGATGGCGTCCGCGTTCTTCCGTTCGCCCTCGAATGCCCCGTCGAGGTCGATCAGGTGCAGCGATTCCGCGCCGGCGTCGATCCACCGCCGGGCGGCCTCGACCGGCTCGCCGTAGGTCTTTTCCGTGCCGCGCTCGCCCTGCACGAGCTGGACGACCTCGCCGTCCTGAATGTCGACCGCGGGGATCACCTCGAACTCGCCGAATTCGCCGCTCGCGTCGTCGGTCATACTCGAGTGGGCGTGGCCGGCGCGAGTAAAGGCGACGGTTTCGGCGAACCGCCATCGCCGCGACACTGTTCCACTTCCGGACAGAATTACTACAAGTGGGGTCGGTGTGGGTCCGTCCATGCCGCTGGTGGCGTTCGATTCGCTCGTCCAAACGACGTCCACGCAGCCCGAGATAACGGCGGACATGCTCGTGGTCTTCGGCGTCGTCGTCCTCGCGCTCGTGTTCTTTCTCACCGAGCGGTTGCCGATCGACGTGACCGCGATCCTGTTGATCGTGGTGCTGGTCGTCCTCGAGCCCTGGACGGGCGTCGACGCCGAGACCGGTATCTCGGGGTTTGCGAACGAGGCGACGATCACCGTGTTGGCCATGCTCATCTTGAGCGGTGGCATCAGCCGAACCGGACTCGTCCAAGCACTCGGACGGCGGATGGCCGCGTTCGCGGGCGATAGCCTCCGCAAGCAACTGTTCGCGACCGTCGCTGCGACCGGCCCGGTGTCGGGATTTTTGAACAACACGCCAGTGGTCGCACTGCTCGTCCCGGTGGTCACCGACATCGCGAACCGTGGGAACACGTCGCCGTCGAAGCTCCTCATCCCGCTGTCGTACGCCTCACAGATCGGCGGGATGCTCACGCTGATCGGCACCTCGACGAATATCCTCGCGAGCGATGTCAGCGCCCGGCTGGGATCCCGGTATCCCGAACTCCACCGATTCTCGATGTTCGAGTTTACGAAACTCGGCGTCATCGTCCTCCTCGTCGGGTCGCTGTATCTGATCTTCGTCAGTCACTACCTACTCCCCGCACGCATCCCGCCGCGGGCGGATTACCTCGAGACATACGATGTCGAAGACTACGTCGCCGACATCGCCGTCGTGCCGGGGTCCTCGCTCGCCGGTCGAACCGTTCGCGAGGCGACCGCGGCGCTCGGCGCCAGCATCGATGTCGTTCAGGTCGTCCACGACGAGGGCCGATCGGTCGCGCCCCGGCAGGCGACGCGACTGACCGAAGGTGACGTACTCGTCGTCCGGACCGATCGCGACGCCATCGCGACGCTCGAGGCCGTCGACGGGATCGAACCGGTCGGTCGTCCGACCGCCGTCGACGACCTCGCGATCCCGGCCGACGCGGGCGTCATTACGGAACTGGTCGTCTCGCTTGACTCGCGGCTCGTCGGCGAACGGCTCGACCCCGAGGCCTTCCGCGAGGAGTTCAACGCGGCGGTCCTCGGGCTTCGCCACCGGGGCGAACTCGTCGGCGACCGCATCGTCGGCACGCGCCTCGACGTCGGTGATACCCTGCTCGTTCAGGCGCCGCCGGACACGCTCGACCGACTCGCCCGCCGCGACGACGTGATCGTCGCGCGCGAGCCGCCCCGACCCGAGTACCGTGCGGATAAGGCACCGATCGCCGTCGCCATCATGATCGGCGTCGTCGCCGTCGCCGCCCTCGAGATCTATCCGATCCTCGTCGCCGCACTCGCGGGCGTCGTCGCGATGGTCGTCACCGGCGTCTTGGAGCCCAACGAACTCTACGACGCCGTCGAGTGGGACATCATCTTCCTGCTGGCCGGCGTGATCCCGCTCGGCATCGCCCTCGAGGAGACCGGCGGCGCAGCGTATCTCGCCTGGCTGGTCGTCCAATCGGCGGGGTTCCTGCCGACACTCGTCGTCCTGTGGCTGTTCTACGTTCTGACTGGCCTGCTCACGGAGGTCATCAGCAACAACGCGAGCGTCGTCTTACTGATCCCGGTCGCGGCGGCCGCGGCGACGGGAATCGGCGCGAACCCGTTCGCGTTCGTGCTAGCGGTGACCTTCGCCGCGAGTACCGCCTTCCTCGGCCCGATCGGCTACCAGACGAACCTCTTCGTCTACGGACCGGGCGGCTATCGCTTCAGCGATTACGCGCGAGTCGGCGCGCCGCTGCAGTTGCTGCTGTCGATCGTCACCGTGCTTGGCATCGCGTTCTTCTGGGGCGTCTGATGGGTGTTCCCCACAGTAATCTCACACGTTACCCTGAAATGACAGGACGTCGTCCGTTCCCGTATGGATCGAGTTCGAGACCGACCGGCGACTGCGCTGACGGGGCTGATCGAGCGATGAAGCCGCGCTACATCGACGCAATCATCGATCTCGCCTACGGCGGCCTGATTTTCGTCTCGGTCGTTTTGATCGTCGTCGAGGGAACGCGGGTCGGGTTAGCGCTCGGGTTGGGCGTCCTCGTCTCGTACGCGTTACACGTGATCTGGAAGATGGCGCGCTTCGATCCGGACTGGATGACGGGGGAGATGGAAGAGACGGTCGAAGAGGCCGTCGAACAGACGATCGGCGAGCAGGTCGACACGGTCCAGCAACGGATCGAAACCGTCGACGAACGGATCGACCGTCGGCCACGCGAGGACGAAATCGAGGATCTCCTCGAGGAGACGGTCGTCGACGCCGACGAACCGGACGAGACCGGCGACGCCGCTCGATAGCCCCTCGTCACCGATGCGTTTCGCCGATCGAAATCCCGCGTCCTGCGGCCGTCGATCCTCTCTGCGTACGAGACGGCATAACGAATATCCGAATCGACGTGATAGCCCTCTCAGTATGGTGTCCGCGTTGCTTCTTGTCGGAATTCTCGTCGCTGTTTTCGTGGGGTACAACGTCGGCGGTGCGACGACCGGCCCCGCGTTCGGCCCGGCCGTCGGTGCCGATGCGATCTCGAAGACTGCGGCCGGCGTGTTGATGACGGTGTTTTTCTTCGTCGGGGCGTGGACGATCGGTCGCCGCGTCGTCGATACCCTCGGCCGTGAACTCGTCCGGGATCCCGGCGTCTTCACGCTCGAGGCGAGTATCGGCGTCCTCTTCTTTATCGGCGCTGCGTTGTTCGTAGGCAATTTCTTCGGCGTCCCCGCGTCGACGTCGATGACTGCCGTCGGTTCGATCGCGGGACTCGGACTCGCCGCCGGCGAACTCGACGTAGCGGTCATGGGCGAGATCGCCATCTGGTGGATCGTCTCTCCGTTTATCGGCTTCTGGGTCTCGCTGATCATCGGCCGCTACTTCTACTCGTGGCTCAACCGACGGCTCGCGATGGCGCGCAGTGAGGGCCCCCTCTACCGGCTCGATCGGTCCCGTCGCGTTCCGATTCCGGTGCCGACCGAGACCACGAACCGGCGCGAACTGGGGGGCGTGGCGATGGTGATCGTCATCGGCTGTCTGATGGCCTTCTCCTCCGGGACCTCGAACATCGCGAACGCGGTCGCCCCGCTCGTCGGCAGCGGCGAACTCGCGATGAATCCCGCGATCGTCATCGGCTGTGCCGCGGTCGGGATCGGCACGGTCACGATCGCGCGGCGCACCCTCGAGACGATGGGGAACGATCTCACGGAACTGCCGTTGACGGCGGCGATCGTCACCGCGACGGTGAGCGCCTCGCTCGTGATCTTCCTCTCCGTCATCGGCATTCCCGCGAGTTTCGTCATCATCGCGACGATGTGTATCATCGGTCTCGGCTGGGGACGGGCGACGCGTCCGATAACGGTGACCGACGCCGTCCGGGGCGAAGGGTCGGTCCCGATCTCCGTCGACGCCCTGACCGCCGACGAGGCGGGCGAAGCGCTGCCGCCGATCGGCGACGAGGACCCCGAACGGGTTCCCAGCGCGTCCGACCTCTTCGATCCGGCGACGACGGCCCGCGTGGTCCTCATGCAGAACGTCGTCCCGGTCATCGCGACGGCCGGCGCGTACGCCACGTTTCGGTTCGTTCCGTTCTTCGGACTCTGACTCGAGGCGCCCTCTCAGTTCGCCGTGCTGGACTCGGGGCCGAGTATCGCGCTCGGCAGCGCCCGAGGCCGTCTCCCGTACCCGCTCGGTCTTCGATCCGATCCGGGACCGCGCCGCCCTGCGTGTTTATTCCTCTCGGTGTGGAACGGGACGTATGGTTTCACGCGTTCTGGTTCCGATGGAGGACTCGGAAATGAGCGAACGCGCCCTCGAGTACGCCCTCGAGGTCTTTCCGGACGCCGAGATAACCGTCTTACACGTCGTCGGCGAACCGTCCCAGATGTGGGGGTACGCGACGGGACTCGCGCTCGCCGACGATCTCGAGGAGGCGGCGGAGGAACGCGCCGAAAACGTGTTCGATCGCGCACGCGAGATCGTCGCGGACGCCGGCGGCGACGCAACACTCGAGACCGTGATCGCATTCGGCCATCCCGCTCGTGCAATCATCAATCGGACCGACGACTACGAGACGGTCGTCATCGGCACTCACAGCGGGTCCGTTTCGGACCGCATCTTCGTCGGTAACGTCGCCGAGAAGGTATTCCGGCGGTCTTCGGTTCCCGTCGTGGTCGTCCGGTAAGCCGACGACCTGCCGTTGCCATCGGCCCGGACCGACCCGCGTCTCGAGCCGTCCCTCGACGTTCGTAAAGAGGAGCGTGGCGGCCCCGAGGTCCTCGTACCGCCCTGCGGCGTCCACGGGGTTGATCCCGGCACTTCGGTCCAGCCCTCGACGACGGCCTCGCCGTCCTTCGCGTCGAGGTTCGCCACGACGCCGTCGGGGTGGTCCTCGCTGATCTCGGTGACGATGTCGGGATCCTCGACGGCCGCCGTCCCGAGGATGACCCGGTCGACGCCGCGCTCGAGCAGGCCGACGGTCCGAATGCCCCCGCCCAATTGCGTCGGCACGTCGACGGCGTCGATCACCGCGTCGATGGCGTCGGCGTTTCGCCGCTCGCCGTCGAGATCGACCAGGTGCAGCGACCCCGCGCCGGCGTCGATCCATCGCCGGGCGGCCTCGACCGGCTCGCCGTCGCGCTTCTCGGTACCGCCTTCCCTCTGAACCAACTCGACGACGTCTCCGTCCGAGATGTCGACCGCCGGAATCACTTCGAACTCGCCGCTCGTATCGTCGGCCACACTCGAGTTCGCGAGGGCGGCGCGAGTAGAGGCGACGGTTTCGCGGTCACTGCCGTCTCCGCACCCGATCACGGCGGCTCGCTCCGCGGTCGTCGGGGCGACCCGGACTCGCGCCAGTCGACCGGCGGCTCGGCTCCGCACAGCCGACGGCCCCACTCGGCCACCCCGACGTCGGCGGGCACCAGCTCGTCGAGTTCGACGAGTCCGTCCTGAACGAACGGCAGCGGATCGTCCCGGCTCAAGACGTCGAACCTCGGCTGCCGGTAGCAAGAGGCCGCTATCTCCCCGATCGATCGGAGCAGCCCCGGTCGATCGACGAGGGGCGATTCGTCGCGATAGAGACTTAGCAAGTAGTTCAGTTCCCCCTTCAGGTAGTGACAGCCGACGCCGTGCTCGTAGTCGGGATCGATCTCGTCCTCGCGACCGGTCGCGAGCTGCCAATAGTACCGCGGGAAATCGGCCCCCATCTGGACGTTCGCGGACAGCGAGGTCCACATCCGGGGGTTGATCTCCGTGAGGTAGAACTCCCCCGTCTCGGGGTGGCGCATGTACTCGATACAGGCGAGCCCGTGCCAGTCGAGTTCCTCGAGCAACCGACGCGCGACGTCCTCGAGTTCCGGGTCGAAGGTGGACTCGCGGTAGACCCCGCCCCCGCCGACGTAGGAGCTCCCTCGGATCTGTTCGTGTTGAAACGTCGCGACGGGCTCGCCGTGATCGTAGAGGGCACCGACCATGTACTCCTCAGCGATCGGGACGAACTCCTGGACGATCGGCTCGTGGCCGAACGCCTCCCGGAGGCGCGCGCGGTCGGGCGCCTCCCCGGGCTCGAGGTGTTCGACCGTCTTGTTCCGGACCGCCGCGCCGGCCGTCTCGGCGTCGACGTACTCGTCGACCACCAGATTGTACCGCGATTTGACGATCGAGCGCGACTCGACCGTTCCGACATCGCCGACCGGGACGGTTCGCGGGACCGGGACGCCCGCCGCGTCCGCGGCGTCACGCAGGCGGAGTCGGTCGTGAACGCCCTCGAGGACCTCGAGGGACGGCCAGGGCGTCGCGACGTGATCGGCGAACGCCGCCCGGTGTTTCGAGAGGACGTACGCGTCCTCCTCGCGAAGCGGGATGATCGTTCGCACGTCCTCCCGGCGCGCGAGCGACCGCAGCGCGTTCGCGTACTCGTCGATCGCCGTCTCGGGGTCCGGAACCAGCACGGCCTCGTCGCAGTATTTCGAACAGACGGTCTTGGCCGTCGGCGTCTCCGAGGCGACGATCGTGGTGACGCCGGCGTTCGCCAGCGATCGAACGCAGGCGTCGGAACTCGGGACCGGGGACGCGGAGAGGACGACCGCATCCCCGTCGGTACCGTTCGGACGTGCGGGTGGGGCAGGATCCATGGACTAGGAGCAACGACTGCTCCGACGGCGACCGTACTCGTTGTAATAGTGGTGATACAACCGATACGACGCTCCTACGCCGATCGCGTCGTCGCCCGTCTTCCCGTTCGGTGCGATTTACTTTGTACGGGCGAAGCGCCCGCCGCCGGATTCGCGTCCGATCCCTGAACGGTCCGCTCGAATAGCGTGATTTTTAGGGTCGGCTCTCGTCACGTCCGAACGTGCCGGAAGTACTGCTTATCGTGGGGCTCCTCGTCGCCGTCTTCGTCGGATTCAACATCGGTGGTTCGACGACCGGCCCCGCGTTCGGACCGGCCGTCGGCGCGAACGTGATCACCAAGGTGATGGCCGCCGGCCTGATGTCGATCTTCTTCTTCGTCGGGGCCTACACCATCGGCCCGCAGGTCGTCACGACGCTCGGCGAAGAACTCGTTACCGACACCTCGATCTTCACGCTGCGCTCGAACGTCGCCGTCCTCTTTTTTATCGGCGGCGCGCTGTTCGTCGGCAACTACGCCGGCGTCCCCGCATCGACGTCGATGACCGCGGTCGGTGCCATCGCCGCGCTGGGGATGGCGACCGGCGAACTCAACTGGGACGTTCTCGGGGAGATCGTCGTCTGGTGGATCGTCGCGCCGATCCTCGGGTTCTGGGTCGCCGGCGTCGTCGGCCGGTACTTCTACCCGCGGATCAACGCCTGGATCGCCATCGAATCGAAAGAGGGGGGTCGACCGATGGTCTCGATCGACCGGTCCGGACTCGTCCCGCGACTCCAGTTCGGCGCCGACGCCGACCGCCGGGAGATCACGGGGGCGTTGACCGTCGTCGCGATCGGCTGTCTCATGGGCTTTTCCTCGGGGACGAGCAACATCGCAAACGCGATCGCGCCGATCTACGGCACCGGCGACGTCGACATGGTGCCGCTGATCCTGATCGGCTCGGCGGCGGTCGCGGTCGGCTGTTTCACGATCGCCCGCCGGACGCTCGACACGCTGGGCAACGACATCACGAACCTGCCGCTGACGGCGGCGATCGTCGTCGCGGTCATCAGTTCGGGGATCGTCATCGGGCTGTCGTCGATCGGCGTCCCCGCCAGCTTCGTCGTCATCGCGACGATGAGCATCGTCGGGCTGGGCTGGGGTCGGGCCACCCGGACGACGACGCTGTCCGACGCCGCCCGCGGCGAGGAGACCCGGGTCTCGGTCGGCGCGCTGACCGCCGAGGAGGAGGGCGAACGCTCCCCCGAAATCGGCGAGGAAGACGTCGAGGACATCCCCAAGGCCTCGGACCTGTTCGATCCCTCGACGACCGCTCGAGTCATTCTGATGCAGAACGTCGTCCCGGCCATCTCGACGGTCGGGGCCTACTTCACCTTCCGATTCGTCCCGATCTTCGGGTTCTGACCGCTCGCGGATCGACGGCCAGTTTATCGCGTCCCGAGGCCCTCTGTGCCGACCGGGACCGTTCGATGCGTTCTTCCGTGTCTCCCCGAGGAGGACCGAACGTGGTCCGAGGCCACCGCCTCGGCGACCAGCGACGATTCACCTCCGTGTCGGGGTTGATTTCGGATTCGGCAAATACAACCACTACTTGACGGGTTCCGTTCCACATTTCTTTTTGTTCTCGGGACTGTCCGCCGATCCTGTAACGAACAGGGTGATTCTTTCCTTCGAATTGGTCGATTCTGACTCATAGACAATTTAGGACTGAACAGCAAGCTATACCAGTGCGGGACTCGAACCGAAGACTGATGCCCACGGTAGAATACCTCAACTACGAAGTACTGGACGACCACGGCTGGGACATGGACGACGACGACCTCTTCGATGAGGCCGCAGACGCGGGCCTCGACGACGAGGACTACGGGTCGCTCGATGTCGCCGAGGGCGAATACATCCTCGAGGCGGCCGAGGCTCAGGGCTACGACTGGCCCTTCTCGTGTCGCGCAGGTGCCTGTGCGAACTGCGCGGCGATCGTCAAGGAAGGCGAGATCGACATGGACATGCAGCAGATTCTCTCCGACGAGGAAGTCGAAGAGAAGAACGTCCGCCTGACCTGTATCGGCTCGGCCGAGACCGACGAGGTCAAGATCGTCTACAACGCAAAGCACCTCGACTACCTGCAGAACCGCGTCATTTAAACAGCGCACCGGCGCTGTGACGGGCGACCTCTCTTTCGGTCGCGTTTTCCGCCGCTCCGTTGGTTCCGCAGTCACCGGCTCGTCGGGTTCGGTTATCCTATAGTAGCCGCTGAAAGTCATTGCACACCCGATCGCACGACAGCGTTGCGATCAGTGTGTGAATCGTTTCAGCGGCTACTATAGCGCTCTTCCCCGCTCCATCGGTCCCGGCCGTTCGCGCGTGACACCGTTCATCTCGAGAGCGGAGTCGTTGCCCCGCCACGAGTTCTCCCTGCCGGTCGTCCCGGCCGTTGTTCCCGGCCGGGCCACTGTCTCTCCGCGATCCATCAGTTGAATTCTTTTTCAATAACTTGGTCCACTGCTTCATGATTCACTCCTCGACTATCCGATTTAAAACGAATGAATAGGGCGTGTTCGAATCTCGACCACAATAATTAATTGATCTAACTCTCAATTGTTGGTGATGACACTCGCCACGGACCGATTACAGCACTATCTCGAGGACGAACTCGACGTTCTCTCGGCGCTGTTCGACGAGTTCAGTGACGCCTGACGCCGGCCTCAGCGTCCGGTCGGCACGGACTCGCGGACCGGCCGATCGTGGGTGACGAGTTCGTGGACGCCGACGAGGACGACGGGCAGCGCGATGAGCGCGCCCTCGAACGTGACGCCAGCAGCCCCAGCGCGACGATCAAGATCGTCGCGCAGGCCGGCGCGCGGACCGCCTCGATCGCGAGCATCCTGCCCGCGGTCACCGCGACGGCGACGACGCCGCTCGTGACCAGCCGAAGCTGGTCGACCACGAACGTCGGCGCGGCGGTCGTGACCTCGAGCCCGGGCGCGATGGTGTGGTAGGCGACGATCCCGACGGCGTGGCCGCCGATCACCCGCCACGGCGCGGTCACCTCCCCCTCGCGGACCGTCGCCAGCAGGAACGCCGTGGGCCCCAGACTCGGAAAGAGCAGCGCCTGCCCGGACACCCACGCCAGCAGGCCCGGCACCGCGAGCAAAACGCCGGTGGGTCGAGAAGGCCGCACCGTCTCTCTTGCTCGAGACGTTCGGCGGACGGGCGGATCTGCCGTTTGCTGTGACGATCGCCGGGAGGCCGAAAACGTAACGGCACCGCGCTTCGGAGGAACGGCCGTGACACTCGCTGGTACCGTGGCGACGTGGCCGGACCTCCTTCGACTCGTCGCCGTCCCCGTCTTCGCCTGGACGGCCTACCGCGACATCGAGTCCAGGCGCGTCTCGAGTACCGTCTGGATCCCCCTCTCGGTACTCGGAACCGTCCTACTCGTCTGGGACGGCTGGCTCGCTTGGACCGCCGGCGGGACCGCCTGGACCTACGATTTCCTCGTCCCGACGGCGATCAGCCTGGGACTGGTCGTCCCCATCGCCTACCTGTTCTGGTGGGTCGGCGGCTTCGGCGGAGCCGACGCGAAGGCCCTGCTCGTTCTCGCCGTATTGTTCCCGATGTTCCCCGAGTACGCGCTGGGAGCGGCGACGCTGCCGCTCGAGCCGACCCGGATCGGTGCTTTCTCGTTCACGATCCTGACCAACGCCGTCCTCGTCGCGGTCGCGCTCCCGGTCGCGCTGGCGATCCGCAACGCCGCCGCGGGTCGGATCGCGCCGGTGATGTTCGTCGGCTGGCCGGTCTCGTGGGACCGGATCCCGGAGACCCACGGCCGCCTGCTCGAGACGCCGACGGGGCTCTCGCGGGGCGGCCTCGACCTCGATGCCCTGCGGATGTACCTGCGCTGGCGCGGGCTCTCACTGGCCGAGCTACGTGAGGCCCCCGAGCGGTACCGCGACCCCGCGACCCTCCCGAACGAGCCGAATCCGCCGACCGACGGCGCGGTCACCGCGGACGTCGACCTCCGGGGCGACGGCGGGACGCTCGAGGGGGCCGAGGCCGAGACGGCCGCGACCGCGGCGTCCGACGCGCGGGGAGCGCCCGCGGTCGACGATCCGTGGGGTGCCGAGGCGTTCCTGGACGACATCGAGGGATCGGCCTACGGCACGACGCCCGAGACACTCCGGGAGGGACTCGAGGTGCTTTCCGAGAACGAGACGGTCTGGATATCGCCGGGAACGCCGTTCCTGGTGCCGATCTTCGCCGGACTGGTGATCGCGCTGGTCTACGGCGACCTCCTGCT
The DNA here is from genome assembly GCF_001953745.1 of Natrinema saccharevitans. Lineage (NCBI taxonomy): Archaea > Methanobacteriati > Methanobacteriota > Halobacteria > Halobacteriales > Natrialbaceae > Natrinema > Natrinema saccharevitans. The sequence goes on from NZ_LWLN01000001.1 coordinate 3,272,279, forward strand.
CGGGACCCTACTCTAGGGTCCGCTCGTAGAGTGGCACCAGCGCCGTCCAGAAGAGGACGAAGGCGACGCCCGCGCCGATCAGGACGAGCCACGGACCGCCCCGTCCGGTCGGCACGCCGGTCGAGAGGAGGACGAAGGTGCCGGCGAACAGCAGACAGCAGACGAGGACGCTGCCGAGTTCCAGGATCGTGGCGACGGGGTGGGCGCGAAACTGGGCGACGATGCCGGCGATGGCCATACGCGAGGGTCGCGTGCGGACGGCAAAAACGTCACGGCGGTCTCTTGCGCGGATCGCGTGACACCGCCGGCGTCGGCGCTCAACCGACGACGTAGGACTGATCGTCGCCCCGCGTTTCGGTATCGACGAACTGGTGGCGGGGCCCAGACTCTATAGTAGCTCTTGAAACGATTTACACACCGCTCACAACGCTGTCCTGCGATCGGGTGTGCATTGACTTTCAAGAGCTACTATAACTCGCCCGCGAACGAGGGGTTGTCCGCGTCGGTGTCGTACTCCGCGTTCGCCCCGCGGAGATCGTGGGCCGCGAGCAGCTCGCGGAACGCGGTCGGCCCGCTCGAGACGCCGCCGGCCGCGCGAGAATCGGGTCGCGATGTCAGGCTCGAGATTCGATGTCGTCGGCGATGTCGTCGAGTTCGTCCTCGGAGAGGTCGGGCCGCTCGCCCGCGACGGCGTGGATGGGGCCGCCGCCGTCGCCCTCGAACCGGGGGACGATGTGACAGTGGACGTGAGGCACTTCCTGGCCGGCTTCCTCGCCGTTGTTGAACGCGACGGTGGTCGCGTCGGCGTCGACCGCGTCCTCGACGACGGGAACCATGCGGTGGACGGTGTCGTAGAGGTCCGCGGCGACGTCGTCGGGGACGTCGTTCAGCCGCTCGTACTCGTCTTTGGGGATGACGAGCGTGTGGCCCGGCGCGAGCGGGTTGGCGTCCAGGAAGGCGATCGTCGTCTCGTCTTCGTACACGATCCGCGCGGGGATCTCACCCTCCACGATCTGGCTGAAGATCGTACTCATACGCGGGTATGTGTCGCCTCGTGGTAAGAAGCTTACTCGCCGTCACCGCGGGCCGGGCCGCGACACAGGTCGTCGAGCGTTTCGCCGATCGCGCCGAGGTACTCCGCGGGTTCGTCTCCCAACCGGCCGATCCACACGTCCTGATACGAGGGATGTAGAACCGGAACGAGCCACACGTCCAGCTCGTCGCATCGGACCGGCTCGAGGACGCTGTCGAGAAAGCCCCCGAGGTCTCGCCCCTCGGCCGCGAGTACCGTCTTCGTCGCGTGTTTGCCGGTCGCCAGAACGACTATCGGATCGATCTCCTCGAGTTCGGTCAGTAGGTGCGATCGACAGGCCGCGCGCTCCTCGGGCGTCGGCTCGCGGTTCGTGGTCGGGTCGTCGGCGTCCGCAGGAAAACACTTCACCGCGTTCGTGTAGTAGGCGTCGTCGCCGTAGCCGACCTCGGCGAGTATGCGCCGGATTCGGCGACCGGAGTGTCTCGAGGTGTAGGCCTTGCCGGTCCAGTTACCGCCCCGCCAGCGGTCCGCCTCGGGGTTCCCGTAGCCGGGGGCCTCGCCGACGACCACGACGCTCGCGTCGGGCGGGCCGGTCCCCCACGAGATGCACTCGCGGGACTCGGCCAGTCGAGGACAGCGCGTGCAGTCGGGCTCGAGGACGTTGCGGTCGGTCGGGAGGGGAGGGTCGTCGCCGGTCGCCGAACCGTCGTCGGCGTCGGTCTCGGAATCGGACGCGGGCACGGTCCGGACTACGTCCCCAGCGGTTTAGCCGAGTCGGTTCCCGGTCGCGGTTGCCGGTCGAGTCGTCGTCGCCGCCCGTGCGGACGCGTCGCACGCGAGGGGACAGGTTTACCTTGTGTGGGTGGGTACTGGGGACACTGATGACATCCATCGGGCCGGAACTGCTCGCGGAAGCACTGCAACTGCTCCTCTATACCGTCGTCGCCGGGGCCCTGACGGTCGGCGGCGTCCTCGTCGAACAGGCGAGCCTCCAGCACCTCGGTGCGGGTGAGGCGATGATCGCCCTGTGGCTCGGCGCGCTCGGCGGCCTCATGCTGTATGCCGGTGCGTACGGCGTCGGCTACCAGAAGGTCCTCTCCGAGTACGTCTGAGTCGTCCGTTCGCCGGTCGATTTCGACCGCGCGTCGCAACCGATCCAAGTGATCGCTGCTGACAGTGTCACAACCGATCGCACGGCGGCCGTGCGATCGGCGTGAGCGCCGATTCGAGTCGCGCTCACCGGATGTCGGTGAGCGTCGGTCCGTTATGTGTCGTTACTCTTCCAGACGACCGTCGAGCCGTCGGTATCGATCCGGCTACTCTCACTGGTTTCCAGCAGCGTGGCCGCATCGACCGACACGTCGCCGCTAGATGGGGAGACGACGACCGCCGTCTCGTGGTTGTCACCCGGTGCAGTAGCGTCGACGTGTATGTCACCGGTCGGCTCGACGCCGTGGACGGCCAGCGTGATCGTCTCGGCGGTCGGGAACCGATCCCGTAACCGCTCCGTCGCCTCTTCGTCGTTCGTCACGAGCGTTCGAACCGTCTCGAGTTCGGCGTCGGTCAGTTCGCCGTCCGGATCGCGGACCGCGAGTTCGGCGTCGGTCGACGCACCGTCGGTGTCGTCGGCGTCGGTATCGACGGTGAACGTCTCCCCGTCGTCGCCGGTCGCTACCGACCGGACGTCGAACCGGGTGACAGACTCCACGGTGGACGCCACGTCGGTCGACAGGTCGTCCACGATTGCGCCGTCGTCGACGAGTTCGATCCGCCGGTCGGACACGTCGATATCGGTCGCTTCCGTGGCCTCGAGTCGGGTATCCGACTCGACGGGATCGGTGTCGGTGCCGACGACGTCGACGGTGCCGGTATCGGTGTCGACCGTCGCCTCCAGCAGGGGACGCGCGTCCCCGTGTTCGGCCGTTCGATCCGGGTGGATGCGGACGTGCGCGCTGTCGTCGTCCCGCTGTAGCGAGCCGTAGACTTCGAGGACTAGGTCGTCCGTTTCGACGTGATCGCGGAGCCAGTCCCCGGCCTCGTCGTCGTTCAGTACCATCGCCGGGATCGCCTCGAGTTCGGCGGTTCGATCCGCGCCGAACCCGTCGTCTTCGTTCGAAACCGTAAACTCGTATCCGTCGACGTCGATCGTCGACTGGTGGTGCGGTTCGTCGGCCGGTTCGTCAGTCCCGGAACTCGCGCCGGTCGCGGCGGCGACGCCACCGGTCCCGATGGCGAGCAATACCGCGAGCGCGAGTGCGGTCAGTTTCGTTTTCGTTTGCATGATGTCTCTCGGGCGATCGCGACGACCGGCCGTCGACGGGCGTCGATCGTTCCGCCGGGTCGGTCGTTCGCGTCGCCCGGTTACGGGTCGTTTGAAAGCCCCCTTAGGCACCCGTTGAAAACGAGTTTCGGAACGGTTACGGGCGGCATTTCGGCAGATTTGCGGATGATCCCTACAACAGCAGGACCGTGTTCCCCATCCCGCGTCGCTTCCGCTCGACGAGGTTCTTGGTCTCGAGGCCGTCCAATCCCCGACTGACGGTCGCTTTCGACAGGTCGGTCCGCTCGACGATCTCGCTCTGGGGCAACACGCCGTCGGCCTCGAGCAGCGTCTCGTAGATCTCGCGCTCGTTGTTCGCGAGTCGCTCGGCCGTCTCCTCCCACTCCCGGCGGCGGGCCTCGAGGAGTTCGTCGCTCGGTTCGCCGTCGGCTTTCGTTTCGGCGGGAGCCGGTCCCGCCTGTTCCTCGTCGCCGTTCGGCCGTCGCCGCGCCGTGCCGGAGTCCGCGCCTCCGTCTCCGAGGAGGATGTACGTGCCGCTCGCGCCGAGCGAACACGCCGCGACCGCGATCACTGCGACGTCGGCGTATTCGAAGTAGCCGCCCAGTTCGGCGACTTCGGTCCCGTTTTCGCCGACCGTGACCATGACCGGCGACGGGTTGATCAGTTGGATCGCCAGTACGATCGTCGACGCGAGAAAGAGGACCGCCGCGAAGAGCTGTCTGGTGTGGAGGGCCCGCAGGTCCATAGGTCGCCATTCGAACACGTCTCCTAATGACCTCCGATTCGGTTCGGGAAAACAGCCGTGAAACGACCCTGAAACAGGCCTGAAACGCGTTTCAAACGAGTTTCGACACAACGTTGATGGGGGCTTCCGGACAACGACGTACGTATGAACCGTCCCGTGGTCGTCCGGGTGATCGCGTTGCTCGCTCTCGCGTCGTTCGGCGTCGGAACGGCGTGGGCGGGGGCCGCCGTCGGGCTCGGCGACCCGATCGCGGCCGGCCCCGGCGGCGAGTTCAGCGTCTCCGAAACCGACGTGACGTTTTCGGACGGCGACCGCGAGGTCACCGTCCTCGAGAACGTCTCCGGAACCGAGTCGATCGAGATCGCGGCGGCCGACGGGCGACTGACCGTCGATTCCGAACCGGCCGATCCGCTGACGGACGCGGAACGCGACCGCGCCCTCGAGATCGCGCGCGACAACGAGACCGTCACACGGCGGCTCGCGTCGATGGACGAGTACGAACTCGCGGTCGAACCCATCTACGGGATCCACGCTGACTCGGTGCAGCAAACGTCGATCTCCGGCTCCGAGTGGACGGTCGTCGAGGCGGAAAACGGGACCGAGGTCCGGACGTTCGACGTCGAATCCGAACCTTCCTCGGTCGAGCAAGGAGACGACGAAGTCGTGATTTCGCCCGCCGAGCAGTCGTACGCCGACGACGACGTCACCGTCGAGATCAGCGAACCGGGATCGAGCGAGCCGCGATACGAAGCGCAGGTCGATCTGGCGGCCGAGCGGGTCGTCATCGTCACGGACTGAGCTGCCTGCGACGACGCCGAGCCGACACTGCGGCTATACCGCGCGGGACCCGCGATATCGATTCCTCTTTACTGCCGGAGGCGATTAGGTCGGGTATGAGCAGGTTCGCCGAGGTCGACGACCAGTACGACCCCCACGAACTCGAGCAGCGGGTCTTCGAGTACTGGGACGACGTCGACGCCTACGAGCAGACGGTCGAGCATCGGTCCGACGGTGAGTCCTTCTTCTTCGTCGACGGCCCGCCGTACACGTCGGGGTCGGCCCACATGGGGACGACCTGGAACAAGTCGCTGAAAGACGTTTACCTCCGCTTCTTCCGGATGCAGGGGTACGACGTCACCGACCGCCCCGGCTACGACATGCACGGGCTCCCTATCGAGACTCGCGTCGAGGAGAAACTCGGCTTCGAGAACAAAAAGGACATCGAGGAGTTCGGCGAGGAGAACTTCATCCAGGAGTGCAAGGACTACGCCGACGAGCAACTCGAGGGCCTGCAGGCGGACTTTCAGGACTTCGGGGTCTGGATGGACTGGGACGACCCCTACAAGACGGTCGAACCGGAGTACATGGAGGCCGCGTGGTGGGGATTCTCGAACGCCGCCGACCGCGGCTTAGTCGAGAAGGGCCACCGATCGATCTCGCAGTGCCCCCGGTGTGAGACCGCGATCGCGAACAACGAGGTCGAGTACGAGGACGTCGAGGACCCCTCGATCTACGTCAAGTTTGACCTCGAGGACCGGGACGGGAAACTCGTCATCTGGACGACGACGCCGTGGACGATTCCCGCCAACACCTTCGTCGCGGTCGACGAGGAGGGCGAGTACGTCGGCGTCCGCGCCGAGAGAGACGGCGAGGAGGAACTGCTGTACGTCGCCGAGCCGAAGTTCGAGGAGGTACTGAAAGCGGGCCGCTACGACGACTACGAAGTCGTCGAGGAACACACCGGCGAGGACCTGCTCGGGTGGGCCTACGAACACCCGATGGCCGACCGCGTCCCCGCCCACCCCGACCACGAGGGGGCCTGTCAGGTCTACGCCGCGGACTACGTCGACACGCACGGCGACGGGACCGGCCTCGTTCACTCCGCGCCCGGCCACGGTGAGGAGGACTTCGAGCGCGGCCGCGAACTCGACTTCCCGATCTTCTGTCCCGTCGGCAGCGACGGCGTCTACACCGATCAGGGCGGCGCGTACGAGGGACAGTTCGTCCGCGACGCCAACGAGGAGATCATCGCCGACCTCGAGGACGACGGCGACCTGCTCGCGTCGGAGACGATCTCCCACAGCTACGGCCACTGCTGGCGCTGTGACACGGGCATCGTCCAGATCGTCACCGACCAGTGGTTCATCACGATCACCGACGTGAAAGACGAGCTGCTCGACAACATCGAGGACAGCGAGTGGCACCCCGAGTGGGCCCGCGACAACCGCTTCCGTGACTTCGTCGAGGAAGCGCCGGACTGGAACGTCTCGCGCCAGCGCTACTGGGGCATCCCGCTGCCCGTCTGGACCCCCGAGGACCGCGACGACGACGAGGACCGCATCGTCGTCGGCGACCGCGAGGAACTCGCCGAGCGGGTCGATCAGGAGATCGACCCCGACGAGGTCGACCTCCACAAGGACACCGTCGACGAGTTGACGATCACCGAGGACGGGACCACTTATACCCGCGTCCCCGACGTTTTCGACGTCTGGCTCGACTCCTCGGTCGCCTCGTGGGGCACCCTGAACTACCCCTCCGACGACAGCCGCTTCGACGAACTCTGGCCCGCCGACTTCATCCTCGAGGCCCACGACCAGACCCGAGGTTGGTTCTGGTCCCAGCTGGGGATGGGCACCGCCGCGCTCGGCGACAGCCCCTACGAGGAGGTGCTGATGCACGGCCACGCGCTGATGCCCGACGGCCGCGCGATGAGCAAGTCCAAGGACATCCTGATCGATCCCCACGAGGCGATCGACCGCCACGGCCGGGACGTGATGCGGCTGTTCCTGCTGTCGAACAACCCGCAGGGCGAGGACATGCGCTTCGACTGGGACGGGATGCAGACGATGGAGAACCACCTCCGGACGCTGTGGAACGTCTTCCGGTTCCCGCTGCCGTACATGCGGTTAGACGAGTTCGATCCCACCGAGACGACCCTCGAGTCGGTCGACGACCACCTCGAGCCCCTCGACGAGTGGGTCCTCGCTCGGCTGCAGTCCACGAAGGCCGAGATGACCGACGCGTTCGAGGACTTCCGCCAGGACAAGGCCATCGACGCTCTCCTCGAGTTCGTCGTCGAGGACGTCTCCCGATTCTACGTGCAGGCGGTCCGCGAGCGCATGTGGGACGAGGCCGACAGCGATTCGAAACGGGCCGCCTACGCGACGCTCTACCGCGTGCTGCGGGAGACGGTCGCGCTGCTGGCTCCCTACGCGCCGTTCATCAGCGAGGAGATCTACGGCACGCTGACCGGCGACGACGGCCACCCGACCGTCCACATGGAGGACTGGCCCGCAGTCGAGGAGTACTGGGCCGACGAACAACTCGAGACCGACGTCGCGCTCCTCCGCGCGATCGAGGAAGCCGGCGCGAACGCCCGCCAGCAGGCCGGCCGCAAGCTTCGCTGGCCCGTCCCGCGGGTCGTCGTCGCCGCCGACGACGAGCGGGTCGTCGAGGCCGTGTCCCGCCACCCCGGCCTGCTCGAGGAGCGGCTCAACGCCCGCGAGATCGAACTCGTCTCGCCCGACGAGCGCTGGGGCGAACTCGCCTACAGCGCCGAGGCCGACATGAGCGAACTCGGGCCGGCCTTCGGCGACCGCGCCGGACAGGTCATGAACGCGCTCAACGAAGCCCGCATCGACGAGCCGGGTCTCGAGGCGATCGAAGACGCCGTGTCCGACGTCCTCGAGGACGACGAGGAGATCTCCGACGAGATGGTCTCGTTCGTGACTCAGACCCCCGACGACGTCGCCGGCACCGCCTTCGGCCTCGACGGCGACGACCGCGGCGTCGTCTACGTCGACGCCTCGCTGACCGACGACATCGAGAGCGAGGGCTACGCCCGCGAGGTCATCCGCCGGGTTCAGGAGATGCGCAAGGACCTCGACCTCGACGTCGAGGAGCGGATCGCGCTGGATCTCACGATCGAGGACGATCGCGTGGCCGATCTCGTCGCCGAACGCACGGACCTCATCAGCGAGGAAGTCCGCGCCGACGAGCGCCGCGAGGTCGAGGACGGCCACCGCAAGGAGTGGGAGGTCGAGGGCGTGACGATGGAGATCGCGCTCGAGCCGCTTGCGGCCGCCGAGGCGTCGGACTGAGACCGGTAATTCACAGACCGGGAGGCGAAGCCGACCGGTCTGGTTTTTGGTCCAGATTTTTGCGTGAGCGGTCGCGAACATCGTGAGCGACCCGAGCGGAAAAAGGTGGATGCCGAGATCGCGCTCGAGCGAGGTGCGACCGTCGAGTCGACCACCGGCTTCGAGCGGACCGGCGAGCGGAGCCTCGAGTGGACGGGGACGACCGACGAGCCGACGGTACGATATACGATGCCGGCCGATCGAACGGGTGAGCGGGGTGCCGACGCGATCGGCGAGGGGTATTCCTTCGTCGACACCGGCGAGTGGGCGGTCGTCCCGGTTCCGGACGTGGCGATCTCGCTGCGCCGGACGGATCCCGTCGGCATCGAGGAGACGGTCCGCGTCGACGGCCCCGGCGCGACCGGCGGCGACATCGCGTTCTTCGGCGCGGTGACCGAACGCGAGCGGACCGTCGACGGGGAGCGGTTCCGGCTGGCCGTCCCCGAGGCCGCGACACTCGAGGAGTCGCCCGACGCGATCCTCGCGGCGCTGGCCGACGCGAGCGACCGGCTCGAGGTCGGAGCGCGACCCGACGAGACGTTCGTCGTCGCGGTCCCCGACACCGTCGACTGGGGACTGCGGGGCATCCAGTACGGCGAGTCCGACGCCTGGGTCGTCGCGGACGAACCGCTCGACGGTCCGAACCCGGCCTGGCTCCACGAGTACGTCCACGTCCGCCAGCGCTTTGCAAACACCGCCGACGGGACGACGACCGAGACGGAGTGGGTCGTCGAGGGGCAGGCGGATTACCACGCGGGACTGCTGGCCCTCGAGGCCGGATACACCGATTTCGAGCAGTTCAGCCGACTGCTCGAGCGCGGGACGGAGTCGCCTTACGCGGACGGCGCGCTCGCCGACCCCGCGACGTGGGACCACGAGCGCACCGATTACGTCAACGGCGCGCTTGTAGCCGGCGAGATCGACCGACAGTTACGGGTCGCGACCGACGGGGATCGGACGCTGGCGGACGTCGTCCGGAAACTGAACGCCGACGATGACGCGGTGACCGAGGCGGACCTCCTGGAGTCGATCGAGGCCTACGGCGGGACGGCCGTTCGGACCGACGCCGAGCGCTACACCCGCACGGACGCGACGCCCGACGTGTGGAGCCGGTCGGATCACGGGGCCGCGTTCGACCAGTCGGTCGCGAGCTTCGCGTCCGGGTTCGGCACCGGCCCGATCGAGGTCGCCGGCGAGGAGTGGCCGCGGTGGTCGGCGTCCGAAGCGGGCGTCGAGGCCGGCACTGACGAGGCGATCGTCGTGCCCGCCGGCGAGGCGGTGACGGTCCCGGCGACGGTCGACAACGTTGGCGAGCGCGAGGGGACGTACGACCTGACGCTGGGGGCCGACGGCAGGACCGTCGATCACCGGCAGGGGACGCTCGCGCCCGGCGAGGACCGCTCTCACCGGCTCTCGTGGACGCCCGCCGATCCCGGGACGTACGTCCTGCGAATCGGCTCGGACCGGCTGACGGCCGTCGTCCGCTCGGCCCCGAGCGTGACCGTCACCGACCTCCGACTCGAGCCCGAGTCGGCCGACCCCGGCGAGGCGGTGACGGCGACCGCAACAGTCGAGGCTGCCGCCGACGGTCCCGGAGCCGCCGTCCTCGCGTTCAGGACGATCGACGGCGTCGCCGCCGAGCGACCGGTGGCGGTCCGCCCCGACGGGACGGCGACGGTCGAAGCCCAACTCCGGTTCGACGAGGCGGGTCGGTACGAGATCGGCGCCGGCGATCGAACGGCGACGGTCAGCGTCGGCGAGACGGGGCCGGCCGCGGCGCTCGAAGGCGTTCCCGGCTTCGGGGTGCCGGCGGCGCTCGGTGCGCTCCTGTTGCTGTTCGCGATCGCGTTCGCGCCGCGGCGACGGTAATGCCCGCGCCGCCTCACTCGAAGTCGACCCGGAACCGACAGGCGTCGGCCCCGTCTTCGACGCAGTCGGTCTTCGTGACGGTCGCGTCGGCGTCGAACGCGGCGACGAGTCCGTCGAGAATGCCGTGGGCGAGCCCGCAGTACCGGCGGTCTCGGTGAGTGTCGTACGTGACGGTCGCGTGATCGGACTCGCGGGTACAGGACAGCTCCGGCAGTGACGTCTCGTCGGTGGCGGTTTCGATGTCGTCGTAGACGTCTTCGAGGCCGACCAGCAACTCGGGGAGGTCCCAGTCGCTGCCGACGTGTGCGCTGAACGTCGAGAGCAGCTCCGGGGCCAGCCGCCGGCCGAAGTCGCGTTCGATCGCGGCCCTGTCCTGTGTCGCCATCCCCGAGAGCGTCTCGAGGATGGCGTCGATCTCGTCGTCGTCGTAATGCGAGACGGGCAGATACAGCTTCGGCTCCAGTTCCGATCGCTCGACGATCGTGTCCCAGGTGTCGTCGTCGGTCCGTTCGACGACGTACTCCTCGAGGGTCTTGTGGACGATTCCGTGCATGTTCCCCCGCGTTGCCGCCGCGCGGTCGATCCGACCGTGGCGTGCGACGCGATACCACCTAGACCCGTGTCCGGCGACTACTTAATCGTTTACTTACAGGTGTTCGGCGAGCGTGGGGGCGACCGAGACGGTATCGACGCCCCGCTCGATGGTGTCGGTGCCGTAGATCGCCTCGACGCCGGCCCGCGAGAGCTTCGTGACGGCGTCGCGGGCGAGCAGCGGGTGGACGCAGGTGACGAACAGGCGGTCGGCGTCGCGCTCGGTGAGGACGCCGACGGCTTCGCTCATCGTCGAGCCCGTCGCGATGATGTCGTCGACGACGACGACGTCGCGGTCGGCTACGTCGACATCGCTGGGCGTGATCTCGACCTCGGTGCCGGAGTGGCGGGTCTTCTCGAAGTAGTCGGTTTCGCCCGTCCCGTAGGCGTCGCGGGCCGTCTCGGCCAGTTCGATCGCGCCGGCGTCCGGCGAGAGAAAGACGGGTTCGGTGAGGTCGTCGGGAAGGGGATCGGCCAACTGGCCAGCCGCGTCGACGGCCGTCGCCGTCGGCTCGAAGAACTCACAGACGGCGGTCTCGTGGGGATTGACGGTCAGCACGCGGTCGGTCCCGGTCGAGATCGCGCGGGCGACCGCCCGCGCGGAGACGGGATGGCCCGGCTCGAAGGGCGCGTCCTGACGGCCGTACCCCATGTAGGGTAGGACGGTGACGATCTTCTCGACGCCGGCCTCGCGGACCGCGTCTTGCAACTGGAGCAGTTCGAGGTGGGCGTCGCTCGAGACGGTCGAGGCGACGATCACGGCCCGATCTGGGTCGGCCTCGGCGACGCCGGGGGCGGCCGCGAGCAGTTCGCCGTCGGGAAAGCGGTCGTACTCGACGGCGGCGAGCGGTTCCTCGAGTTCGCGTGCCAGCGCCGCGGCCAGTGCCTGCGACGCGGAGCCGCTGACGATCATAGTCGGTTCGACAGCGCGGGGGCTAAACCAGTTTTCGTTCTGGACCCGCTCGAGACGGCCGCCGGGCTCACGATCCGGAGCCGGTCTCGGCCTCGTCGACCGTCGCCTCGCCCTCCCCGCAGGGGCCGCCGCCGGTATCGCCGCTGATCGTCAGTCCGCCCTCGCGTCCGATCAACACGAAGACGTTGACGCAGTTGGGGCCGTTCCACCGCTCCGGAGTGATCCGTGTCGGGTCGCCGCCGTCGAGGCGTACCAGCACGCGGAACGCGCCGGGCTCGGTCGACCAGTCGCGCTCGAGATCGACGCCCTCGCCGCCCTCGAGGCCGTGGGTCGACCAGTGTTCGGGTTCGCCGTCGAACTCGACGATGACGTCGACGCTGTGTGACGTGTCGTCCAAGTTCTCGACGACGACGTTTCCGAGCAGCGTCCCGCCGGCGCCCTCGTCGGCGTCGGTCCCGTCATTGCCGGTCGAATCGTCGCCGTCCGTCGAGCCGTCCCCGTTGCCGTTCCCCGAATCGTCGCTCCCCGTACAGCCGGCGACCGCGCCGGTGAGGGCAGTGCCGGTCACGGCAAGCAGTCGCCGTCGTGGTATCGCTCCCATCTATCTCGTGGGTGGTCAGCCCGCGTAGTTAAACCTCCGTCAGACGCCGATCGGGCAGTCGCCCCCGCTATCGAACGGCCAGCCCGGTCACCTCGCGGACCCCGATCGGGTGGGGACGCCACCCGTCCTCGCCGGCCGCGAGGAACGTCCCGGCTTCGGTCACGGCGTAGGTCGTCTCTCCGTAGCCGACGTCGACGATCGGTTCGCTCGCGTCCTCGATCGCCCGCCACTCGTCGTCGCCGGCGTAGCCGTAGATCTCCTCGCCAGCGATCGCGTATGCGCGTGCGAGTCGGCCCGGCTCCGAACGGGGGTCCGCCGAAACGGCGTCGAACGGCCCCTCTCGGATCGGCATCCAGCCGTTACCCAGTTTGTACAGGCCCTCGGCGGTGGCCGCGAGCGGGACGCCGGCCGCCGAGACGTCTCGCACGTCGGTCAGACCGGCGTGGTCGAGCCCGCCGTCGCGGACCCGGTAGACACCGTCGTCCGTTCCGACGAGGTCGCCGTCGATCGCCCGCACCGCCGCGACGCCCTCGCCCTCGAGGTCGGTCCACTCCTCGGTACCGGCCGGCCGGCGGGCGATCCGGCCGTCGGGGGCGGCCGCGAACAGTTCGCCGCCGTCGGCGCCGACGGCGACCGCCGGGCCGAACCCGGTCTCGGCGAACGTCTCCGTATCCTCGCCGTCCTCGAGTCGAGCAACCCGGACGTCCTCGTCGGTCGCGATCGCGACGGCCTCGTCGGTCGTCGCGACGTCTCGAGCCGGACGGCGTTCGCAGAGGCCGAACTCGCCGACGGTGTCGCCGGCGACGCGGACGCGGACGACGCCGGTCGCGCTCGCGACGTAGGCGGTGATCGCGCCCTCGCGGTCGCCGTAGACGCGTTTCTCCTCGATCGAGTGCATACCTGACCGTGGACGGGGTGGGCCGAAAACGTTCCGTCCCGGGGCCGTCCCTCGGGATCGGTTTGCGGAATCACTATGGGGCGGCCCCGCCGACTAACGCGTAATGGAGATATTCGGATCGAGCGGGACGCGGGGCGTCGCCAACGAGGAGCTGACGCCCGCGTTCGTTCTCCGCGTCGCGAAGGCGGCGGGGACGATCTGGGTCGAGGACGCCGGTGCAAAGCGGGTCGGGATCGCCCGCGATACCCGCTACACCGGACGAATGCTGGCCGATGCGGCCGCGAGCGGGCTGGCGAGTATCGGCATCGACGTCGACCGACTGGGGATCGTTCCGACGCCGGGGGCACAGGCCTACGCCGAACGCGAGGGGGTCCCGGTGATCGTCGTCACGGCCTCGCACAACCCGCCCCAGTACAACGGGATCAAACTCGTCGGGGCCGACGGCGTCGAACTCTCGGTCGCGACTCTCGAGGCCATCGAGGACCGGCTGCTGGCCGAGTCGTTCACGGCGGCCGCCTGGGACGAGACGGGCCGAGTCCGCGAGATCGACGGCGTTTGCCGGGCCTACGTCGAGCAGCTGCTCGCGGCCGTCGATCGCGAGCCGATCGCCGACGCCGACCTGACCGTCGCGCTGGACCCCGGCCACGGCGCGGGCGCGCTGACCAGCCCGGAGTTCTTCCGGGAACTGGGCTGTCGGGTCGTCACCGTCAACGGCCAGCCCGACGGTCGATTCCCCGGTCGCGACCCCGAACCCGTCCCCGACAACCTCGCCGATCTGGGCCGGCTCGTCCGGTCGACCGACGCCGACGTCGGGATCGCCCACGACGGCGACGCCGACCGGGCGATCTTCTTCGACGAGGACGGCGAGTACGTCGAGGGCGACGCCACCCTCGCGGCGCTTGCCGCCGCCGAACTCGAGGCCGGCGACACGACCGTCTCGGCGGTCAACGTCTCCCAGCGGCTCGTCGACGTCGTGAACGAGGTCGGGGCCGACCTCGAGCTCACGCCGATCGGCTCGACGAACATCATCACCCGCATCCGCGAACTCGAGGACTCGGGCAAGCGGGTCCCGATCGCCGGCGAGGGCAACGGCGGGATCTTCTTCCCGAACTACCGGCTCTCGCGGGACGGTGCCTTCACCGCCGCCCGGTTCCTCGAACTCGTCGCCGAACGGCCGGTCAGCGAGATCGTCGCCCCCTACGACGGCTACGTCAACGTCCGGCGCAACCTCGAGTACGAGTCGACGGCGGAACGCGACGCGATGCTCGACGCGGCGGCCAACCAGGCCAAAGCGGCCGACGCGGACCTCAACACTCGAGACGGCTACCGGCTCGATTACGGCGACGCGTGGGTGCTGGCCCGTCCGTCCGGCACCGAGCCTCTCGTCCGGATCTACGCCGAGGCCCGCGAGGGCGACCGCGCCGAGGAACTCGTCGCGGACATGTACGACGCGTTGGCCGACGCGAAAGCCGACGCCTGAATCCGGTTTCTATCGTCCGCTCGAGCGGCCTAACTGTTTCAGTACAGGTGGTATAGTTATCGGGACTACGCCTCGTCTCTTCGGTTGCTATCCAAGTATCAGCACCTTCTATCGGCTGATAGCATAAGGTCAGTGAGTTCACTATTACTATTGGATAGCTTATACCAGAAGGCCACTTGAAGACAAAAATCTTCATCAACGTCATCCACTCCACTGAACTCAACATAATCTGCGAAGTCGTCAGCAGTTCCATGTAACGCTACGGGTGATGAATCTTCAGGTGGCGTAATCTCGACCGATTTTGCGGTTTCTGCGTCGACAGGGTACGACTCCCATTCCATGATTTCGCTTTCAAGTTCGAGAGCGAGGTGAAACTCGTGAGTTTCGTCATCTCCGTTGTGGAGTTCAACGTGTACTTCCTGAAGTGAGCCAGTTGTTTTGAATGTATCCAGACAACCAGCGAACGTCGAACTCAGAAGAGGTCCGCCAGCGAGGAGCGTTTCACGTCGTGAGGGCATAGTATGAGTTATCAATTCGCTTGATTAAACTGTTATGGGCCACGGGACACCCATGCTGCGTGAATTAACCATCCCCACACACCATTCAATCTACCATCGAAGTAGATGCAATCAACACCGTGGGATGAGTTCTAGGACACCCTCTTCAACATTTGAAATAGTGTAGAAATGGTTTGTGTAAACATATCAGTAGTTGGTAGTACGGTTTCTTTATTCAGAGTTCAGTGCGAAACTCACGGTCAGTATAGGTGAACGACTAATCGCTCATTGGAATCCCAGGACAGAATATGTTCAAGGGCCGAGGATGTACGTACCTATATGACTACTGAGTTATCTCGCGCAGAGAGTGATACCTTACTCCGCGAGTCAGGCGTTGGTGTGTTAGCACTTACTGACAGCACAGAAGCGTATTCAATTCCCGAATCATTCGGCTACGACGGTGAGACACTGTACTTCCAGTTCGTCTACACACCGGAGAGCAAGAAGATGGCGTTCCTAGAACCAACAGAGACAGCGACGTTCACCGTCTACGACGAACAGCCAGCAAAGAGCGTCATCGTAAGTGGAACGCTCGAACCGGTCCCAGAAGACGAAGAACCCAAGGCCGCGACAGCGATCACGGAAAACGCTTCCATTCCTACGCTAAACGTCTATCCTGACACGAAACCTGACGAGTTCGCAGTGGACTACTATCGCTTAACACCAAACTCAATCACTGGTCGACAGTTCAACGCCTTCACCCCCGCACCCAACGACCAATAAGCATCTGTACTGAACGGCGCGACCGACTCAGGGAACAATCGTTACCGGAACCTCGGCCCGCCGCGCAACCCCCTCTGCGACGCTGCCGAGCAACAGCCGCGAGACGCCCGCCTTCCCCTCGCTGCCCATCACGACCGCGTCGACGTCGGCCTCGTCGACGTACTCGAGGATCGCCTCGGCCGCGCCCTCGCCCTCGACGACGGCCGTCTCGAGCGACCGGCCGAACTCCGCGGCGGTCGCCCGCGCGTCCGCGAAGAAGTCGGGTTCGTCGTCCGCCGCGACGATGCCCGCGTAGTCGGCCGTGAGGTCGTCGACCGCGTGGACGACCGTCAGGCGGTCGGCCGGCACCCACTCGAGGGCGTGGTCCAGCGCCGCCCGCGCGGGTTCGGAGTCGTCCATCGGAACGAGGACGTGTCTGCCCATACGCGTCGTTCGGCTGGCGGCGGCTAAAGTACGGGGGGCGGCTCGAGGGGGGCGCGCCGACGCGGAGACTCGCGTCCGGTCGACGCCTCAGACCGGGTCCTCGGTTTCGAGCGCGTCCTCGAGCCGATCGCGCTCGTTCCGCAGGGACTCGAGTTCGTCTTCGACGCGGCCGTCGGTCAGCCGTCGGCGCTGGTCGGCCGACAGCTGTGCGACGGCCTGGGCGGCGGTCTGGAGTCGGTCGTAGTCCGGGTCGGTCGCGAGCAGCCGGACCGCGCGGAGTTTCGCGACGACCGACTCGTCGGCGATCCGGGCGACGAAGGGGCGATACTCCCGCGCTCGGCGACGCAGGGCACCGGCCGGTTCGGGCGGCCAGTCGATCGTCAGCGGCTCGGCGTCGATCCCGTCGAGATACGTCTGCTGGGTCGCGACCGACCGCTTGAGCGCGTCCGCGCTGTCGACGTAATGGGAGAGCTTCGACCGGGAGTAGTCGGCGTACTCGAGCAGTTCGGGGATCGTGTACTCGCCGGCGTCGTTCCCGCGGACGTACTCCGACAGGTCCGCGGGGGGCTGCTCGTAGCCCACGAACGGGTACCACCGGCTCCGCTCGAGGAGGTCGAACACCTCGCGGGCGCTCGCCTCGAGTCGGTACTCGCGAACGGCCTCGCGGACGGCCTCGTTGTAGCGCTCGATCGGTTCGCGGAGCCGCTCGACGGGGGCGTCCAGATCCGCGGTCGCCAGCTCGAGCAACCGCTCGCGGTCCTCGATCTCCTCTCTGACGGTCCGGAGGCGCTTGCTCGCGTCCTTGCGGGCCTCGGCGAGGGTCGCGCTGGCGCGCTCGCGATCGTCGAGCAGGTCGGCGTAGTCGGCCGCCGGGGCCAGCGCCTCGCGGGCCCGCTCGAAGTCTTTCTCGCTGAGCCGGCGCTTGTCGATCGCCTCGAGGGCGTCCTCGAAGGCCTCGTGTTCGGGCAGGTCCTCGGAGAGTCCCGAGACGAGCCCGTCGAACTTCCCCTCGAGTTCGATGTATGCCTGGAAGTTCTCCTTGCCGGTGCCGGTCGCGCGGTCGACGTAGTCCTCGAGGAGGGTCTCGGCCCGCCGGTAGGCCGTCGCGACCTCGTCGACCGTCTCCTCGCCGTGGTCGGCGATGCGGTCCTCGATCGTCTCGAGGCGGTTCCGGGCGGCCTCGAGTTCCTCGAGCGGGGTCGGTTCGCCGTCGCTCCCTGCAGTGGCGCTCGAGCGAGCGTCGGAGGGCGGAGCGCGTTCGCTCATTTTATTCGTAGACGGCGTCGGGGTCGAACACTTGTTCGCCGACGTTCTCGCCCTCGATCGTCCGGTAGAAACACGACCGGTGGCCGGTGTGACACGCGCCGCCTTCCTGGTCGACCAGATAGAGCAGGGTGTCGGCGTCGCAGTCGACGCGGATCTCCGCGACGGACTGGACGTGGCCGCTGGTCGCACCCTTCTCCCACAACTCGTCGCGGCTCCGCGAGTAGTAGTGGGCCCGACCCGTCTCGCGGGTCCGCTCTAGGGCCTCCGGCGAGACGTACGCGAGCATGAGTACCTCGCCGGAGTCGGCGTCCTGTGCCACGGCGGGGACGAGCCCGTCTTCGCCGAAGTCGACCGCAACGTCGTCGTTCATATTCGAGACGTTGTTCGTCCGAGCGATAGGTCTTTTGCTGGTCGGGTCGCCATGTCGACGGCGAACGCTCGCCGTCCGCTCCGGACGTGGGTACCGTCAACGTTTATAATGCGTCGTGTGGGCAGGAGTCCGTGATGTCCGACTACACCAAAGTGAACTACCACGATGTCGACGATCGGAACGGGATGTACTTCCTCCGTGACGAACTGGACTGCGAGAACATGGGTGTGACCGTCGTCGAGTGCGATCCGGGCTGGGAAGGAAAAGAACACGCCCACGAGGCGGAAGGCCACGAAGAAGTCTACCTGCTGATCGAGGGCGAAGCGACGGTCACCGTCGAAGACGAGTCGGTCGAAATGGACCCAGGCGATGCGATCCGGATCGCCCCGGATGCGACCCACCGGATCCACAACGGAGACACCGAGAGTCGATTCGTGCTGATGGGCGCACCGTGATCGCCAGCGTCGACCGTCGCGGGCGGCTGTCTCCTCGGACGGACTACTGTCAGTCATTGCCGGCGCAACCGCGACCCGCACTGCGGTTGCACCGGGACATCGGTACAGCGGTCCGTCTCAGGGTCGTTCGTACTCGACACCGTCGGCCGTCACGACGGCGAGCGTCACGCTGCGAGCCAGCTTGCCGCCCGTTTTGACGTGGTGTTCGGGTAGCAAGGGCAAGGATACTGGCCGGTAGGCGTTGCCCTTCATCGCGGCAATACCGGCGTAGCGGCCGACTTCGCGGTGCCGATCGAAGACGTGGATGCGCTTGTCCGCGCCGCGGCCGTACCGGTAGGGGAACGCGTCCGGTTCGGGACCGGGACAGGTCAGCGCGTCGGCTGCGAGGGCGGCCTGAACCGTGCCGTCGGCCTCGAGCAAGAGTCGTGGTTTGTCGGTCCCCGTCCGATCGCGGCCCTCCTCGATCGGCGGGTCCTCACGTCCAGTCTCGAACGCGGTCGCCGACTCCTCCCGCCACTGCGGGTTCGTGTCGGTTCGCACGCAGGCGTACCGGCCGTCGGTCAGCGCGATCCGGTCCGGAATCGAGTAGAACTGGCGGCGTCCATCCGTCCGGGCGCGGAGCAAGAACGGGCTGCCGAGGATCGCCTGGGCGTCCTCGACTCCCCACTCGTCGACGACGAGAACCGGCGCGCGACCGGCGTGGGCGGCATCCGCCAGTCCGCTGACGATCGACAGCGGCGTGACCTCCCGGACGCGATCGACCGACAGCGGTGCGTCCGGACCGTTCGCAGGGTGGTCGCCACCAGTCATCACGACCGGCGCTTCGACGTCGATCGGATCCGGGTAGCGGTAGCCGCGGTCACGGAGGTCAGCGATGACGGCCGCGAGCCGCGAGATCTCGGGAGATTTCATCGCCCCCTCTACGACGCCGAGTGACAAGAGCGTACGGCCAACGCGGTCGATCGGGCCGGCCCACTGCCGTACTCGTTTGGCACCAGCGCCATGCCCTCCGGGGCCATCTCCCGCCCATGGACCGACGAGAACTCCGGCGGGCGTGGGACGCCGTCGCCGACGACTACGCCAGGAACCGCCGGGCAGATGGAGAAGACGCCGCCCTGATCGACGACCTGCTCGCGGCGCTTCCCGCGGATGCGACCGTCCTCGACATCGGCTGTGGTGACGGGATGCGAACGCTCACAAACCTCACTGGAGTCGAACGGATCGGGCTCGACCTCTCGAGTCGCCAACTCGAGTTGTCCGCGGCCACTGTCCCCGGCGCGCACCTCGTCCAGGGAGAGATGACAGCCCTCCCGATCGCGGCGGACTCGGTCGACGGAATCACGGCGTATCACGCCGTCTTCCACGTTCCTCGTGCGGACCATCCCGCCGTCTACGCGGAGTTCGCGCGTGTCCTTCGACCGGGCGGTCGGCTCCTCATGACGGTCGGCTCGAGCAGTTACGAGACGGTCCGGCGCGACTGGCTCGGGAGCGGCCGATCGATGTTCTTCAGCACTCATGGCCGCGAGTGGACTCGTACAGCGCTTGAAACGGCTGGATTCGAACTCGTCTGGGAGCGCCGTGTCGACGACCCGCTCGGGAGTTCGGTCCCGTTCGTGATGGCCGAGTATCGCGGCTCCAGTCGCAACTGATACGGTTTCCTGTCAGTCAGTGCCGGCGTACCTGCGACCCGGGCGGCGGGTGCGCCGGGACATCGGGACAGCAATCCGTACGATAGGGTACAGTAAACCGCCTCAGTTCTGCCCGTTCAGCGTGATGTCGTTGATCCCGATGATCCGCTCGTCGGACTCGAGCTCCTCCTTTGCGGCCTCGGGGACCTCGCTGTCGACGTTGTAGACGGTCAGGGCCTCGCCGCCGATAGTCTCGCGGGCGTTGAACATGCCGGCGATGTTGACGTCGTACTCGCCCATCACGGAGCCGATCTGGCCGATGACGCCGGGCTCGTCGGTGTTGCGGGCGATGACCATCCGGCCGTGGGGGATGGCGTCGACGCGGTAGCCGTCCACGCGGACGATTCGGGGATCGTTGCCGGCGAACAGGGTCCCGTCGACGGAGACTTCGTCGTCGTCGTTGCTGACGGTCACCGAGATCAGGCTCTGGAAGTCTTCGGCCTGGCGGGTCTTGGACTCGGTGACGTCGACGCCCCGATCCTCGGCGATCTGGGGCGCGTTGACCGCGTTGACCTGCCACTCCAGCGGCTGGAAGACGCCCTTGAGTGCGCTCGCGGTGACGAACTCGACGTCCTCGTCGGCGATCTCGCCCTCGTAGACGACCTCGACGTCCTCGATGCGGCCCTCGAGCAGTTGCGCGGCGACCTTGCCGGCGGTCTCGCTGATCTCGATGTAGGGCTCGACGCGGGGGAACGCGCTCTCGTCGATCGAGGGGGCGTTCAGGGCGTTGGCGACGGGTTCCTCGGCGAGCGCGGCGTTTACTTGCTCGGCCGTCGAGGTGGCGACGTTCTCCTGTGCGGCCTCCGTCGACGCGCCCAGGTGCGGGGTGACGATGATCTCGTCGTGTTCGAGCAGCGGTGAGTCAGCCGGGAGGGGCTCCTCGGCGAAGACGTCAAGTGCCGCGCCGGCCAGCGTTCCGTCCTCGATCTTGGCGGCGAGGGCGTCCTCCTGGATGATACCGCCGCGGCCGACGTTGACGATGTAGCCGCCCTCGAGGAGGTCGAGTTCCGATTCGCCGATCATGCCTTCCGTCTCGGGTGTCAGCGGCGTGTGGATGGTCAGGAAGTCGGCGCGCTCGAGACACGGCTCGAAGTCGACGAGTTCCGCGCCGAGCCGTTCGGCACGCTCCTCGGAGATGTAGGGGTCGAACGCGACGAGGTCCATGCCCAGCGTGTCGAGTTTCTTGGCGACCTCCTGGCCGACGCGGCCGAGGCCGACGACGCCTAAGGTCTTGCCGTCGAGTTCGGTGCCGAGATAGTCGCTTTTGGCCCACTCGCCGTTCTTCAGGCGGATGTGGGCCTGCGGGATCGAGCGCGCCGTCGCGAACGTCATCGCGACGGTGTGTTCGGCGGCCGCCCGAACGTTACCCTCGGGGGCGTTGGCGACGATGACGCCGGTGTCCGTCGCGGCGTCGATGTCGATGTTGTCGACGCCGATGCCGGCCCGGCCGACGATGACCAGATCCTCGGCGGCTTCGAGGACCTCCTCGGTGACCTCGGTCCCGGAGCGAACGATCATGCCGTTGGCGTCCGAGACCGCCTCGAGGAGGTCGTCGCCCTCGAGTTCGTAGCCCGTTTCGACCTCGTGGCCGGCGCCTCTGAGTACGTCCAGACCCGCGTCCGCGATCGGATCCGTGACGAGAACCTTCATGCGCGAGACAACCGGCCGGAACAGGTAAACCCTTCCGTTGTGGTCGGGACCGGCAAAAAATACCGCAGTCTGTCAGTCCGCGTGTCGGCGATGTGCGGCGCCGAACCCGTCGGCTCTCGCGTCGTCGATGTCGTGGCCCGTGTCTCGGCGTCGTCGACCATGGTTTCCGCTCTCGTTCTCCCAGCGCCCGAGAAGTACGGCCAAGAGTTATCAATCGACGGACGACACTAGCACGTATGTACGACAAACTCCTGCTTCCAACCGACGCCGCGGAGGGAACGGAACTCGCGACCGAACACGCCATCACCGTCGCCGAGGACACCGACGCGGAGCTTCACTTGCTCTATGTCGTCGACAGCGACGTCTATAGCTCCTACAGCGGGGACGAGTACGTCCACGAGTTCGAGAGCCTCGAGACCGCGCTGGAACACGTCGGCGAGGAATCCCTCGAGTCGGCGGCCGAGGCGGCCCGGGACGCGGGCCTCGAGCCGACGACGGTCGTCAGACACGGCCGCCCCCACGAACAGATCCTCCAGTACGCCGACGAGGCCGACGTCGACATGCTCGTGATGGGGTCGAAGGAACGGCCCGGCGAGTACCGCCAGCTGCTCGGGAGCGTCACCGATCGCGTCGCACGATTGGCGTCCCGGCCGGTGACGATCGTCAAGACCCCGGTCGAGGACGGCGAGTAGGGCTGTTCGTTACCGCGCCCGGGGAAGGCGGACGGTGACGCAACTCCCCGAACCGTCGTCGCGTGACGTGTAGTCGAGAGTGCCGCCGTAATCGTCGACGATCAGGCTGGCGAGCCACAGTCCCAGCCCGTTGCCGTGTCTGACCTGCGTGACCGGCTCGTCGTTGAAGATCCCGGCCCGCTCGGATGCGGGGATGCCGGGGCCGGTATCGCGGATGTGAACGCCGACCGTTTCGACGCCCTCGTCGACGGCGATTTCGACGACCGGCTCGTCGGCGTGGGCGACCGCGTTCTGGACGAGTTCCTCGAGAACGGTCGCGAGCCGAGCGCCACCGAGGACGGCCGCGTCCGTGTCCCCGGTGATCGTGATCGTACTCGCGGGATACTGGTCGCGGAGATCGGCGACGCCCGTCTCGAGGGCGTCGCCGACGGTCATCGGCGTCCGTGGCCCGCCGTCCGAGAGGGTCGCGTCGGCGAGTTCCTTCGCCGACTCGTTGAGGTCGATCAACGACGCGGCCGCCGTCGCGATTTCGGCCGCGTTCTCGCGGTGGGTCTCGTCCTCGAGGTCCGTCAGCAGCGTCTCCGCGAACCCGCTGATGACGTTGAGTTCGTTGCGGAGGTTGTGCCGGAGCAGGCGGTGGAGGACTCGCAGGTGCTGTTCGCGGAGTTTCAGCGGTGTGATATCCCGTCCCTCCGTGACGAGAAGCTGAATCTCGCCCCGTTCGTCGGTGATCGGCCGGATCGAGAAGTCGATGACTGCGGTTCGGTCGGCACCCCGGATCCGGAGTTCGTCCCGGAACAGTTCCCCCTCGCCGGCGCGCTCGACGGCTTCGAGCGCGGTTTCGCGTGCCCCGTCGGCCAGCTGGAACCAGTAGGTGTCCCAGACCGGCTCGCCGACGACGTCGGCTCGTTCGACCCCGGCGAAGGAAAGCGCCGTCCGATTGACCTCGAGGACGGTCCCGTCGGGCTCGAGGAGGCCGGTGAACTGGTAGGTGTTGTTGAAAACGGCCTCGAAGCGGCGCTGTCGGGCCTTCCGGTCGGAGATGTCACGAAAGAGACCGGTGAACAGCCGCTGGCCCTCGTGGGTGTGTTCCCGGAGACTCACCAGCACGTGGACTTCGTGGCCGTTCTTGTGTAACGCGGGGAGTTCGATCCCGTCCCAGTCGATGTGTTTCTCGCCGGTGCGGAGGTACTTTTCCAACCCGGCGGCGTGGGCGTCCTGTAGCCGCTCGGGGATCAACGTCATCTTCGAGGAGCCGATGAGGTCCGCGGGGCTGTAGCCGAGGATTTCCTCGATCGCGGGGTTGGCGAAGACGATGGTACTCTCCTCGTCGATGGTCAGCAGCCCCTCGGAGGTGTTGGCGACCAACTGCCGGAAGAACTCGCCTTCCTCGAAGGGAAACAGCGGCGACTCGAGGTCGGCGGCCGAACCCGATCGCGCTCGCTCCCGATTACCGCCGGTCACGCGAGGGAAACGGGCCGCGACGGTTATATAAACTCCGGCCATCCGGGCCGAGATCGATCGTAGCGTCGATCGTCGCTGCGGACGACGGAGTTCGCAACCAGCGTCCCGCGACGGGAAACCTGAACTGGTTTATCCCGGGACCGTCAACCGGCGATCGATGACAGTCGTCGCTTTCGACTTCGACGGGACGCTTTCGGACTCCGAGATGACGGTCCTGCTGGGCGATCGCCGCGGCGTCGCCGCGGACATGGACGAGATCACAGAGCGCGCGATGAACGACGAGATCGAGTACGCCGAGAGCCTGCGCAAGCGCGCGGCCCTGCTCGAGGGGCTGCCGGAAGCGGAGGCCGAGGCCGCCTTCGACGAGGTCGTCCTCCGGGAGGGCGCGGCCGATCTCGTCGCCGAACTGAACGACGCCGGCGTCACGACCGCCATCCTCACCGGCGGGTTCGAACGCGGAGTCGCGGCCGCCCTCGAGCGCGATGGCGTCTCGGTCGATCACATCGTCTCGAATCGGCTACCGATGAGCGGGGGGAAACTCACCGGCGCGGTCGAGGGGCCGCTGATCGAGGGCACCAAGGACGACGCCCTCGCGGACCTCGCCGCCGAGGTCGGCGTCGACCTCGCCGACACCGTCGCGATCGGCGACGGGGCCAACGACCTGCCGATGCTCGAGGTCGCGGGGCTGGCGATCGGGTTCGAACCCAAGCCGGCGGTCGAACCCCACTGCGATACCGTCGTCTCGACGATGACCGAGGCCCGCGAGGCGCTCGTCGCGGACGGCGTCCTCGCCGAGGACTGATCGACCCGTAATTCCCTGTTGTCTCACTCGGCGATATCGGATTCTCGGAACTGGCCGTTTCTATAGTAGCCGCTGAACGTCATTGCACACCTGATCGCACGACTGCGCTGCGATCAGTGTGTGAATCGTTTCGACGGCTACTATAGCCGCCGTCTCGGCTCGTTTTTCCGCCCGGCGTGACGTTCAGGGCTAACTGCCGATTTCCGCACCGAGAGAGTTATTAACTCGAGATCGGGTAAGTTCTGATGATGATGTGGCAAGACCTCGTATTCATGCTCGGCAGCGGCCTCTCGATCGTCTTTCTCGCGCCGACCCTGCGCGACTCGAGCGCGCGGGTCCCCCTCGGCACGAGCCTGCCGTCGATGGGGATCGGCTTCGTCTACGCGACGACGTTTTTCACGCTCGGGATGACCTTCTCGGCGATGGGCGCGTTCGCCGCCGGGACGATGTGGTCGCTGATCGCGCTGTTCCGCTCGCCTCAGGGCGTTTCGATGAAGTTACTCGCCCGGGAGAACCTCGCGCTGTTCGTCTCGGATCTCCAGTACTGGCTCGCCCGCCGACGGTCGGACGGGTCTCACGCGGAACAGTACGTCTCGATCGACACCGTCCAACCACGCGGGCAGAGCGACCGCCCCTGAAACCGACTCCAGTCCTCCTCGTCGCTGGTCATTCTGCCGACCGGGTCGTAAAAAACGGCGCCCCCTGAACGCCGGTCTACGTCTGTTCGTCTACCTTCGCGATCGCGGCGTCGATGATGTCCTCACCCTGCGTGATGAGCGCCCCGACGATCGCGAAGACGGCCGGGAAGACGATGCCAGCGAAGAGGATCGCGTCGCTGGTCGATGGCCCGACCTCGATATCGGACGTGACGGTCTGCTCTTGTGCGTCGATGAACTGGTCCGATTCAAGTACGGGGACGGCCTCGAGGGCACTCATTACCGTCGCGTAGTCGGAGAACGTCGTGGTCATCACGAAGGCAGCGAGCGCCGCGAACACGAGGTACGGTGGAACGACAGTGATCCCAGCCTTTGCCGCTTCGACCGGACCGTCAGCATCGGTGTATCGAGCGATACCGTAGCCGGCCGCCATCACTGTTCCGACTGTAACTGCGAACAGAATAACCCCCGAAAAGAGGAACGGCGTGTTGGTAAGCGCGGCGGCATTGTTCGGAATGTTTCCGAGTACGATGGACTCTCCGTTGGCCTCGAACCCGACACCGAACATTCCGAGGTAACTCCAGCCCGCCGCGATCCACGAACCGACGAGATCCGTCATGACCGGTGAATCCCCGGTGGTGTTCACCTCCGGCATCGTCCGTGCGGATGCAATCATCGTCAAGAACAAGTGCGTGAGATACGTCGCGACGACGGCGATGGCCCCGAACACCGCCCCCTCTTTGACCGGCAGATCGCTCCCGCCGTCCTGCGGGACCTGCCGCTGTACGTCCGATTCATCCTCGTAATCGAGCTGCTTCCCGTCTGACATCACCAATACATCAGTCAGAAAGGTATTATAATTTACGGCACTATTCCCCGCTGATACCGATAGTGGCCGGCGAAATCCCGACTGAGCCGCCCCCAAACCTATCGACCTAATTACTTATATCGCGGCTGGCACGATCTCACTCGGAGAACAGGCTCGTGTGGACCGGCGCGAACTCCCCGGAGTCGTCGGACTCGGGTTCGGTGTCGGTGATCGCCCGTCCCTCGAGTCCCGCCGCGAGCAGGTCCGACAGCGGCGGGCCGACCTTCTCGGGTTCGACGAGGAAGGCGTCGTGGCCGTGGTCGGACTCGACGACGTGATGCGCGACGTCGACGTCGGCCTCGCGGGCGGCTTCGGCCAGCGCTTCGGCCTGTTCGGTGGTGAAGTGCCAGTCACCGGTAAAGGAGAGCAAGAGGAGCTCGCCCTCGAAGGCCGCCAGCGCGTCGGCGTCTCCCTCGTACCCCGCCGCGAGGTCGAAGTCGTCCATCGCGCGGGTCATGTAGAGGTAGCTGTTGGCGTCGAACCGGTCGACGAACTTGTCGGCCTGATAGTCCAGATAGGACTCGACCTCCCGATACGGGAAGAAGGCTGCCGCGGGATCGGGCTGCTCCTCGCGGACCGTCTCCCGGCCCGCCGACCGTCGGCCGAACTTCCGGCTCATCGAGGCCTTCGAGAGGTACATGATGTGGCCGATCTGACGGGCTCGAGCCAGTCCGTCCTCGGGTTCGGCCCTCCCGCCGGACGAGTCCGACGGCCCTCCGTTCGCGTCGCTCTCGGAGGCGCCGTAGTAGTGGCCGCCGTTCCAGTTCGGGTCGCTCGTGATGGCCCGGCGGGCGACGGTATCGAGCGCGAGACACTGCGGATCGAGTCTGGCCGCAGTGGCGACCGCCCCCGCGCGTTCGACGTCGTCCGGGTAGCGCCGGAGCCAGTCGAGGACGTTCATCCCGCCGACGCTGCCGCCGACGACCGCGCGGAGCCGACCGACGCCGAGTTCGTCCAGCAGTTTCCGCTGGGCGCGGGTCCAGTCGCCGACCGTGACCGGCGGGAAGTCGGTGCCGTAGGGCTCGCCCGTCTCGGGGTTCTCGCTGGCTGGTCCGGTCGTCCCGTAGCACGACCCCGGCGCGTTCGCACAGACGACGTAGTACTCCGTCGTGTCGATCGCCTTCCCGGGGCCGACGACGTCGCCCCACCAGGCTCGGGCCTGGCCCGCGGTCTCGTCGCCGGCGTCCGGCCGGCGGGCGACGTGGGCGCTGCCGGTCAGCGCGTGACAGATCAGTACCGCGTTATCGCCGGTGAAGTCGCCGTAGGTCTCGTAGGCCACCTCGAGGTTCGGGATCGACTCCCCCGAGAGGAACTGGAACTCCCCGAGATCGACCGTCTCCTTGGTCGTCATGCCGTCTCACCCGCCGCTCGTGTCGCGGCGTCGATCGCTCCCTCGAGGTCCGCCAGAATGTCCTCGGGGTCCTCGATACCCACCGACATCCGGATCAGATCGTCGGTGACGCCGGCCTCCTCGCGCTCTTCGGGCGTGAGTTGGCCGTGGGTGGTGCTGGCGGGGTGGATCACCAGCGTCTTCGCGTCGCCGATGTTCGCGAGGAACGAGGCCAACTCGACGTTCTCGCAGAAGGCCTTTCCCGCGGCGTATCCGCTCTCGAGGCCGAACGCGACCATCCCGCCGTAGTCCTCGAGGTACCGACTCGCGTTGTCGTGGGTCGGGTGGTCCGCGAGGCCGGGATGGGTGACCCAGGCGACGGCCTCGTGATCGTCGAGATAGTCGGCAACGATCCGGGCGTTCTCGCAGTGTTTCGCGACGCGCAGCGGCATCGACTCGAGACCTTGCAGCGTCTGCCAGGCGTCGAACGGCGACTGCTGGTTCCCCAGACTGCGCAGCGACCGAAAACGGGCCGCGGCCGCGAAGGGGGCTTCGGGGAAGTCCCGCGAGAAGTCGACGTCGTGGTAGGCGTGGTTCTGGCCCGCGATCTCGTCGTAGCCGTGCTCGCCCCACGGGAAGGAACCGCCGTCGACCAGCACGCCGCCGACGGTCGTGCCGGAGCCGTGGAGCCACTTGGTCGTCGACTCCCAGACGACGTCCGCGCCGTGTTCCAGCGGTCGACACAGTGCCGGCGTCGCGAACGTGTTGTCGACCACGAGCGGCACGCCGTTGTCGTGGGCGATCTCGGCGACGCGCTCGAAGTCCGGCGTCACCAGCGAGGGGTTGCCGATCGTCTCGACGTGGACGAAGGCGGTGTTCTCGTCGATCGCCGCCTCGTAGGCGTCGTACTCGAGCGTGGGGACGAATTTCGGTTCGATGTCCCGCCGCGTCGCGGTCTTCGAGAAGTAGGCCGTCGTCCCGCCGTAGGTGTCGGTCGAACAGACCACGTTGTCGCCGGCCTCCGCGAGGATCAGGACAGCGGCGTCGAGCGCGGCCATCCCGCTGCCGGTCGCGACCGCGCCCGCCCCGCCCTCGAGGTCGGCGAGGCGCTCCTCGAGCGTGGTGACCGTGGGGTTTGCCATCCGCGAGTAGATGTAGCCGTCGTCCTCGAGGGCGTAGCGGTCGGCGGCCGTGTCGGCGTCCTCGAAGACGTAGGAGGTCGTCTGGTAGATCGGCGGTGCCCTCGCGCCGGTTTCCGGGTCCGGGGACTGGCCCGCGTGGACGCTACGGGTGCCCAGCCCGCGCTTCTCGCGATCGGCGGTGTCACCGCCTCCGCTTCGAGACGTCTCCGACGTCTCGCGATCGCCGTCGCACCCGTCGCTGGCGTCGTCGCTCATGTTCTGTATGCATACTTCTCCACGTTCATATGCATCGTAGTAACGGCAAAAACAGCAGCCTAGACATTCACACGCACAAAATCTGGGACTCCCTCCGTCGACGGCAGCGAGACGGTCGAATCGCTGCTCGAGACGGGCGTCGCGGTCCACGGCCTGCAGCGACACCTGGACCTGAAGGACCTCGTCGAGGGGGGCGAAACGGTCCCCTCGGGCGGCGGCGAACTCACGCGACCGCAAGACGAGGGCTACGCCGACATCCGTTCGTAGCTCGTCTCCGTCGCGACCTCGGCTCGGCGCACCTACGCGTGTTCGATCGACTCGAGCATCGTCCGAACGGCCCCGGACTCGGTCTCGAAGCCGTGAACCTGCGGGAAGACCGCGACGGGGATCACGAAGTCGTCGCCGTGGGTCACCGGTTCGCCGACCAGCAGGAAGACCTCGATCGACGCGCTGGCGTCGACGAGCTGTGCACGCGCCTCGTACCGGACGAGCGTCGTCGCGGATCCAAGGACCGTCGCCGACTCCTCGCCGACGCGGTCGACGTCCTCGAGCCGGTCGTACCGGTCCTGGATCAGCGCGACGAGGTCGTCCGTCGAGTAGTCGCCGACGGGGTTGAACGTCTTCCCGAGGACCGACACCTGCGGCGTCGAGAGGACGGCGACGACCGCCGCCTGGACGCGCGTCAGTCCGACGGCGTCGAGCGAAATCGAGCGGTCGTACTCGGCGTACCAGTTCCGTGCCTCGATCGTTCGCTCGATCCCGAACCGGCTCACGGTCCGTTCGACGGGTACTTCCTCGACGGTCCGTTCCTCGTAGCCGGTCTCCTCGAGCGCAGCCGGGGCGACGGTCGCCGCCTCCGAGGCCAACGAGTCCGCAACGAATCCGGTACAGCCGGCAACGAGCGCGGTTCCGGCGGTCGTCCCCGCGACGAGCAGTCGGCGGCGCGTGAGCGTCATCGCTATGTAGAGGTCGTCGGTGACCGAAAACGCGTCGGTTCCGTGCGGACGACGCGGCGTCGCCCGAGACGGACGACTTGATAGGCCCGTAGTACGAAGGGCCGCTCGTGCACTCGAGTGACCGCGACCGTGTCGTGTTGGCCACTCTCGTCTTCGCGGTGATGTTCTCCCAGTTGCTGCTCTATCCGGGCGTCGCGACGCTCGTCGGGACGCTGGGGGCCGACGCGACGACGTCGGTGTTCGCCGCGACGCCGCTGGACGCGAGCATGTGGTTCCTCGTGGCCGAGTTCGCCGCCTACGTCGCCTTCGTCGGCCTCTGGGGGGTCGCAAGCGACGCGACCGGCCGACGGGTCCCCTTCATCGTCGCGGGCTCGTTCGCTGGCGCGGTCGGCTACGCGGCCCTCGCCGCGGTCCCGGCGGTCGGCTCGATTCCCTTCGCGGGCGTCCTCGCCCTCCGGGTCCTGCAGGGTTCGATGACCATCGGTGCCTTCTCACTGACGATGACCATGCTAATGGACCTCGAGGGGGGACACGGGCGGAACATGGGGGCGGCTGGGATCGCCATCGGCACCGGCGCGGCGCTGGGCGCGCCGATCGGCGGCCAGTTGACCGAGATCGATCCGATCGCGCCGCTGCTGGTCGCCGCCGGGCTCCTCGTCTGCGTCGGCACGCTCGTGACCCGTATCGAGGACCGAACGCCCGATCGGGGCCGGAGCGCTCGCGCCCTCATCGACGGGGTCCGGCGGCGACCGACCCTATCGATTCCCTACGCCTTCGGTTTCGTCGACCGGCTCACCGCGGGCTTTTTCGCGCTCGTCGGCACGCTGTACTTCCAGGAGACGTTCGGGCTCGACGCCGGGGCGACCGGTCTCATGCTGGCGTGTTTCTTCGGTCCGTTCGCCCTGTTGCAGTACCCCATGGGCGCGCTCTCGGACCGGATCGGACGGACCGTCCCCATCGTCGTCGGATCGGCCTGTTACGGCGGTGGGATCCTCCTCGTCGGCGCGTCCCCGTCGGTCGCCGCCGCCGCCGTCGCGATGATCGGCGTCGGTGTCCTCGGCGCTCTCGTCTCCCCCGCGACGATGGCGCTGGTCACCGACCTCGCCGACGAGAGCGAACGCGGGCTCGCCATGGCCGGGTTCAACCTCGCCGGAAGCCTCGGCTTCCTCGGCGGCTTCCTCGTCGGCGGCACCGTCGCCAGCGGCTACGGCTACGAGGTAGCCTTCCTCGTCGTCGGCGGCCTGGAGATCGCGATCGCCATCGTCACCGTCCCGGTGTTTCTGCGACTCTCGCTCGAGCGGACCGAACGGTTCCGGTCGGGCGATCACGGGGACGCCTGAGACGGTTTGCTGTAACTATGTACCGGTGCAACCGCAGGGTAGTCGCGGTTGCGCCGGCACTGACTGATCGCGGTCCGTATGAGGCGGCCGTCCGAACAGTTGGCTTGACAGTCTTTGATCGTGGTATGTGTGACCATAACATAGCAGTACTAGAAGGTATCAATTTTTATGCGCGCGAGCTAAATCCCGGGTGATGGCACGAGATAATCCGGTTTCACGGCGGACAGCACTGAAGGTGACGGGCGCGGCGGCGACGACCGCGCTCCTTGCCGGTTGTAGCAGTGGCGGCAACGGTAACGGCAACGGTAACGGCAACGGCGACAGTGAGGGCCCGTTCACGATCGAGTCCGGAACGACCATCGAGCTCAAGTCGCTGGCTCAGTCCTGGGAAGGCGTCGCGCCGTCCCAGATCGAAGGCGTGGAGAACCCCGACCTCAGCCTCACCGAGGGCGAGACCTACACGATCGAGTGGGTCGAGAACGAGACGGGTACGCACAACCTCGCGGTCTACGACGACAGTGAGTCGGCCGTCGCAGGACCGACTGAAGAGACCAGCGAAGCCGGTGCGTCGGTCGAGTTCGAGGCGTCGAGCGACACCGTCGAGTACGTTTGTGAGCCCCACTACAGCGTCGGCATGACGGGCAACATCGAACTCGAATAACGGAATCGACGCCGCAACCCGGGTGAAACGGTCGATACCGTCTGACCGTTGCAGTTTCCGACCGCTTTTCGACGTTTTTGTCCGATGGGCTACAGTATACGTTTCCGGGTGTGGCCGCTCCGTCCCCGGTCGAATCAGCACTTTTTAGTGTAACTGATATGTCCTCGAGTTCGTGAAAAGCGACAGTGATCGAACTCGTCGTAGACTGCTCCGAACCGCCGGACTGACGGCGGCGACCGGCGTCCTCGCGGGGTGTCTGGAAGAGAGTACGACCGACGACCCCGGCGGCTCGACCGACGACGGCGATGGCGACGAACCCGATACGGGGGACGAGACCGATGGAGACGACGGGTCGGGAGCGGACGGATCCGACGGTGACGAGGCGTCTGACGGGGACGGTACCACCGACGCCGCCGACGCCGATTCGGAGACCGACCCAGAGGACGGGGAGACAGAACCGACCGAGACCGATCGCGAGTACGAGATCGAACCCGGAACGGAGATCCTGTTCGGCGGGGAGACCACCGAATGGGTCGGTCTCGAGCCGTCCGCGATCGAGGGGGTAGCGAACCCGACGCTCGTTCTCGAGGCGGGCGAGGAGTACACGATCGGCTGGACCGAGGGAGACGGCGCCCAACACAACGTCGAAATCTGGGACGAAAACGAGGACGTCGTCGACGGCCTCGAGACCGAACTGGCCGCCGAGCCCGACGAGGGGCAGCGGCTGACGGTGACCGCCAGCGAGGAGATGGCCGCGTACGTCTGCCATCCGCACACCATCACTATGCAGGGGACTATCCGGGTCCGAAGCGGCGAGTATCGTAGCTCTTGAAACGATTCACACACCGATCGCAACGCTGTCCTGCGATCGGATGTACATTGATTTTCAAGAGCTACTATAGTTCGATCGCCCTCGAGCGGCGAGCGCGTCCCCGATCGAGCCGTTCCGCCTGCCCGCGTCGGGGTGCCTTCCCGCCGGTGCTCCGCACTCTCAGGATGGCATCAAAAGTACCATACCGCCTCGCTTCGCAGTAGCCCGTATCAGGTGATTTCCGTGACCGAAAAACGCGAATACACGGCCGACTACCCCGACAAGACGCTGTATATCCCGGGTCCGACCGAGGTGCGCGAGGACGTCATCGAGGCGATGTGCGAGCCGATGTTCGGCCATCGCATGGACCGGATGACCGACCTCTATACGACCATCGTCGAGGACACCAAGGAGTTCCTCGGCACCGACAACGAGGTCGTCATCCTGACCGGCTCGGGCACGGAGTTCTGGGAGGCCTCGACGCTCAACCTCGTCGACGAGAACATCCTCGTCCCGACCTGTGGCAGCTTCAGCGAGCGCCACGCCAACGTGGCCGAGCGGCTGGGCAAAGACGTCGACCGCCTCGAGTACGACTGGGGGCAGGCGATCAAACCGGAGGATATCCGCGAGACGCTCGAGGAGAGCGACAAACACTACGACGTCGTCGCGACGGTCATGAACGAGTCCTCGACGGGCGTGCGCAACCCCATCGAGGAGATCGGCGACGTCGTCGCCGAGTATCCGGACACCTACTTCGTCGTCGACGCCGTCTCCTCGCTGGGCGGGGACTACGTCGACATCGACGAACACAATATCGACGTCATCTTCGCGTCGACCCAGAAGGCGTTCGCGATGCCCCCCGGACTCGCGGTCTGTGTCGTCAGCGACGACGCCTACGAGCGCGAACTCGAGAAGGACTCCGCGTCGTGGTACGGCGGCTTCCAGCGGACGATCGACTACTACGAGCGGAAGGGCCAGACCCACTCCACGCCGGCGATCCCGATCATGCTCGCGTATCGCAAGCAGATGAAACACATGCTCTCCGAGGGTCACGACGCCCGGGACGAGCGCCACCGCGAGATGGCCGAGTACACCCGCGAGTGGGCCCGCGACCACTTCGACATGTTCCCCGAGGAAGGGTACGAATCGCAGACGGTGTCCTGCATCGAGAACACGCAGGGCATCGACGTTGCCGAGACCATCGAGGCCGTCTCCGAGGAGTACGACTTCGTCTTCTCGAACGGCTACGGCTCGCAACTCGGCGAGAAGACGTTCCGCATCGGCCACATGGGAGAACACGACCTCGAGTCGATCAAGGAGTTGACCGACGCGATCGAAGACGTCGCCGGGCTGTAGCTACGCTCGAGGACGTTGGACCTGTCGGCCGTTTTTGATTCGAGATTTTCGTCGTGGATCGGCGATTAGGCGAACAGCCCCCAGAGCCACTCGAAGGTGTCCGCGATCAGGTCCACGATCCGCTCGAGTATCGCCAACGGCCCACCGCCGTCGAGGAGGCCGCTGTCACCGTCGACCTCGGGGTCGGCACCGAGCGCCCGCGGGGCCGGCACCGAGCGCCCGCGGGGCGTTCACGAGTCCGTGGCCCTCCGCGCACGCTCCGAGTCCCGCCTCCGCCGACTCAGTGAGGGCGACGCTGACCGCCGCACTCGGTTCCGGTCCCGCTTCCTCGCGGCTCTCCCAGACGAGCGCCGCGACGCCGGTGACGAACGGACAGGCCATACTCGTCCCGCTCGCCTGCGCGTACCGGTTGTCGACGGCCGTCGAGTCGATCTCCGTTCCCGGGGCCAACAGGTCGACGGCCGACCCGACGCTGCTGTAGGACGCCAGCGTCTCGTCCTCAAGAACATCGAGATTCGATTCGTACGGACGCGACTCTCGATATCGCGTTCTCCGGTGGAACCTATAGTAGCCGCTGAAAGTCATTGCGCACCTAATCGCACGACAGCGTTGCGATCAGTGTGTAACTCGTTTCAGCGGCTACTATAGTTCATGCGATCGTCGGCGAGTGAGTGGTTCGAAGAACCCGAACGACGCCGTTCGCCGCGAGCGCCGCATGGCGCTCGCGGGCCGACGACTGACTCGGACCGAACGAAGTGAGTGGAGAGGAAGGAGGAGCGCTTTTATACTAAATTTTGCCGAGGGCCGCCTACGGCGGCCCGCAGAGACAAATTTAGTTCTACTGAATGTGGCCTTCTTCGCGAAGCTGGTCGGCCTCGCTTTTCTCGTAGCGCCAGGTGATGTCGGCCTTCTCGTCCTGCCAGTCCCAGGGTTCGACCAACACGACGTCGTCCTCGCGGATCCAGATGCGCTTTTGCATCTTCCCGGGAATCCGTGCGGTGCGTTCGGTGCCGTCGGCACAGCGTACCTTGACTCGATTCGCCCCGAGCATGTTCGTGACGGTCGCGAAGACCTCGTCGTCCTCGGGCATCCGGAGGTTCTTCCGACCGCCCTCGCCGTCGTCGCTCATGGCCGCAGGTTGGCGGTCGAGGGGTTTAACGCTTTACTGATAGCGCGACGGAACCGCTAGCCGTTGCGGTCGCGACCCGCTCGATCGGTCCCCGAAACCACGCCGCTTATTTCGCTCGGCTCTGCAACCCAGCGTATGCTCCGTAATCTCGGCGCGCTCGGTCTCGTCGGTATCGTCCTCTTGCTCGCGGGGATCGGCCTCATCGCGTACGCGAACTGGATCGTCGCCGTCGGGATCGCGCTGGTACTGGCCGGGCTCGGGCTCGTCGTCAGGTCCCTGATCTCCGGCATGCTCCAGAGCTTCGGCATGTTCTGACGGCCTCGTGCCCCCGACTCGGCTCAAGCGTTTTGCGTCTGCGTCTCGTCGGTTCCGGTATGGGACCGACGCTTCACTACTACGATCTCGTGTTGATCGCGATCGCGGCGAGTCTCGGAACCGGTGCCCTCGTCGGCTACGCGACGCCGGTACCGTCGCCGCTGGCTATCCTCGGCCTCGGAGTCGTCGCCATCGCCTTCATCGGGCACGCGCTGTTTGTCAACGGCCCGGTCGACGACGCCGAGGACCTCGGCGAGGAGGTCGACCTGGAGGAGGTTCCGCAGGTGCTGTCGCCGACCGAGTCGGCGGACTGATCTCGATCAGACCTCGTTGTCGCCGGCCCGGTGTTCGCTGATGAGCTGGTCGACCATCGAGGCCTTGCGCTGTTTCCGTCGCTCGCGGGCCCGGTCGTGCCAGTCGTCGACGACGGCCTCGACGTCGTCCTCGCGGGCGACTGCGAGCTCGTCGACCTCCTGCATCGCCACGTCGTCGGCGGGACCGACGGGAATCTCGGCCTCGAAGAGGATCTCGTCGGCGATCTCCGAGAGCCCGCCGTCCTTGAGGATCACGCGGGGGTCGAACTCCGCCACGAGCTGGGCCGTCGAGCGACCCGCGCCGCTCGCGTCCCGGATGTACACCACGTCGCCGCTGACGATCCCGTACTGCTCGTCGGCCTCGCGGATCGCGCCCTTGGTGAACTTCTCGACGATCTTGACAGGGACCAGCCCCTCCTTCTCCGCCGAGACGTCGCTGAAGTTCGAGTGATCGAGCTTCCAGAGCGCCTTCATGCGCTCGACTTTCTTCTCGAGCGTCTCGACTTCTTCACGGGCCTCGTCGCGCTCGCGTTCCAGACGGGTGGCCTTTCGCTCGAGCCGGCTGACCTCGCGGTCCTTGCGCACCTGCGTGCGTTCCTCGCGTCGGGCCAGCGAGAGTTCGGATTCGAGTTCGTCGATGCGGTCGTCGCGGTCCTCGAGGCGGCCCTCGAGGGTCTCGACGTGTGACTGGAGGCGTTCGACCTGTCGCTCCAAGTCCTTGATCCGCCGTTCCTCCTCGGTGAGTTCGCGGGGCTCGTGTTCGGTGGTCTCGTCGTCCTCGCCGTCGTCGTCGTCGGTCAGGTCGGTCAGGACGGCCTCGACGCTCTCCTCGCCGGCGACGACGCGGGCGGTGACCTTCCCGCGGTCGATCCCCGGCGGCAGCTTGTTCGCGATCCGCTCGAACTGATCCGCGTGGTCGTCGATGGCATAGAGCGCGGCGGCCATCGCGTCGCGCTGGTGGTCGTCGTCGTAGGGCTGCTCGCGCGTGCGGTGCTGTTTCTCGTCGACCGGGAGGTCGCTGTCCGGCGTCCAGCCGGCGGCGTCGAAGCTCCGGCGGAACTTCTCGACGGTCTCGGGCATCGGCGTCACGTCCGCGGCGACGATGACCGGCCGGCCGCGCTCGACGATCCACTCGATCACGTCGGCGGTGTCGCTGGTCCGGGAACTCCAGACGTCCAACACCTCCCCCTCGAGGGAGACGATGGCGACGGCGGTCGTCGTCCCGGGGTCGATGCCGACGACGACGTGATCGCGCCGCTTCGCGAGCGGGCGGAATTCGATGCCGTCCCGTCGTTCCCGTTCGATCTCGACGCGGACGTCGCCCGACCGGTTGCGCGAGACGGGGATGTCCTGTGGCCGCGCTTCGACGGTGAAGACGGCGTTGGCGAAGCCCCCGTAGGCCTCCCGGACCTCGCGCTCGTAGGCGAGGTTCGCGTCCTCGAGTTCGGCCTCGACCTCGCGGGCCCGCTTTCTGACC
Organism: Natrinema saccharevitans; assembly: GCF_001953745.1. Taxonomy (NCBI): domain Archaea; kingdom Methanobacteriati; phylum Methanobacteriota; class Halobacteria; order Halobacteriales; family Natrialbaceae; genus Natrinema; species Natrinema saccharevitans. Next base: position 3,309,529 of record NZ_LWLN01000001.1, read on the forward strand.
GAGCCGTGGATGCGACGGGTGTAGCGGTCCTCGCTCCAGCCGCCGCTGCCTGTCGAGCGGCCGCGAGCGACCTTGACTTCGGTCGTGTCGGTGAAGGCCGAGACCTCGTGGCCGACGTTGTGGGCGGCCAGCCGGGCCGCGGCCTCGGCTTCCTGCATCGGATCCTTCCCGTAGGGGATACCGTGGCGTTTCGCGACCCGCGAGAGGGGTTCGGGCTGCTCGGCACCCGTCACCTGAACGAGCATGGTGTCGGCTGGCAGCGATCCCAGAAAGTGGATGAGCTGGTCTTTGTCGGCGGCCAGCTCGTACATGTTGTCGGTCGCGACGATCGCCGGCTCCTCGTCGTCGATCAGTCGCCGGAGTTTCCGGTGGGTGACGACATCCCGGGTGACGTCGTCGCCGTCGTAGACGGCCAGTGCGTACGATGGCGCGTCGCCGCGTACGTCACCGCTCTGGATGTCGACACCGAAGACGACTGCATCGAGCGCACTCGTTCGGGTACTCACAGGAGGGCGTAGGGACGAGGCGGCTATAAATCCGACGCGGGTTCGCAGTATGTCGATCGAACGTGCGCTCTCGTCGCCGACAGACGAGCGGTTTCGATCGGCCGCGAGTCGTCTCTCATACGGTTTGCTGCCCCGTTGGGGCCGCAGGGCGGTCGCGGTCCCGCCAGCGACGACGGACAGGAAACCGTCTCTACTCGCTGTCGGGATACGGAATCTCGAGGCGATCCCCGTCGTCGGGAACGAACACGGCGTCGGGATCGCCGGTGAAGACCTCGCGGGCCTGCGACTCGTGATCGGCGGTAGAGCCGGCATAGCGCGAGGAGAGATGCATCAGTGCGAGCCGGTCCGCACCCGCTCGGTTCGCCATCTCGGCGGCCTGTCTCGCGGTGGCGTGGGCGGTCTCGGCCGCCCGATCGGCCATGTCGTCGGCGAAGGTGCCGTCGTGGATCAGCAGGTCGGGATCCTCGGCGGCCGTGATCGTCGCCTCGGTCGGACGGGTGTCGCCGGTGTAGACGATCGATCGGCCGGGACGGGGATCGCCGACGACCTGTTCGGGGTCGACGACGGTCCCGTCCTCGAGTTCGACCGACTCGCCCTCGTGGAGTTTCGAGAACGCAGGGCCGACGGGGACGCCGAGTTCCTCGGCGCGCTCGCGGTCGAATCGGCCCTTGCGGTCGTCCTCGACGAGGGCGTAGCCGACCGAACGGGTGTCGTGGTCGGTCTCGAACGCCCGGATTTCGTACTCGTCGGCGCGGTAGGCGACGTCGCCGGCCCCGACCTCGTTGATCCGCACGGGAAACGAGGGGCGGTTTCCGAGGGCGGTGACCAGTTCCGTGATCCGCTGGCGCGTGCCGTGGGGGGTGTGGATCGCCAGCGGTTCCTCGCGGTCGTTGAACGCCATCGTCTGCAGCAGGCCCGGGATTCCGAGGACGTGATCCCCGTGGCAATGCGTGACGAACAGCTGCGAGACGGAAAACCCCGTACTGAACCGCATCATCTGGCGCTGTGTCCCCTCGCCGGCGTCGAACAGCAACTCCTCGCCCTCGCGGGCGACGAAGACGCTGCTCGGATTCCGGTCGGTCGTCGGGATCGCCCCGGCCGTCCCCAGAAACGTCACGCGCAGTGGCATCGCCAAAGGATCCGCGGGCCGCGACTAAACCGCCTTCGGATCGCTCGAGGGTGTCGCTCTGTCACACTGGTTCGTGGTAGGCAGTGACAAACATCGTGACCGGGGCGTGCCGGTCGAGCCTCGAGTCGACGCTCGGACGGACCCGTCGCCGACAGGCCTCGCGAACTGTGGTAAGCGGTGACTATTCGGAGAAACCGATTCGAACCGGTTTGCCGTCCTGCGAACGGACGACGCGTTTTACCACCGTCGACCCCAAGGGGGAGACGACGACCCCCAGATGAGCCCGCAACTGACGTTCGGCACGGTAAAGCGGATCGGCGCGATCCTGCTGGCGATCGCGATCGTCCTCGCCGCCGGGATCGTGGTCGGGCAGGCCCCCGCCATCTTCGGCGTCGAGGAGGATCCCGAGGCGTCGATCACGTTCGAGGATCAACAGGGCAACGGCACCGCGGTCACGATCCGCGAGGTCTCGCTCTCGGAGGGCGGCTACGTCGTCGTCACCGACGGCGGCGACGAGCCGCTCGCGGTCTCGGATCGGCTCGAGGCCGGCACCCACGAGAACGTTACCGTCGAGCGCGCGGACGACGGGACCCGCGAACTCGTCGGCCAGCTGACGGCGACGGTCCACCGGGACACCTCGGAGCAGGACGGGTACGCCTACGACGACACCGACGGCGAGGAGGACCGGCCCTACCTCGAGGCCGGGTTCCCGGTCAGCGACACCGCGACGGTGACCACGAGCGAGGCGGACGCGCTGGGCGATTCGTTCGCCGTCGGGTCGATCGACGCGCCCGCGACCGCGACGACCAACGAGACGATCCGGGTGAACGCGACGGTCCGCAACCCGACCGAGTTCCAGACCCAACAGCCGGTCGAAGTCCGTATCGATGGCACCGTGTTCGAACGCCAGGTTCTGGAACTCGAGGGCGGCGAGTCCCGAACCGTCACCTTCGAGACCGACACGAGCGGCGCGCCGCCGGGCGAGCGGACGATCGGCGTCTACACCGACGCAGACGGCGCGGTCGCGGACATCGATCTCGAGTTCCACACGGACCCGAGCGTCGCGGTCGAGAACGCGAGCGACGAGCGCGTGACGGTCTCGACGGCGACTCCCGAAACCGGATTCGTCGCCGTCGAGGGCGACGGGACGGTTCTCGGGACCAGTGACGAACTCGAGCCCGGCGAACACGAGAACGTGACGGTCGAACTCGACGGGAACGCGTCGATCGGCGAGGACGACGAACTGACGGCTGCCCTCTACGCGGGCTCGCCGGACGATGCCGACGCGGCGTCGCCGATCGAGTTCGAGGGCGAGCCGGTCGAAACGACGTTCGCGATCGCGGACGCGAGAGACGGCGCGGACGACGGCGGCGGAAACGAGTCCGACGGCGGGTAGCCGACCCCGCTCGGCCGCCGACTAACCGACCGATTCTTACCCGCCTGTCCCCTATCGGCTGGCGATGGACGCGCCGCTGTGGACCGAAACCCACGCCCCGGAGCTGGCCGAGTTGCCACAGGACGACGCCCGCGAGTACTTAGAGCGGGCCGTCGAGGAGCCGATCAACCTCCTCCTGCAGGGCCCGCCCGGGAGCGGGAAGACCGCCGCGGCGCGCGCACTGGCCCGCGAGGCCCACGCCGATCCGGACAACGACTTCGTCGAGATCAACGTCGCCGACTTCTTCGGCCGGACCAAGACCGAGATCACGAACGACCCCCGGTTCGAACACTTCCTCGTCGGCCGCTCGTCGATGTCGAAACGGGACATGATCAATCACGTCCTCAAGGAGTCCGCGAGCTACGCGCCCGTCTCGGGCGGCTACACGACGATCTTGCTCGACAACGCCGAGGACGTCCGCGAGGACTTCCAGCAGGCCCTGCGCCGGATCATGGAACAACACCACCGGACGACCCAGTTCATCGTCGGGACGCGCCAGCCCACCAAACTCATCCCGCCGATCCGCTCGCGGTGTTTCCCCGTTTCCTTCCCCTCGCCGACCAGCGAAGAGATCGTCACCGTCCTCGAGCGCATCGTCGAGCGCGAGGGCGTCGACTACGACGACGACGGCCTCGAGTTCGTCGCGGGCTACGCCGACGGCGACCTCCGGCAGGCCATTCTCGCAGCGCAGGCGACCGTCGAGGACGCGGGCGAACTCACGATGAGCGCGGCCTACGAGACCATCGGCGAGGTCGGCCTCGAGGACGAGATCGAGTCCATGCTCGACGACGCCGAGGCCGGCGACTTCACCGACGCCCGCTCGACGTTAGACGACCTGCTCGTCGACGAGGGGTTGGACGGCAACGAGGTCCTCGAGGCGATCCTGGCGGTCGCTCGCAAGCGGTATCAGGGCGAGCAACTCGCCGAGATCCACCGGCTGGCGGCCGACGTCGACTTCGAGATGCACGAGGGGACCAGCGATCGGCTTCACGTCTCGGGGCTGCTTGCGGAACTCGGCCGGGACGGGTAGCGTCACAGCGGACAAATCGACCGATCAATACTGTTTTTGCGTCAACTGATCGGATACGACGGGCGAGTACCGGCCGGACGGTCTGATCACCAGTACGACATTCCGGTATTACATTTTTAGATAAATATACTAGAAATATCTTATTAGATGTTAGGATTTTTATCTGAAATATAAAAATACTATCTTATAGATAGCAGATGAAAAAGACGATACTTATAAATTGAACCGACGAGAGATCTTGCGGAGAACTGCTGCGAGCAGTGTCGGTGCGGGATCGGCGTTGAGCACCCTTTTCGGGTCTGTAAGCGCCGAGAAGACGACTCGGGACGATCTCGACCAGATCGAGGAGGCGCCCGGAGTGCGGAAGATTCTCACTGAACTCGGCGTTCAGCGCCTTCCCGGACCGGGACGCGCCGAAAAACGACGAATCGAAGACGGCGGACGCCTCACCGAAGGTGAACTCGTCACGTGGAAGATCGAGATCCGCCCGTACGGTATCTTGCACGCATTCGAATACGAGGAGCGAATTGGTGCGGTATTCACGTTCGATCTCGACACTGCGAGGATCCCTGCAGGGTACTCGATGGCGGCGGAAGCGAACGCGTCGCTGGGTGCCAGCGGATCAGATCTCGTTTTCAGTCGCAACGCCACCGATGCCGAAACTGAACACGTACTGTCGGTGATCGACGTCGACGGCGACATCGACAGCGCGAGAGTACACGCCACGACGGCGGCCAACGGATTCCGGGCTACCGTGCAGGTTGCGTCCGAAGAACCGGACGAACTCGATACGCGCGAGTACGTCATTTCCGTCGGCCCTGACTTCGACCCGCGGTCTGAGTCGATGTCGGACGTACTCACCGTTGAGGACGACGCGGCTGACATTCTGACAGTTGAACCGCTCGTCCAGACGGCTGCGATTTCGTTCCCCAATCCCAAGGATATCGTTCTCGATGTCATCGAGAGTTGGCTCGTCGACAAGGTGGTCTCGGAAAGCCTCGAGTTCCTGGGGCGCGAATGTGATTCCTGTGGTGACTGTGCGAACGTCATTATCAGCATCCTAGACGGTTGCTCCCTGTGTAGACCTCTCATGGGAACCGGCGCATCTGGTGTCGGTGCGATACTGTTCGTGACGTGTTACTATGCGTGGTGTGGCAAAGTGTCGGACAAGGTAGAGTGCGCCGCCTGTTTCGCATGCCTGCTCACGAACGAAGATCCCGATATCCCCGACGCGGCGGATGCGCTTGCGTGGGTGTGGGACGAGTTGCCGTCTCCTCCGTCGCGCCCCTCCATCCCCTGAGCGGACGCGAGCCTTCCCGGGCCGTCTCGACCGACTCACAACTGCCCGCGCGAGAACTCAATGATTCCGATTGAGGAGGTCGGGCTTCACAAGTATTGCCACGCCGTAGCCGATCGAAAAGAGACCGAGGTAGATGGTCCCGGAACGGAGGTGACCCACCGCACCTAACCAAAACGCGATCCATCCCGCTACGGCCAGCAGCGCGCCGACGAGTCGACTGTTCTCGGAACTGTCCATGAGTACGTAGACCAGGACGAGGAGGAACCCAGCGGCAAAGTACCCGTCGTATTCGGTATTGTCTACTCCCGTTACGAGACCGATCAGCCACGCCAGAAGGGCGACGAGGAGTACGGCGACGAGGATCCACTTGAGACCGTCGTCGAGCAGACGTTCTCTAACGCCGTCCCGTTCCATAATTCAACTCCCGGAGGATACTTGATAACTGTTTCGTCCCGACTCGGGACGGCGGTTCCCGATGCCGAACCGACGGCGCTGGTCGTCACGGCATCGAGTTCGAGATGTAGGTTGGGACCAGCGACCGGCTCCACGTCTCGGGACTGCTGGCCGAACTGGGCCGAGAGGCCTGACTGATGACGGTCCGGGCAGACTGTGTACCCATTCCCGATCAGTCGGTCCCGTTCTCGAGTCGTTCCATCGCGTTCGGTTTCCAGACGTACAGGCAGCCGATCACGAGGCAGATTCCGCCGGTGCTAATCGCATCGAGCGATCGCTCGGTTCCGTGGGCGGTCAGCCCGATGCCGACGATGCCGACCCCGCAGCCGAGACGAGGACGCCGAACGCGCGACTCGAGAGGGAGACGCACCGCGAGAGAACCAACGCGAGCGCGAAGGGGATCGCCGCGGCGAAGGTGATCGCCAACTCGCGGTCCAGCCGCTGCCCGTCGGCGGCCGTCAGCAGGGAAAGCACCGCGGCGGCTCGCGGGCTGGGGTCTCTCGACTCATGGGATTTCCTCCGAGTTCGGTACGAAAACCGTCTCCCATCTCACACGTGGGGGTCGTTTTCTTCAGATCGTCGTGCGAACGGCTCCGTATGCCAACGCTCCTCGAGACCCATATCCGGAATCGCTTTCGCGTCCAGCCCAATCACTACCTTCGAACGTAAGTCGGTGAACGAATTCGCCCGAGTGCCGGGCGAATTCGGGTAACCGTTACGTTCGAAGGTAACGCGAACAACAACGACACGCTCCGCGGCGGCAACCTGCTGAAGCGGCTCGACGAGGTGAGCGCGATGTCGGCGATGCGCTTTGCCGGCGAGACCTGCGTCACCGCCCGCGTGAACGAACTCGACTTCTCGGTCGAGACCGAGAAAGGGGAACGGCTTCGGGACCGCGTCCACGAGATCGAGGACTGAACGGAATCCCTGCGGTGGCGCGCGCCGGGGCGCGGTTCGTCGTCGACGAACCGCGACGTAACGTTGCGCGAGGGATGAGCGAGTGAACGAAGTGAACGAGTGTTAGCGCGGGACCGGAGGTCCCGCGAACCATGCGAACGGGCGCGTGGCGCCCGTGAGCAGAAATCGGTTGGGGAGGGCGTGGCTACTCCGTGTTGCCACGATACCAGCGACTACTCAGTCGCTCTGTATCCGTTAGTACAAACGATCGACAGACGTTACGGAGATTCTCCTCGCTCGAGGACCAGTACGTACCGCGTCAGCGATCGATGCACGCGACGCTCAAACGTTGACTCGATCTCCCAGCCCGCGGCCCGCGCCTCGCCGGCCCACGAGCGATCGGCGATCACGACCGCTCGCGGCGCGACCCGGTGGGCCTCCGCGAGCGCGCCCGCGACGAGGTCCTCGAGCCGGTGGGTGTCGATCTTCGACTGGCGGCCGTAGGGCGCGTCGAAGACGACGCCGTCGACCGCGTCGTCGGCCAGCGGGAGCCGCGTGCCGTCGCTGCGGGCGACGTGCCAGTCTCCGCGGGCGACGCCCGTCCGCGACGGGCGCTCGGGCTCGAGGAAGTGGGTCAGGTTCTCGCGCGCGCCCCGGACCATCTTCGCCTGCGCGTCGGTGCCGATCACGTCCGCGCCGACGAGGCCGGCCTCGACGAGGCCGCCGCCGGTGCCACACATCGGATCGAGGATCGTCGCCCCCGGCCGAGCGCCGGCGACGTTCGCGACGGCCCGCGCGAGCAGGGGATCCATGCTGCCGGGCTGGAAGAAGGGTTTGTCCGTCGGCTTGCGCATGCCGAAGTCGCGGACGCTCTCGGCCGCGAGCCAGCCCAGCGCACAGACCGAGACCCGTTCGCTGCCGGTGTCGGGATCGGCCCCCGTCTCGTCGCCGGCCGACTCGAGGACCTCACCGCCGCCCTCGAGCGCACCCTCGGCGAAGACGGCCCGCAGGCAGTGATCGGGGTCCTCGAGGTCGACCGAGAACCCCCGGTCGACTAACACCGCTCCCAGTTCGCGCTCGGCGCGTTCGGTACTCACGCCCGTCGAGCCGTGAACGTCGGTCGCCCGGACCGCGACCGATCCCTCGCGGTCGATCGCGGCGGTCTCGAGGACCGCACGCGCGCTCGCGAGATCGGCCGCGCCCCGGCCGACCAGTTCGCTGGCGCGGTGGGTGTAGGCGAGTCCGCGGACCCGCTCGGGCACGACCGCATCGGCGACGGCCAGCCCGGGCGCGATCCGGTCGACGCCGACCGCGGCGCTTGCGGCCTCGCGGGCCGCGAAGGCGTCGTCTTCGCCGCCCAACTCGAGCAGATACACGCCCGATGGTCGCGGCGGCGCGGCCATGAGCCTACCGCTTTCCGCGAACCGGATCCTGTTACCGAATACCACGGCCTGAAACCCCAAGGTGCCCGGAATCGATGTCTCGGACGTTTCGGCCCGGCGGGTATATACCGGATATATCAGGTGGCGGTACCAACCTTTATAAACCTTAAATACGTCCTTTTAAGCGACTAATGACGGACCCGAAGGACACCATCAACATCGAAAACGTGGTGGCGTCGACCGGCATCGGACAGGAACTCGACCTCCAGAGCGTCGCGATGGACCTCGAGGGGGCCGACTACGACCCCGAGCAGTTCCCCGGTCTCGTCTACCGTACCCAGAATCCCAAGTCCGCCGCGCTGATCTTCCGGTCGGGGAAGATCGTCTGTACCGGCGCGAAAAGCACCGACGACGTCCACGAGAGTCTCCGAATCGTCTTCGACAAGCTCCGTGAACTCCAGATACAGGTCAACGAGGACCCCGAGATCGTCGTCCAGAACATCGTCACCAGCGCCGACCTGGGTCGGAACCTCAACCTGAACGCGATCGCGATCGGGCTGGGGCTGGAGAACATCGAGTACGAACCCGAGCAGTTCCCCGGACTCGTCTACCGACTCGACGACCCCGAAGTCGTCGCGCTGCTGTTCGGCTCGGGCAAGCTCGTCATCACCGGCGGTAAAAAGCCCGAGGACGCCGAACACGCCGTCGACAAGATCGTCTCCCGGCTCGAGGACCTCGGGCTGCTCGAGTAACGGCGTCCGTTTTCGCGCCGCGTGACCCGCGGCCGACGCTACCACCAGATCAGTCGCGGACGCGTCGATGTCGACCGGCGTGTCCGACGGCGTTGCCGATCGTTCCTCTCAGTGCCTCGATGGTAGCTGCGATGTCGTTCTCCGCCGCGCCGGTAATATCCTCTTACCCGCTTTCGGTGTCGCCCGTTCCGTTCGGTCGGTCTCGCTCACCTCGGGAGTCGATCGTTCGGCCGTCGCTTTCATCGAATTATCGACCGTTCAATTCCCGCCCAGCGCGGCCGACTCGCCTGAATCGAGTCGGATTCGTCGAAACGACCGCTCGCGTTTATGCGGGTCTCCGCCCCTGACTCTCACGTGCCCATGACGATCCACCCAGATCGACCGACGGTCGTTTCGGACGAGGTTCGGCTCGGCAACGACGGCGGAATCGGTCGCCGTCCCCCCTCGCGGGAGACGATCCATCAGGCCGTTGACAGCGACCGGCGGCGCGAGGTCATCCGCTGTGTCCTCGCCGCCGACGGCCCCGTCCCGTTGCGGACGCTGGTCGGCCGACTCGCCGACGCCGAACACGATCCGACCGTCGGGACGACGATCCACCGCCTGCGCCAGCGGATCCACACCTCGCTGTGTCGGACCCACCTGCCGCTGTTAGAAGACCTTGAGGTCGTCACGTGGGACCGCGCCCGCAGTCTCGTCGGGCCCGCTGCCAACTGCGGGGCGTTCGAATCCGCCCTCGAGATCGACTCGCTCGAGCGACCGATCCCCGCGCGACTCGAGTAGTCCGTATTTCGCGGGTCGGCCCTCGCCCGCGGCTACTCGACGAGGCGCTCGATTTCGGTCACCAGAATATCGCTCGCGCCGGCCTCCTTGACCGCCGTGATCGTCTCGAAGACGTCGCTCTCGTCGACGACCGCGTGGACGGCCACCTTCTCGCCGTCCGCGTCGTCTGCGATGTCCATGATCGTCGGGCCGCCGAGTCCCGGAATGACGTCACGGACCGCCTCGAGTCGATCCTGTGGCACGTTCATCATCAGGTAGCGCTTGCCTTCGGCCTGCTTGACGGAGGCGAGTGCGGTCCGGACCTCGTCGACTTTCGGCTCCTCGAGGACGTCCTCGCGGCCGAACAGTCGGACCGAACTGGACAGGACCTCATCGACGACCGCCAGCCGGTTCATCTTCAGCGTGGTCCCGGTACTCGTGATGTCGACGATGGCGTCGGCCATCTCGACGTGGGGGGTGAGTTCCGTTGCGCCCGTGACCTCGACGACGTCGGGATCGACGCCGGCGTCGGCGAAGAAGTCCGCGGTGATGTTTGGGAACTCGGTCGCGACGGTCTTGCCCGCCAGATCCGCGACGGCATCGATCTCGCCGTCCTCGGGGGCCGCCAGCACGAGCCGGCAGCGCCCGAACTCGAGGTCCAATAGCTCCGAGACGTTGTCCACGTGCGCTTCCTGCACCTGATCGAAGCCCGTGATGCCCAGGTCGGCCGCGCCGTCGGAGACGTACTCCGGAATATCAGCAGCGCGGGCGAAAAGCACCGTCACGTCGGGGTCGACGGTATCCGCGTAGAGCTTTCGGTCCGCTCCGTTCTCGAGGTGCAGCCCCGCCCGCTCTAGGAGGTCGATCGTCGGCTCGTGCAGGCGGCCCTTGTTGGGAACGGCGATTCGCATATACACGTCCTTGGACGGCGGCGGGGAACTGTCTTTTCATCCGAGCGGTCGGCTCGAGGGCTCGCCGGCCAGTCCGTTCGCTCACTCGTCCCGCTCGAGCGCGTCTCGGCGCTGTTCGTACTCCTCGTCGCTCAGGTCGCCCCGAGCGTACGCCAGCCGCAGTTCTTCGAGCGCCCGGTCGGTGTCGTCTCCGCCGGCGATCGCCCGGTAGAGGAGGTAGCCGCCGCCGACGACGGCGGCGACGAACAGGAGCTGCATCAGGACGGCGACGAGCGGCAGCCAGCCGGGTGCCGTTCCGCCGTTCCACATGCCGTGGCCCCACGTGCCGCCCATCATCGGGCCGGCTCTCATCATTCCGAACCCCATGAACGCCGTCGGTAGCACCACGAGGACGGCGATGGCGACGAGGACGATCGTGGCGAGTCGCGTGTCGGATGTGTCGGTTGCCATGCAATCTCACCGGTGACGGAGCGGTCCGTCTCCAGTTGCGGATACGGGTTCGTCACTCAATGCGGTTCTCCCTTGGAATCCAATGTGTCGGTGGCGACTCACTTCGACTTTCACAGTTCTACCGCCGGCCACTGACGCGATCGAACCGCGATTCGTCGCTGTCACACTGTGGTGTTTACCGCCCGACCGGGAATTCGAAGCGGGACAGCCACGGTGGGACGGTGCCGGCAGTCCGGAAATCACTGCTCAGCGCCCCCGAAACGGGATGTTGAGTGGTGATGAACGGTCGGTACTGTACCACAACGGCGTAGTTCGGCGACCGCTTTCGACCCCGTCGTTCCGGCCGGTGGACGCCATCGGGTTTCCAAGGGAAATCGCAATAGCCGATTCTCCCGACGTCCTACACATGGACCCGTCACTCGTCGGGGGAACCCTCGAGTCGCTCCGGATCGGCGTCGGATTCCTCTGGACGGCGGCGTGGGCGATCATCATGGGACTGACGATCACCAGTCTCGTGCAGGTCTACGTCTCGAAAGAGCGGATGGCCCGCGTTCTCGGGGAGAGCAACGTCTCGAGTCTCGCGACGGCGACGGCGTTCGGGGCGGCCAGCAGCGGCTGTAGTTTCGGTGCCGTCGCCATCGGAAAGGGACTGTTCGCGAAGGGCGCGCACGTGGTCAATTTCCTCGCGTTCATGTTCGCTTCGACGAATCTCATCGTCGAACTCGGACTGATGATCCTGCTCCTGCTGGGATGGGAGTTCCTCGTCGCGGAACTGCTCGGCGGCCTCGTCCTCATCGCGGTCATGGCCGTCATCGTTCACCAGACCCTCCCGGAGACGCTGTTCGACGAGGTCCGCGCGGAACTCGAGCGCCAAGACCGTGCGGCCGGCGGGATGACGGACCCGACCTGCGGCATGGAGGGATCGGACGAACACGCGATCGTGACCGACGGCGGCGAGACGCTCCGGTTCTGTTCCGAGGGCTGTCTCGAGACCTATCGGCAGCAGACGGCAAGCAGCGGCGCGTGGAACGACGAACTCCGATCGTGGGGCGGCTGGTACAAGATCGCGAACCAGTACCGGAAGGAGTGGTCGATGATCTGGAAAGATGTCGTCGCGGGTTTTCTCGTCTCTGGCTTTGTCATCGTGTTTGTCCCCCAGTCGGTCTGGAACGCGCTGTTCCTCGAGGGCGACGGCCTGCTCGTGACCGCCGAGAACGCGGTCATGGGCGTCGCGATCGCCGTCATCAGTTTCGTCGGGAGCATGGGCAACGTCCCGTTCGCGGTCGCCCTCTGGGGCGGTGGGGTCAGCTTCGCCGGCGTCATCGCGTTCGTCTACGCCGACCTCATCACGGTGCCGGTGTTGAACGTCTACCGGAAGTACTACGGCTGGTCCGTCATGCTGTACATCCTCGGCGTCTTCTTCGTGACGATGGCGTTTACCGGCTTTCTCATGGAGTTGCTGTTCGACGCGCTCGGTATCGTCCCGAACCTGGCCGGCGGCGAGACGGCGACCGAGCAGCGGTACTTCGAGTTGAACTACACCTTCTATCTCAACTTCGTCGCCTTCGCCGTCTCCGGGTTCCTCCTGTTCGTGTACCGTCGCGGGCTCGGTGCCCCCGGGCAGTACCGCGACCCGGTCTGTGGGATGCGAACCGACGACGACGGCCCGAGCGCGACACACGACGGCGAGACCTACTACTTCTGTTCGACCACCTGCAAGCGGGCGTTCGAGGACGCACCGGCCGACTTCGCGGCGCACCCGCCGCGGGTTTCGGACGACGGATCGTCGCACGATCACCACTAATACCGCCGTCAGCCGCTGAAAAACAGGTCCCTTGTCGGCCTCCGGCGTCGGTACCGGACGACGGGCGGTTGCGAGCGGCCGTCGCAGTCCGGCCGCCCGCGACTCGCGTTCGAGTTTAGGCCGACGCGTCGTAGCCGGCCTCGCTGACCGCGCTGACGAGTGCCTGCGGGTCCGCATCCCCCTCGACGGTGGCCTGCTCGCTCTCTCGGTCGACGTCGACCGACTCGACGCCGTCGACGCCCTCGAGGGCGTCCTCGACGGTCTGTTCGCAGTGTTCACACGACATCCCTTCGACGGTGATGGTCTGACTCATACGAAAGTGTAGGGACGGCCCTTCTTTGTGCGTTACTGCTTTCGATGCTAGCGAGTGGACGACCACGGCTTTGGATCTCAAAGATATCGTCGCCACTTTCTTTGTCTGGCGGGCCGATCCGACGGTATGCGCGACCTCGACGAGACCGACATGGAAATCCTGCGGCTGCTGGGCGAGAACGCTCGCCGGCCGTTCAGCGAGATCGCCGACGAAGTCGGCCTCTCCGGGCCTGCGGTTTCCGACCGCGTCGACCGCCTCGAGGCGGCCGGGATCATCAACCGCTTTACGATCGACGTGGACCAGTCACAGCTCCGGGCCGGGGTGCCGGTGTTCGTGCGAGTCACGGCTCCGCCGGGTGCGGTCGAGGACTGCCGGACGGCGGCCGCCGAGGCCGACGCCGTCGAACACGTGTTCGTCACTGCCGACGGCGGAGTCTGGTTCTACGCCCGCGCGCAGGTCCGACGGGTCCGCGAGTGGCTCGAGGGGCTGTTGCCCGACGCGGACGGCCTCGCGTACGACGTGACGCTCGTCGACGACGCCGAGTGGACGCCCTCGCTCGAGGGGACGGAGTTCGCCCTGACCTGCGCGGAGTGTGGCAACACCGTCGACAGCGAGGGGGAATCGAGCCGGATCGACGGCGACGTGTATCACTTCTGCTGTTCGTCCTGTCAGGGGCGGTTCGAGGAACGCTACGACCGATTCGAAGCGGAAGCCTGACTTTCGATCCGAAGCTACGCCCCGCGCTGAACTTTGGATTCCGACCAGTAAAGGGAGTAAGGAGTGGTCCCCTAGAACCCATCAATGAGTACCCGGACCGCACACCTGGATATCCGGGGCATGAGCTGTGCGAACTGTTCGCAGACGATCAGCGATGCCCTGGAGTCCCGAGACGGCGTGAGCGAGACGACCGTCAACTTCGCGACCGACGACGGCACCGTCGAGTACGACCCCGAGGTGATCACGCTGGCCGAGATCTACGAGACGATCGACGAGGCCGGCTACGAGGCCGACCGCGCGCGCCGCTCGATCGGGATCACCGACATGAGCTGTGCGAACTGCGCCGAGGCTAACGAGACGGCCCTCGAGTCCGTCCCCGGCGTCGTCGACGCGGAGGTCAACTACGCGACCGACGAGGCGACCGTCGTGTACAATCCGGCCGACGTCTCGCTCGAGGCCCTCTACGAGGCCGTCGAGTCGGCCGGCTACACGCCCGTCCGCGACGAGGGCAGCGACGACGAGTCCGATCAGGACCGTCGCGACGCGGCCCGTCAGACGGAGATTCGCAAACAGCTCCGGCTGACCCTCTTCGGCGCGGTGCTTTCGGCCCCGTTCCTGTTCTTTCTCACCGACAAGTTCCTGCTCGGCGGGACCTACGTCCCGGAGACGGTCTTCGGGGTCTCCTTCGGCTGGGTCGAGTTCCTGCTCGCGACGCCGGTCTACGTCCTGCTGGGCCGGGAGTTCCTCGTCAACTCCTACACGGCGCTGGTGCGCAATCGCACCGCCAACATGGACGTGCTGATCGCGCTGGGCTCGTCGACGGCGTATATTTACAGTCTCGTGGTCCTGCTGGACCTGCTGGCGGGCAACCTCTACTTCGACACCGCCGCGATGATCCTCGTGTTCATCACGCTGGGCAACTACCTCGAGGCCCGCTCGAAGGGCCAGGCCGGCGAGGCCCTGCGGAAGCTCCTCGAGATGGAGGCCGAGACGGCCACGCTGGTCGACGACGAGGGCACCGAGGAGGAGGTCCCGCTCGAGGACGTGGCGGTCGGCGACCGGATGAAGGTCCGGCCGGGCGAGAAGGTGCCGACGGACGGCGTCGTCGTGGACGGCCAGTCGGCGGTCGACGAGTCGATGGTGACCGGCGAATCGGTCCCCGTCGAGAAGGAGGAAGGCGACGAGGTGATCGGCTCGACGATCAACGAGAACGGCGTGCTGGTCGCCGAGGCGACGAAGGTCGGCGAGGACACGGCCCTGCAGGGAATCGTCCAGACCGTCAAGGAGGCCCAGTCGCGCCAGCCGGAGATCCAGAACCTCGCGGACCGGATCTCGGCGTACTTCGTCCCCGCAGTCATCCTGAACGCGACGTTTTGGGGCCTTATCTGGTTTTCCTTCCACGAGGCGCTGGCCGGCGTCGTCGGGTCGCTGCCGCTGTGGGGGCTGGTCGGCGGCGGTCCGGCGACCCTCTCGACGTTCGAGTTCGCGATCGTCGTCTTCGCCTCCGCGGTCCTGATCGCCTGTCCCTGCGCGCTCGGGCTGGCGACGCCGGCCGCGACGATGGTCGGTTCCACGCTGGGCGCACAGAACGGCGTCCTGTTCAAGGGCGGTGACATCTTAGAGCGCGCGCGAGACGTCGACACCGTCGTCTTCGACAAGACCGGGACGCTGACCACCGGCGAGATGACGCTGACCGACGTGGTCGCGCTCGAGGGCGAGGCGGCCGCGGCGGACGGCGGCGAGACGGCGACCGACGGCGGGGCGGTAGTGACCCGCGAGTCGCTCGACGAGAGCGAGGTCCTCCGCTTCGCTGCCAGCGCCGAGCGCGACAGCGAACACCCGCTCGCGCAGGCCATCGTCGAGGGCGCTGCAGAGCGGGGCCTCGAGCTAGCCGATCCCGAGGACTTCGAAAACGTCCCCGGACGGGGCGTCCGGACGACCGTCGAGGGCCGCGAGGTGCTGGTCGGCAACCGGCGGCTGCTCGAGGGCGAGGGCGTCGATCCCGCGCCCGCCGCCGAGGAGATGGAACGGTTAGAGCGCGAGGGGAAGACGGCGATGTTAGTCGCGGTCGACGGCGCGGTCGCGGGCGTGGTCGCGGACGCCGACACCGTCAAGGAGAGTTCGGCCGACGCGGTCGCGGCCCTGCGCGAGCGCGGCCTCGACGTCGCCCTGATCACCGGCGACAACGAGCGGACGGCCCGGGCCGTCGCCGAACGGGTGGGGATCGACCCCGACAACGTCCGCGCCGGCGTCCTGCCGGGGGACAAGGCCGACGCCGTCGAGGATATCCAGTCGGCGGGCCGCAAGGCGATGATGGTCGGCGACGGGGTCAACGACGCGCCCGCGCTGGCGGTCGCCCACGTCGGCTGTGCCATCGGCTCCGGGACGGACGTGGCCATCGAGGCCGCGGACGTGACGCTGATGCGTGACGACCCGCTCGACGTGGTGAAGGCGATACGGATCTCCGAGGCCACGCTGGCGAAGATCAAGCAGAACCTCGTCTGGGCGCTGGGGTACAACACCGCGATGATCCCGCTGGCCTCGCTCGGGCTGCTCCAGCCCGTCCTCGCGGCCGGCGCGATGGCGCTGTCGTCGGTGTCGGTCCTCTCGAACAGCCTGCTGTTCCGCCGGTACACGCCGGATCGCGACTACGAACTGCTCGGCCGACTCCGGCGCTGATCGGCGCTCGAGCGACCGTCGATCCGGTTTAGAAGGGGTCAGCCGGTCGTTCCTCCGAGCGCGGCACGATCGAGGGACCGTCGTCCGCCGAGTCAGTCGCCGGTTGTCCGCCCATGCCGCCGGCACAGCCGGCGACGGCCACGAGGGCCGCGACGACTACCAGTTGGATCGTGCGTCTGTTCACAGCCGGTGACGGTCAGTAATCGGTAAAAAGGGCGCGACGATTGGGACCGTTCAGGACCGTTCATCGGACTGAACTGGTCGAAATCGTCGGATCGCGTCCTAGGGTGCCCCCGTCCCCCCGAGCCGCTCGGCGAACAGCGCCTCGAGCAGGGCGGGCGTGACGAAGGCCTCGACGAACGCGGCGACGACCAGCAGGAGCCAGCCGGCGAGGACGAGGAGTCCGGTCCGGTAGAGGTACCGCTTCGTGACGATCGCGTCGCGGCTGCCCCGGAGCCGTTGTCCGACCCGGTACAGCAGGCGGAAGCCGACGCCGGCGGCGATAAACAGCGCGGGCAGTTCGAAGACCCCGTGGGGGAGCAGGCCGACGATAATGAAGCCGAGGCCGACCTCGCCGGCGATGGCGGCACCGACGTTGCCGACGATGATCCCGTTGAACACCATCGCCCAGGCGGTCAGGAGCCCGAGCGACAGCGCGCCGACGATCGAGAGCAGGAACGCCTGCGTGTTGTTCACGAGCAGGAACCGCGCCAGCTCGAGCCCGGAGAAGTCGGCGATCTCCTCGGGGAAGAGGCTCTCACCGATCAGATCGGCGATTATCTCGAGGAGGTTGTAGCCGGCCGCCAGCAGGAGGGCGCCGACGACGACGCCGACGGCGAACAGCCCGGCTGCGAAGCCGACGAACCGATCGTGTTCGTCCCAGGCGTCGGCCAGCGCCGCTCGCGGCGGGTAGCCGGCGACGAACGCCCGGAGTCCGGTTTCTCGGGGTGGGTCGTCCATACCGGACGTTCCGTCACCGAACTGTTAAACCCGCCGACTGGTCCGGCCGGCGCGAGCCGCCGGTCGCTCGTGGGATCGGGGTTTGCCACCACGGGATCGACAGTACATACGGACCGTTGTACGTCAGCTCCGGTGCAACCGCAGGGGGGCGCGGTTGCACCGGCAAATCGGTACAACAATCCGTATAAGGCCGCCCGGCGAGAACCCACGGGCAATGACGACGCTTGCGATCACCGGCGGGCGGGTCCTCCGGCCCGATCTGTCGGTGACGACCGCGGACGTACTGCTCGATGGGGACGCCGGCGAGGTTCTCGAGGTCGGTCCCGACCTCGGCGGCGCGGCCGACGAGACCCTCAACGCCGACGGATCGCTGGTCACGCCGGGATTCGTCAACGGCCACTGCCACGTCGCGATGACGCTGCTTCGTGGGTACGCCGACGACAAACCCCTCGATGCCTGGCTCCAGGAGGACATCTGGCCGGCCGAGGCCGAACTGACCGCCGAGACCGTCCGCGCGGGGACCGAACTCGGCGTCCTCGAGATGATCAAGTCCGGCGTCACCGCCTTCGCGGACATGTACTTCTTCGTGCCGACGATCGCCGAGACGGTCGCCGACGCCGGCCTGCGCGCCCGGCTCGGTCACGGCGTGATCTCGGTGGGCAAGGACGACGAGGCGGCCCGCGAGGACGCCCGCGAGGGGCTCGCGGTCGCCGAGGAGATCGACGGGCTGGGCGACGGCCGGATCTCCTCGGCCTTCATGCCCCACTCGCTGACGACCGTCGACGGCGAGTACCTCTCGGAGTTCGTGCCGCAGGCCCGCGACCTCGACGTGCCGATCCACTACCACGCCAACGAGACCGCCGACGAGGTCGCGCCGATCGTCGACGAACACGGCGAGCGGCCCCTCGAGTACGCCGCGGAGCGGGGCATGCTCGAGTCGGAGGACTTCATCGCTCACGGCGTCCACGTCGACGATCGGGAGATCGAACTGCTGGCCGAGGCCGGGACCGGCGTGATCCACTGCCCGGCCTCGAACATGAAATTGGCCAGCGGGATGGCACCCGTCCAGCGGCTGCGCGAGGCCGGCGTCACCGTCGGCCTCGGCACCGACGGCGCGGCCTCGAACAACGACCTCTCGATGCTCGACGAGGCCCGCGACGCGGCCATGCTGGGCAAGCTCGCGGCCGACGACGCGAGCGCGGTGCCCGCCGAGGCGGTCGTCGAGATGGCGACACACGGTAGCGCCGACGCGGTCGGCCTCGAGTCGGGCCGGCTCGAGGCGGGCGCACCGGCCGACCTGGCCGTCATCGACCTCGAGACCCCGCACCTGACGCCGCGCCACGACCTCGTGAGCCACCTCGCGTACGCGGCCGCGGCGGCCGACGTGCGCCACACCGTCTGTGACGGCCGGGTCCTCATGCGCGACCGCGAGGTCCAGACTCTCGACGAGGCGACGGTCCGGGACCGAGCGAGCGAGGCCGCCGAGTCGCTGGTGGCTCGTGCCGGCGAGTGAGCCGGGGCGACCGCCTGTCGGTCCGACTCGAGATAAACGCTCAAAACGGTCTAT
Organism: Natrinema saccharevitans; assembly: GCF_001953745.1. Taxonomy (NCBI): domain Archaea; kingdom Methanobacteriati; phylum Methanobacteriota; class Halobacteria; order Halobacteriales; family Natrialbaceae; genus Natrinema; species Natrinema saccharevitans. Next base: position 3,328,573 of record NZ_LWLN01000001.1, read on the forward strand.
AAACGCTTAGGGGGATTCTGGTTCGGTTTTGATCCGAAGCAAACGCCGAGAACTGCCGGCCGGGTTTATGTAACGGACCGGGAAAGTCCGGAGCGGATGAAGACCAAGCTGCTCACGATGACACTGGTCGCCGTTATGGTCACGTCCGTGTTCGCTTCGGCGGGCACGGTCGCGGCGGAGACCGACGGTGACCTCGACGTGTCCGTCGACGGCGAGGACGTCGTCGTCGGCGGCGTCACGGCAAACGACACCGCGGTCGCGAACGCGACCGTCGACGTATCGACCACCGACGAGAACGCGACCTACGAGGGGACCGGGACGTACACGACCGGCGACGCCGGCGAGGTCGAACTGCCCGATCCCGTCGAGAACGTCACCGTCTCGGTGACGGCGACGGCCGACAATCGGACGGCCTCGACCACGGCGACGCTGACCGCAGCGAGCAACGAGACCGTGAATGGAAACGAGACCGACAACGAGTCGGCCAACGAGACGAGCTTCGGGTCGCTCGTCTCCGACTTCGTCGAGACACAACAGAACGAGTCCAACGAGTCGACCGGGATCGCCGTCGCGAGTTTCGCGGTCGCGAACAACCCCGGCAACGCGCCGAGCCACGCCGGTCCGCCGAGTCACGCCGGTCCGCCGTCCGACGACGCTGACGGCAACGAGAGCGATGACGATAAACGAGGCCCGCCGAGTCACGCGGGCGGACCGAGTGACGACGGCGACGACGCTGACGATGGGGACGACGCTGACGACGGCGACAACGAGGACGGCGACGACAGCACGGGCGGCGGCCCGCCGAGTCACGCGGGCGGACCGAACTAACGCTGGTGCCGCTGACGAATAGTCCACTGCAATCACACTCGAACGACTGACGCCGGTCGACGCGGATTAGCCCGGTCGTCGCCGGTGTCGGTCCCCGATCGCGGTCGTCTCCCGACCGCCGCGAGCAGGCACGTAGTGCGGCCGATCCACCCACCACGTTCGTTGCGCTTTTTTCGCAGTCGCCGAGTCGAGACGCGACGGCCTCGAGTCCCGGGGCCGTGTCCGAACCGGGTTCGGTAGCGTTTTGGCCACGGTCCCACTCTGTCGAGCCATGACCGACACCGAGTATCCACCGATCAGCGAGCAACTCGACGAAACCGCCGAGCAGAGCTCAGCGAACCCTGAAATGGCATTTCAGGACCTCGAGTCCGCTCGCGAGGAGGGCCGTCGGAAGATGGACTGGGCCGCCCAACACATGCCGATCTGCGAGCGCGTCCGCGAGGAGTTCGTCGCCGACCAGCCCTTCGAAGGCGAGCGCATCGGGATGGCGATGCACGTCGAGGCCAAGACGGCGATCCTCGTCGAGACGCTCGCGGAGGGCGGCGCGGAGGTCGCGGTGACCGGCTGTAATCCGCTCTCGACCCACGACGACGTCTCGGCGGCGCTGGATACCCACGAGAACATCACCAGCTACGCCAAACGCGGCGTCGACGACGACGAATACTACGCGGCGATCGAGGCCGTCATCGCCCACGAGCCGACGATCACGGTCGACGACGGGATGGACCTCGTCGCCGCGATCCACGAGGACTACCCCGAACTGATCGACGGCATCGTCGGCGGTGCGGAGGAGACGACCACCGGCGTCCACCGCCTGCGCGCGATGGACGACGACGACGCGCTCGAGTATCCCGTCTTCGCCGTCAACGACACGCCGATGAAGCGACTCTTCGACAACGTCCACGGCACCGGCGAGTCCTCGCTGGCCTCTATCGCCATGACCACGAACCTCTCGTGGGCCGGCAAGAACGTCGTCGTCGCCGGCTACGGCTACTGCGGCAAGGGCGTCGCACAGAAGGCGTCGGGTCAGAACGCCAACGTCATCGTCACCGAGGTCGAGCCCCGGCGCGCCCTCGAGGCCCACATGGAGGGCTACGACGTGATGCCCATGTCGGAGGCGGCCGAAGTCGGCGACGTCTTCCTGACGACGACGGGTAATCGCGACGTCATCGTCGAGGAACACTTCGAGAAGATGCAAGACGGCGTCCTGCTCGCGAACGCGGGTCACTTCGACATCGAGATCGACCTCGAGGCCTTGGACGACCTCGCGGTCGACCGCTACGAGGCCCGTGACGGCGTCGAGGCCTACGAACTCGCCGACGGCCGGAAACTGAACGTCATCGCCGAGGGACGACTCGTGAACCTCGCCGCGCCCGTCTCGCTTGGCCACCCCGTCGAGGTCATGGACCAGTCGTTCGGCATTCAGGCCGTCTGTGTCCGAGAAATGCTCGAAAACGGCGACGCATACGACGCAGGGGTCCACGACGTCCCCGACGAACTCGACAAGGAGATCGCCGAGATCAAACTCGAGGCCGAGGGCGTCGACTTCGACTCGCTGACGGACACCCAGCGCGAGTACATGGACAGCTGGGACCACGGGACATAGCGGTTAGCGCTCCGGCCTGTCGTCGCCGCGCTCGACGACGAACACCAGACTCCCGTCCTCGAGTCCGTCCATCGGTCGGCCGTACCCGAACACCGTCGTCGGCCGCTTCGGCGAGCGGGCCCAGCGTCGTCGATCACCGGCAGCGGAGTGCGGTCGGCAGTCAGTTCCGGTGTGTTCGAGCCGTCCCGGACTATCTACTCTCATGGACCGTCCCGTCGACGGTGACGGTCCCGTCGCCTCGGACTTCGACGAGCATGCCGTAATACTCGAACTCGACGCGGACGTCCGCCCCCGAGCCCGACTGGAAGAGCTGGTCGAGCGCCTCCGGATCGACGACGTCGTACAGCGGCTCGAGTTCGCTGGCGTCGGTGTTCGTCGCGTCCGCGAGCGCGTCGATTACTCGCAGACTGATGGAGTCGGTGTGGTAGTCGAGAGTGGCGCTGGTCATCGTAGCCTGACGAACGCGTCCCGGTGGTATCGGGCTGGCCGTTATACACGTAATTCCGTCGCGACCCCGACGCTATGTGTATAGCGTCGCCCCGACGACTGGCGGTCGGCGGCCGACCGGACTGACCGACATCGGGCCGCCGTCTCCGGAACCGCCGCTCGAGTCGTCGACCGATCGGATCTCGTGTGTTACTATTCGGCCGTCGAACAGGGGGTGAAAATAACCGCTCGTATCATTGCGGGTGATTTCGTATGGGTGGTATGATCGCTGTCGCGGCTCCGCTCGAGTCGCTCGCGCAACGGCGGGGACGGCTCACGGTCGTCGTCGCGACGCTCGGCGTTCTCGTCGCGCTCGCACTCGGGACGACGCCGGCCGTCTCGCTCCCGTCCGTGCCGTTCCCCGGGATCGTCGTGTTCGGGCTCGCCGCCCGCCGGGGCTCCGACCGACCGACCGACATCGAACGACTCACCGACGAACTCCGGGGGTTCGTCTCGAGACTCGAGGACGCCGACCCGACCGCCGACGGCGGCTCCCTCCCGACCGAGCCGGACCTGGCCGACGTCGGGCGCGACCGGGACGACGAGATCGGCCGACTCTCCGCGGCCGTCGACGAGCTGGCGTCGACGGTCCGAGACCGCGAACGGCAACGGGCCGAGAGCGAGCGCTACCGGCGGGAACTCGCCCGGATCACGTCCGATCCGGAACCGGGGACTGAGACGAAGATCCGTCGGCTGCTCGAACTGGGTTGTGAGCGCCTCGGCCTCGAGACGGGGCTCGTCTCGCACATCGACGAACCGGCCGACCGATACGAAGTCGAGACGGCCGTCGGGACCGGGGCCGACCTCGAGGGGGCGGTGCTGGACCTCTCGGAGACCCATTGCCGGAACGCCGTCACGTCGGACGACGTGGTCGGGATCTCGGAGACGCCGGCGGCCGACACCGAGGCGGGAGCGGCCGTCGAATCCGACGTCGGGTGTTACATCGGCGGGAAGATACTCGTCGACGGGGACCTCTACGGCACGGTCTGTTTCGTGGGTAGCGAACCGCGGGACCGGTCGTTCTCGCCGGCGGAGCGATCGTTCGTCGATCTGCTCGCCCGGTGGGTCAGCGGGGCGTTCGAACGCCGCGAGTACGTCGCGGCCATCGAGGAGCGGGAGCGACGACTCGAGCGGACACAGGCGTTTACCGACGATATGTTAGACGCCGTCGACGACGTCGTCTACCTGCTCGAGGAAGACGGCGATCTCAGGCGATGGAACGAGACGCTGGTCGACGTGACGGGCTATTCGGACGCGGCGGTCGCGGAGATGAACGCCCTGGACTTCTTCGACGCCGAGAACGAGGGGGCGATCCGGGAGTCGATGCGGGACGCGTTCGAGACCGGCGAGACCCGCGTCGAGGCCGAACTGCGGACGAAATCGGGCGAGCGAATCCCCTACGAGTTCATCGCGTCGGTCCTCGAGGACCCGAACGGGAACCCGATCGAGGTCGGAATCGGCCGCGACATCAGCGACCGCCGGGAACGCGAGCGACGCCTCGAGCGGACGACGTCCCTGCTCGAGCAGTCCCAGCGGCTGGCCGACGTCGGCGCGTGGGAACTTGACGTTTCCACGGAGCCGTACGCCCTCCAGTGGACAACCGAGATCCGTCGCATTCTCGGCGTCCCACCGGACGAACCGATCGATCTCGAGGCGTCGATCGAGTTCTACCACCCCGAGGATCGGCCTCGAATCCGCGAGGCGATCGAGCGCGCGATCGCCGACGGGGAGCCCTACGATCTGGAGCTTCGAGCCCGGACGGCCGACGACGACCTGCGGTGGGTTCGGTCTATCGGCGAACCCGTCCGCGAGGACGGCGAGATCGTCACGCTCCGCGGCTCGTTTCAGGATATCACCGACCGCAAGAAGCGCGAACGCGATCTCGAGCGCGCCGAGACGGTCCTCCAGGCGCTGGACGAACTCGTCTACACGATCGACGAAGACGGGGAGTTCACCTTCCTGAACGACGCCATCGAGGGAATCACCGGCTACGAGGCCGACGACCTGATCGGCGAGAACGTCTCGACGGTGATGGACGAAGCCGACCTCGAGACGGCCCGCGACCGGATCCGTGACCTCCGCAGCGCCGGCGAGCCAACCCGGACCTTCGAGATGGATCTCGAGACCGTCGACGGCGACGTGATCGACGCGGAAAACCACATGGCGCTGTTGCCGAGCGAGGACGGGGAGTTCGCCGGGACCGCGGGAGTCGTCCGCGATATCACCGACCGCAAGGAGCGCGAACGCGATCTCGAGCGGTTCGAGGCGATCGTCCAGGCGCTGGACGAACTGGTCTACACGCTCGACGACGAGGGCCGGTTCACCTATCTGAACGACGCCGCCAAGCCCATCCTCGGCTACGAGCCCGCGGAACTGCTCGGCGAACCCGCGGCGACGGTGATCCCCTCACCGGACGTCGAGCGGGCACAGGACCGGATCCGCGATCTCCTCCGGTCGGACGAGCCGTCACAGACGGTCGAGATCGTCCTCGAGACCGCCGACGGCGAGGTGATCGACGTCGAGAACCACATCGCGTTGCTGCCGGGCGACGACGGCGAGTTCGTCGGGACCGCGGGGGTCGTCCGCGACATCACGGCGCGCAAGGAACGGGAACGGCGACTGGAAACGACGCGGGCACGGCTCGAGGCGCTGTTCGAGAACTCCCCCGATATGATCGACGTCCTCGATCCAGCGGGAACTATCGTCGACGGGAATCGGCGATTCTACGACGAATTGGGATACGACGAGTCCGACCTGCTCGGAACGAAGATCTGGGACCACGACGACCGGTTCGACGCCGACGAGGTTTCGGCGCTGCTCGCGGAGATGGCGGTCGGTGAGCGACGCCGGTTCGAGGGTCGGTATCGTCGCCGCGACGACTCGACGTTCCCCGTCGAGGTCCATCTGATTCGGCTCGATATCGTGGAAGACAACCGCTATCTGGCGATCACTCGGGATATCACCGATCGCAAGGAGCGCGAACGCGACCTCCGCGAGACGAAACGCCGCCTCGAACTCGCGCTCGAGGGGACGAACACCGGCGTCTGGGAGTGGGATCTGGACAGTGACACCGTCGCCTGGAACGAGACGTTGGAGCGGCTGGTCGGACTCGATCCGGGTGCGTTCGAGGGAACCTTCGACGCCTTTAGAGAGCGTCTTCATCCGGACGACGTCGGTCGAATCGAGACGATGGCCCAGCGCGCCATCGAGAACGATACCCTGTTTCAGACGGAGTTCAGACTGCGCCACGAGGACGGCTCCCGGATCTGGGTGGGGGCCCGCGGTCGCCTCGTCGACGACGAGGCGGGACAGCGTCTGGTCGGGATCAACAACGACATCACCGACCGCAAGGAGCGCGAACTGGCACTCGAGTCGCTACACGACGCGGCCAGGAATCTGCTCGGCACCGACACTGAAGCGGAGGTCTCGGCGCTGGTCGTCGAGACCGCTGTCGAGGTCATCGAGGCGTCGGGCGCGGCCGTCTACCGGCTCGATCCGGCGGTCAACCGACTCGTTCCCGCGGCCTCGACCGAGGCCTTCGATCGCCTCTGTAACGACGCGCCGTCGGTCCCGATCGGCGACGGCGAGTCCGCCCTCTGGAACACCTACGTGACCGGGACGGGGACCGTCGTCGACGACCCGTCGTCGTTCGATCGGTCCCGGTTATTCGGTCCGGCCGTCGAGAGCGGCGTCGTCGTCCCGATCGGCGACTACGGCGTCTTCGCGGTCGCGACCGACGCCGAGCCGATCGACGCCGAGGCCCGACGGCTGATCGAGACGCTCGTGGCGACGACCGAGGCCGCCTTCGACCGTCTCGAGAGCGAGGCCAGCCTCCGCGAACGCGAGGCGCAACTCGAGCGACGGAACGAACGACTCAACCGACAGATCGAGACGACGGAACTGATCAGGCGGATCGATCAGGTCCTCATCGGGGCCGAGAGCCGGGGGGAGATCGAGCGGACCGTCCCCGAGCGATTGCTCGAGGCCGACTCGGTCGCCCTCGCCTGGATCGGCGACCGCGACCCGAGCGGGACCCGTCTCGAGCCCCGCGCCTGGGCCGGCGACGGGGAGGCGTATCTCGACGACGTCTCGCTCGCGGACGACGCTGCCGAGCCGGCCGTTCGAACCGCCGCCGACGGGACGCCGACGGTCGTCTCCAACGTGGTCGAGGGGCTGCAGAACGACCCCTGGCGGCGGCAGGCGGTCGACCGTGGGTTCCAGTCGGTCATCAGCGTCCCGCTGTCCCACGCGGAGTACTCCTACGGCGTGCTGACGGTCTACGCCGACGAGCCCGAGGCCTTCGGCGACCTCGAGCGGACGGTCCTGACGGAACTGGGCGAGGGGATCGCCAACGCGATCACCGCGATGAAGACCCGGGAGGCGCTCCACGCCGAACGGCTGCTCGAGTTGACGCTGAGGATCGACGACGACGAGGACCTCCTCTCGCGGCTCGCGGCGAAGACGGGAGCCAGTATCGAGTACGCGGGACTTGGATCGCACGCGAGCGACGAGACGCTGCTGTTCGTCGAGACCGACGGTGTCGCGCCCGACGACGTTCGATCGGCGCTCGCGGACCTCGTGTCGGTCACCGACGCCCGACTGATCAGCGAGACCGACGGGACGTGTCGGTTCGAGGCGACCGTCACCGGCGATCCCCTGGCCGCCCGCCTGGTTCGTCACGGCGGCAGTCCGCGCTCGATACGGACCGACGGCGAGGGGCTCGAGGTCGTCGTCGACGTCCCGACCGGGACCGACGTCCGCGAGTTCGTCGAGACCCTCGAGGAGGGACGCGGTGCCGTCGAGTTGCGGGCGCGTCGCCACGTCGAGCGCTCGATGGGGACGCGAAGCGAACTCGTGACGTCGCTGTTCGACGCCCTGACCGACCGCCAGCTCGAGGTCCTCCGGACCGCCTACTTCGCCGGCTTCTTCGAGTGGCCCCGCGAGAGCACCGGCGAGGAGATCGCCGAGATGCTCGCGGTGACACAGCCGACGGTCAACCGTCACCTGCGGCTCGCGCAGGGCCGGCTGCTGGCACAGCTGTTCGAAGATCGGGTCCCGGTCGCCCCGAGCTGAGCGACCGCGGCGCCGGCTCCCTCGCCGTCCTCGCTCGAGCCGGCTCGAGCGACCGACTCAATGCCGGGAGTGAAACGCCCAAGGGTCCGGTGGCCGTACGGTCGATCATGGCAACATCTACCCGCCGCCGGACCGACGGGCCGCTCCGTTCGACGCTCGTCGCCGCCGGGCTCGCGGTCGTCGGCCTGCTCGCGACGCAGTTCACGACGCTGCCAGCACTCCTGCTCGATATCCGGCTGGCCACGGCGCCGACCGAGACGTCGATCGCCAGCCGAACGCTCTTTTTCGTCCTCAACTTCGCTGGGTTCGTGCTGGTCGGGGCCGTCTATCTCGTCGTCACTGACCGAGGCTGGTCGTACGTCGACGTCCGGCCGCCGACGCGGCGCGGCTGGGCGTACGTCCTGCTCGGTATCGTCGCCAGCGTCGCGTTTTACGTCCTGATCAGCGTGACCATTCAACTGCTCTCGCTGCCGGCCTCGGAGAATCAGGTCGCGAGCTTCATCGGCGACGACCAGACGATGGTCCTCGTCATGATCGCGATCGTCTTCTTCTTCAACGCGCCGGCCGAGGAGTTCCTCTACCGGAACATCGTCCAGAAACGCCTCTACGACGCCTTCACCCGGCTCCAGGCGGTCGCCATCGCCAGTCTCGTCTTCGGACTGATCCACTTCCCCGTCTACGCGGTCAGTTCGCCGTCGCTGCTCGCGACCATGGTTCCGGTCGCGGTCGTCATGGGCGGTGCTGCCGTCTTCGGCTACCTCTACGCGAAGACCGACAACCTGCTGGTGCCCATCGCCGCTCACGCGGCCTTTAACGCCCTCCAGTTCGGCCTGCTGTATCTCGCCCTCGAGTACGACCTCGAGGAGGCGGCGCCGGCCGGCGAGGCGATCCTCGCGGTCGTCACGGCGATCCCGCTGTAACGCCTCCTGCATCGGAGACCACTTTCACTGCGCCATCCGCCGCCGTCCGGTCCTTTATTACCGCCCGCGGAAGAGAATCGTCCATGTCTCAGGCGAAGGGCGACCGCCGCGAGCGCGAACTCGTCAACGCGCTCGACGAGGCCGGCTTCGCGGTGATGCGAGCGCCCGCCAGCGGCTCCGCGACCGAGCGGGAACTCCCCGACGTGCTGGCCGGCGACGGCGAGCGCTTCTACGCGATCGAGGCCAAGTCGAGTTCCGGCGACCCGATCTATCTCACCGGCGAGGAGGTCGAGGCGCTGACGTTCTTCGCGCGGAACTTCGGCGCGAAACCCCGGATCGGCGTTCGCTTCGACCGCGAGGACTGGTACTTCTTCCACCCGGGCGACCTCTACGTCACCGACGGTGGCAACTACCGCGTCAAGAAGGAAACGGCGCTGGCGGAGGGCACCGACTTCCCCGAGTTCACCGGCCGATCGGAGAAGGTCACCCTCGAGGAGGCCGCCGCCGACGGCGACGACGGCATCGACGAGGACCTGCGGCGCGTCCTCAACGCCGTCGAGCAGGGCGTGATGGACGTCGACGAGGCCGCAGACGTCCTCGAGTAGCCCGTTTCAGTCGTCGGCCGGGACCGCCTCCGCGACCGTCTCGGGGTCGACCGGCGCGTGGTGGACGATCGGCTCGAACGCCTCGAGGACGAACCGGTCGCCGTCCGCGATCCCCCGCGCGTCCGGGGTTTCGAGTTCGTTCGTGACGAACCGCCGCGCGACCATCGCCGTCCGCCCGTCGCCGTCCTCGAGGTCGGCCTGGGCCTCTTCGAGCAACAGCGCGGCGGTAAACACCTCGAAGAGGTAGTGTGCGAGCCGCTTGGCCGACAGCTGGGCGTACTCCGAATCCTCGCCGGCCAGCGCCAGGAGCGCGCCGGTCAGGTCCTCGTACTCCGCGGCGACCGTCTCGGCCGCGTCGGCGAGCGCGGGATGGGTGACGGCCTCGAGTCGTCGCTCGACGGTCCCCGTGAACGGCTCGTGGGCCTCCTCGCGCTCGAGGGCGCGGACGACGTCGAGCGAGAGGACGTTCTCGGTCCCCTCCCAGATCGGCAGCACCTGCGCGTCCCGGAGCAGGCGGTTGGTGACGAAGTCGTCGACGTAGCCGTTGCCGCCCTGGATCTCCATCGCGTAGGAGGCGGTGTCGACGGCCATCCGGCCCGTGCGGAGCTTGGCGATCGGGATCAGCAATCGCAGCAACCGGTAGGTCTCCTCGTCCTCGGTCGTCGCGTCGCTGCGTCGGGCCCGTTCGCGCGCCGAGAACAGTCGTCCGACCTCGTGGACGTACGCCGTCGCGGCCTCGTAGTCGACGGTCATATCGACGAGGTCCTCGCGCATCAGCGGGAACTCGTCGATCGTCGTCCCGAAGGCCTCGCGGGTGGCTGCCTGCACCTTGCTCTCGAGCAGAGCCCGCCCCATCAGTCCGCAGGAGGCCGCGGCGTTCGCGAGCCGCTCGAGGTTCAGCATCTCGGTCATCTGTCTGAAACCGGCTTCCTCCTCGCCGACGAGGGCGGCCTTCGTCTCGTCGAACTCGACCTCGCCGGTCGGAACCGCGGTGGTTCCGAGTTTGTCCTTCAGGCGGCGGTACAGCTGGTCGTTGAGCGCGTCGCCCGGCGGCGGGCCCTCGAACTCGCGGCGATCCCCCTTCGTCAGGACCCCTTCGTCGGGATCGCCGTGGGGCACGAGAAACATCGAGAGGCCGTCGGTCCCCGAGGGGGCGTCCTCGGTCCGAGCGAGCGCGAGCGTCCCCTCGGCGTCGATGTTCGAGCAGAACCACTTCTCCCCGGTGAGCCGCCAGCAGTCCGCCTCGTCGTCGTACCGCGCCGTCGTCTCGTTGGCTCCCACGTCGCTGCCGCCTTGCTCTTCCGTGAGGAACATCGCGCCCTCGATCAGGTCGTCGTAGTCGCGGCTGGTCAGCGCCCGGTAGTAGGGCTCGAGGTCGCCGTCGTCGAAGCGCTCGAGGACCAGCGCCGATCCGGCGGTCATCGCGACGGGACAGCCGAACCCGGCGTCGGCGTAACACAGTAACTGCAACATCCCGAGGAAGTGACTGATCGGCATCGGCTCGTCGCGGCCCGGCGGGGCCTCGAAGGCGTCGGCCACGATGCCCGCCCCGTAGGCCAGTTCGTCGTTCTCGAGCTGTTCGGCCGGATACCGGACGGCGTTGTGTACGTCGCCGTACTTGTCGTAGGTCTCGAGTTCCGGGCCGTGGTCGTCGACGTAATCGGCGTTGTCGGCGACGGTGTGACCGATCAATTCGCCGAACTCGGCGAGCCGAGGCTCGGCCCACTCGAACTCGTCGTCGTCGTACACCCGCCGCAGTTCCCGCTGGAGCGTCCGGTCGAGTTCCCAGTAGTTTACGTGCCGTCCCTCGTCGAACTCGCCGTACTCGATACCCGTTTCCATAGTCTGGCGTTCGATACCTGTCCCCAAGAAACGGGGCGATAGCAACGCCACTCGCGTTGCAAGCCGTTTTCTTCTCGATCCGACGGGGACGGACGTCAGCTCCGCGTCCTCGGTGTCGCCCGCTCGAGGCGGGTTCGCGGGAAGGTGTAGACCTTCAGCGACGAGGGGACGACGCCGTTCGCGGCGACGGTCGCGTGGGGGTAGACCGCGCCGACGACCGGGACGTCGGGGTCGTAGTCCTCGTTGGTCCCGTACTCGGCGACGGTACAGTCGGCCGCGCCGATCTCGACGGCGTCGGCACGGAGGTCGGAGACGTCGACGACGGTGAGCCGGTCGCCGGTTTCGCGGTCGACGACGGTGTCGCCCGGCGAGAGCGCGTGGTCGTCGCAGTAAAACGGCGGGGCGTCGTCCTCGGCGACGATGCACGTCTCGCCGCAGTCGTGACACGCGACGGCGATCTCGCCCGGCGGCGGGGTTCGCCCCTCCGTGATCTCGATCGCGACCCGGCGAACGTGCTTACAGCGGGCCTCGCGGAAGACGTGATCCGGGCAGGTACACCTGCCGGCCTCGAGATCGACGAGATAGGTGTGATCGCTCGCGGACTCGACCTCGTAGAGGCCGTCGCCCAGCGCCAGCACCGACATCGGTTCGGTGCGGGCGCGGCGCGACCGCCCGGTGAGGTGGTCTGTAGACGGGACGGGAAGCGGCGCTTTCGGTGACGCTGTTGTTTTCATGTGCGTCAAGGGGTGAAATCGGCAGTCGGATGGCTACTCGACCGCCCTAGAGCCCCGAGCAGTATAACGAGTCCGCCTGCGTTCGCAGGGTCTACGTTTAAAAACGCCGGCGATACGGTCACCGCTCGACCGTCGTCGAGGCCCCCTTCGAAGCGCTTTTCACCGGGCCGACGAAACCGATCCGACAATGCCAAATCGCGAGCAGCTCATCGAAATCGTTTCGGCGGTCGGTGCGGTCCTCCTCGTGCTCGCAGCGATGATCGCTATCGGCTCTTCTTACACTGCCGACAACGGGAGCCTCACCCCCGAGGGGGCACAGCTGCTCGTTGCGGCCATCACCGGCTTCATCCTCCTGCTGACGGCGGTCGGCATCGGGCTGGCCTACACCCTGAACGACGGCGGCGACGGCCTCGAGGCCGACGACGACGAGGCGGAGACGAACGGGACGTTCTGAGGAACTGTTCGCCCGCTGGTTTCGGTTCGTCTCGGTGGTGACGCTTCTCGACGATCGACCGACTGGTACGAACCCGCGCGAGCGACCCCGTCAGTCGCCGCTTGCGGCACTGCCGTCGCTTCCATCGTCCGATTCCCGCCAGTCCTCTAACTCCTCGTCGTCGGCGTCGTCGATCCGCCGTTCGTAGTAGGCCATCGGGTGGGGGATCCGCTCGCAGAGGTCGTCCTTGTTCACGCAGTCGCCGTAGGACTGCATGGTCGCACACGAGGGCGGCGAGTACTCCGTCGGCGAGGTGTCCCCGCGGATGTGATCGGTCTGGTAGCGAGTCATCTCCTCGCCGAACGACGAGTTGACCCGGTAGAGATCGACGATCTCGTCGGTGTCCATCCCGATGCTCGTCAGGAAGGCCGTGATCGCAAAGCGGGAGTGGTGGGGCAGATGCTCGCCCTTCTGGATCTGGTCGAGCAGCGCCTTCATACACGGCGGGAAGAGGTCGGGAACGACGGTGTCGATGTCCTGTGTCAGGTCCAGCTCCGCGAGGACCTCGCGGATCTCGTCGGCCTCGTCCTCGAGGGCGGTCGCGATGGACTCGGGCACTTCGAAGGGGAGCCCGTCGTCGATCCGGCCCCGGATCGCCTCGCGGACCAGCGTCAGGAGTTCGCCCTCGTCGACGGGGACCTCGCCCGCCTCGAGGGGTCGGTTGACGAGCCGCCAGCCGTCGTCCCGGAGGTCCTCGGCCAGCGGCAGGTAGGTACCGACGTCGATCCGGTACCCGCCGTCGGGGGCCGTCCGGACCGCGTCCCGCAGGTCGAACTCCGCGAGCAGGTCCGCGAGGTCGAGTCCCGTCGACTCGACGCTTTTCAGTTCGGTCGTGTCGGCCATGTCCTCGGTGAACCGGTCGTAGGCCGTCGCGGCCTCGGCGCGGGCGTACTTGCGCACGAGGACGCGCTCGTCGACCATCGAAACTAGCACCCGCGCGACCGGATACGAGAGCAACTCGATCCGAGTATCACGGTGTGGCTCCCCCGTCTCCCCCGACTCGATCGCGGTAATAACCCGTTGGCGCGCCCGGTCGACGACCGCTTCGTCCCCCTCGACGACGGTCACCAGATCGACCGCTTCCGTGGCGACGGTCTCGCGGGCGGCCTCGAGGAACGGATACCGGGCGTGGAGTCGCTGCATCGGTAATCATGTTTTACTCCGGCGGGATAAACGCCCTGATTACGCGGATCGTCTTTTATATGCGGCAGTCCGCTATGCCGACCCGTGACGGGCGATCGGGCCGCCGTCGATATCGCTCCCGCTCGGTCTCACGGCGGCGATAATCCGATATTACGCGTCGCCGTCTGCCGATTGGCGATCGATCCCGGCCGGCGACCGTCGTCCCGTTCCGCCTCGAGGATCGATTTCAAGGGCGTTCGACACGTCGGTTCGGCCATGCCACAGGCGACGAGGGACGGCGTGTCGATCTATTACGAGTACGAGCGAAGCGACGGCGACGGTCGGTCGCCCGTCGTCTTCCTCCAGGGGCTCGGGTTCGGACGGTGGATGTGGCGCTGGCAGCGGGAGGCCGTCGCCGACGAGTACGACGTGATCGCCCCCGACAATCGGGGGACGGGTCGCTCCGACGTCGGCCTCCCGCCGCTCGTCGCGCGGCTGCCCGGCACGCTTCGGGGGCTCGTGTTGCTCAAACTCGCCGGCTACTCGATCGGCGGGCTGGCGGCCGACCTCGAGGCCGTCCTCGACGACGCCGGGGTCTACGACGCCCACATCGTCGGGGCGAGCATGGGTGGGATGATCGCCCAGCGCTACGCCCTCGAGTACTCCCGGGCGAAGTCGCTGACGCTGTTCTGTACGAGCCACGGCGGCCCCGACGCCGCGCCGGTCCCCGACGAGACGCAAGAACACATGTTCGACGCGCCCGACGGCGCGACCGAACGTCAGGTGCTGCGCCATCGAATGCGGCCCGCGTTCAACGAGCGGTTCACCAACCGCAACCCGCATCTCATCGATCGGATCCTCGAGTGGCGGCTCGAACAGGACGCCGACGATCCCGCCCGCGAGGCACAGGCCGCCGCGGTCCGGGGCTTCGACGTCAGCGACCGCCTCGAGCGACTTCGGGTGCCGACGCTGGTCTGTCACGGGACGGACGACGAGGTGGTTCCGGTCACGAACGCGCGACTGCTCGAGGAGAAGATCACCGACAGCCGACTCGAACTCGTCGAGGGCGGTTCGCATCTGTTCTTCATCGAAGACGCCGACGCCGTCAACGACTTGCTGCGTTCGTTTCTGGACGAGCAGGACTGACTCGAGCGACCGCCCGTCAGTCGGTCGTCGCGTCCCGGATCCGGATTTCGCCGCCGGTGCGAACGCCGACGTCGAGCCCCTGGTAGGTGAACCAGACCTGATGGCTGCCCGCGGTGCCGACCCGGTCGGCGTGGTCGACCAGCGAGTCGAGCGCGTCCGGATCGACGACCGCGTGCAGCGGCTCGAGCGCGGCCGGCCTCGAGCCCCGGACCGCGGCGACGGCGGCGACGACGGCCTCGCTCGCCGGCTCGCCGTCGGGATCGAACGTCGTCACGAACTCGAGATCGTCCAGTTCCGGGTCGTCGGTCGTATCGTTGGTGGAGGGCATACCCGATCGTCGGCGGGCGGTCGGGTAGCCGCTCCCCTTCGCATATCGAACGTTTAAGTGGTTGTGAGAACGGTCGAGTCGGTCAGTCGCTCTGGATGCGCGGCGCGAGCATGTAGGTGACCTGGCCCTGTCCCTCGGCGAAGCCGAAGTAGATCTTGACGGGGAACTCCTCGCCCAGCGCCAGCGTGACCTCGGTGTCGCCGGGGATCGCCTTGTTCATGTCCTTGAGATAGTCCAGCGAGAACAGCGAGTGGGCGGGGCCGAGCTGGAGGTCGATCAGATCTTCCCGAGTCAACTCGAGGTGGACGTCGTCGGTGTCGCCCGCCGCGTCGACGTAGAAGTACTCCTCGCCCTCGTCGACGCCCAGGGCGATGTGGTCGGAGACCATGTCGGCGGCGGTCACCGAGCGGTTGACGTCTTTGCCCTCGAGGACGACCTCCGCGGGGAGATCGAGGTCCGGGATGTCGGGCTCCTGTCGGATGGAGTCGGGGTCGATGAGCGCGAGCGTGTACTCGAGTCCGTCGATCTGGATGTGGAGCTTGCGGGTCTCCTCGTCGAGTTCGAGCTGGATGAGCTGGCCGGCGTCGGCCATGCCCGCGATGTCTTCGAGCCGCGAGAGGTCCACGCCGATCAGTCCGCCGTCGGCCTCGTAGGACTCGAACGCAGACGCATCGAGCGAGAGGTCGACCATCCCGACGTTGGCCGGATCGACGGCCCGGATCTCCAGCCCGTCTTCCTCGAGGTGGATCTTGCACTCGTCGACCAGCACGCTGATCGAATCGAGCGCGCTGGTGAGCGTTTCGGCGCTCACGATGGCCTTGAACATATAGATCGGCGTACGGACGGTCGGCATAAAAAGGCACCCTTTACGCGCGGGCGGGAAGGGACGTCGGTGCGTCCTCGAGGCGAATCGGGCCGACGTGATCGGCGATCCCGAGGCCGCGTTCGAACCCGCCGACGCCGTCGACCGCCGACGCGGCTCGGACGGCTCGAGCGAGTGAGCCGCCGCGCGGGCCGCTCTCGCCACACCTATCCGTCCCGGCCGCCTAGCCCGTCTAAGAACGACACATGGCTCGCGACCACTACTACAACAAGGCCAAACAGGAGGGCTACCGCTCCCGGGCGGCCTACAAGCTCAAACAGCTCGACCGACTCGAGGACGTCATCGACCGCGGCGACACGGTCGTCGACCTCGGGGCCGCGCCCGGCGGCTGGCTCGAGGTCGCCGCCGAGGAAGTCGGCCCGGAGGGACAGGTCATCGGGGTCGACTTCCAGCGGATCGACGACTTCGAGGACCACGACAACGTCGAGACGCTCCGCGGGGACATGACCGAGGACAAGACCCGCAAGCGGGTCGTCGACGCCGCCGACGGAAGCGTCGATAGGGCGGCTACCGCCGCCGATCGGAAGCGGGCCGGCGGGCCCGCAGACGCCGTCATCTCGGACATGGCGCCCAACATGTCCGGCGAGTACTCGCTGGATCAGGCCCGATCGCTGCACCTCGCGCGCCAGGCCTTCGAGACCGCGCTCGAACTGCTCGAGGCAGGCGGCGACTTCGTCGTGAAGGTCTTCGAGGGCCCCGACGTCGACGACTTCCGGGCCGACGTCGAGGAGGAGTTCCAGTACGTCCGCGCGACCTCGCCCGACGCGAGCCGCGACGAGTCCTCCGAGGTCTACTTCATCGGGAAGGGCCGACTCACCGCCCCCGTCCGGCCCGGCGACGAACTCGAGGTCGAGATAGACGACGTCGGCAGCGAGGGCGACGGTATCGCCTCGGTCGAGGGGTACCGGCTGTTCGTCTCGGGTGCCGACGAGGGCGAGACGGTCGCGGTCCGCGTCGAGGACGTCAAGCCGACGTTCGGGTTCGCCCAGCGACTCGACCGGGCGTAAGTCACTCGTCGGCGGACTCGAGGCGGTCGTGGCGTTCGTCGATCTCGTCCAAGATGTCCAGGTTCTTGCGGATCGAGGACCGAATCGCGTCGCTGCGGTTGACGAACTTGCCGTCGTCGCCGACGTGATCGTCGAGATCGTCGAGGAGTTCCTGCGGGATTTCGACGCTGATCTTTGGCATCAGTGGTTCGATCGTTCACAAGTCGCGGCCTTAAGCGTAGCTGGTCGGCGACGTTCGTCTCGCTCGAGGGAGCGCTGGCGGCTCTCGATCGCTCGAGCGGCGAGCCACTGTCGTGGGCGGAGTGCGATTCGAAACTGTGTCGTACCGTCGATCGGCCCCCTTACTCCGGAGTCGCGCCGGTCTCGTCGGGGTCGGCCGTCGAGCCGCCGCCGCCACCGCCGAACAGCCGGCCGCCGCCGGTCAGGAGATAGAGGATGCCCAGCCCGAGCAGGTAGGTGAGCGCGATCGGGATCGAGAACATGAGCATCATCAGCACGCCCTTCGGGCTGAAGAAGGCCGCGAGGGTGAAGATGCCGACGACGACCGGCCGCCAGCGCTCGAGCATCGAGCGGTAGCTGACGATCCCGCCGACGTGGAACAGGGCCATCGTGACGATGATGTTCAGCAGGAAGCCGATCCCGACGGTCGTGAAGATCACGAGCCAGAAGAAGCTCTTGATCCGGTAGGAGACGACCATCCGGTTGGCTAGCGCGTCCGAGACCAGATACGAGATGACCGACGGCGCGACCCAGAAGAACCCGAGGTAGGTTCCGACGGCGAAGCCGGCCAGCAGCCCGCCGCCCCAGACGAGGAACGTGCGGCGGTCGCCGTAGACCAGTCCTCGTTCCTTGGCGGCCGGCCAGGCGTAAAACAGGATCAGCGGGAGGACGGCCACGAAGCCGGCGAGCGCGCTCACCTTGGCCTCGAAGATGAGGACCTCGACGGGATGGAGCGCGACGACGATGTCCATCGCTTCGATGAGTTCGTCGAGGCTCATCTGGCTGGGGTCGATGTCGTTGCGGGCCGCGACCTCGTCGAGGACGCGCTGTGGCACGCGGTCGAGGAAGAGCCGCAACACGTCGCCGAGCCCGCCGGAGTAGAGCCAGAAGAAGGTCCCCCCCATGACGACCATGAAGAGGCCGACGATGCGGAACATCTTCGAGGTGAGGCTGTTGAAGATGAACGCGACGTCGTAGGCGTAGCCGCCGATGTCGTCCTCGGTGGTCTCGTCCTCCGTGAACGGATCGAGCATGCCGGCGGCGGTACTCGCGACGAGTCCCTCGTCGTCGCCCTCGCCGGTACCGGCCGCCCCCGCCGCTGCACCGCCCGCGGCGGCCCCGTCTCCGGAGTCCGCCGACTCCTGGATTGCATCGAAGCGATCGAGGATCGCCTGGGCTTTCTCCCGGTCGTCGTCGTACATCGCCTGCCGGGAGTACTCCAGGGCCTGGTCCTCGCTCATCGTCCGGAAGACCTGTGTCGACACGTCCGCGACGTCCTCGGTCGAGAGCGTCTCGAAGTCGACGTCCTCGTGGCTGTCGGCCCGCCGGATGTCGTCCGGCCGCGGGTAGACCGGCTGTTGCAGGACGTAGATCGTGTAGCCCAGCAGAACGAGGAAGCCGACGCCGCCGGCGACGACCAGCCCGACCGCCGCGTCGCCGGCGAGGCCGTTCGCCGTCGCCATCGTCTCGAGGGGCCCCGCGCCGCTGGGACGGATCACCGAGGGGAACGCGGGGTACACCGACTCGTGGAGGTAGCCGAGCGCGCCCTGATTGACGGCGGCGGCGGCCGCGACCGCGACGACCGCGAGGACCCCGCCGAACTGGAGGAGGCGCCCTTTCACGTGGCCGGTCCCCGTCCCCGCCGATTTCGCCGCGCCGCGTCGCCGGACGTTGGTGAGGACCTTGGCCAGCCCGAGGCTGAAGACGTAGAGGACGACCATCGGCATCGCCCACATGACCTGCGTGAACGGGTCCGGCGGCGAGAACAGGGCGCCGAAGATCACGATCGCGACGACGGCGTGTCGCCACTTGTCCCGGAAGGTCTCGTAGGGAATGATCTCGGTGTACGACAGCGCCCCCATCAACAGCGGAAGCTGGGCGGCGAGCCCGAAGGAAAGCGTCAGCAGTGCCATGAACTCGGTGAACTCGGTGATACCGTAACTCGGCTTGACGCCGGCGCTGACGGCGTTTTTCGCTAGGAAGCCGAACGCGTACGGGAAGAAGATGGCGTAGGCGTAGACGACGCCGGTCACGAACAGCGTCAGCGCCAGCACGACGAAGCCGGCGATATACCCCTTCGAGATCGGGACGGCGCTGGTGTAGCCGCGGCGGCGAAGCGCTTTCCGCGAGAAAAAGAGCAGGGCGGGGATCGCGACGACGATCCCGGTTATCATCCCGATCTTGGCCTGCAACAGGATCACCTCGAACGGCGTCCGGGTGATGATGTCGGTCGATCCGGCGACGTTCTCGGTCATCCGAGATTTGGCGGTCGCCTCGAGGAAGTCCCAGACGACCATACGAAGCGCGTAGAAGGAGCCGAGGAACCCGAGCAGGAAGACGACGAACACCTTCTTGAGGTGTTGCTGGGCACCCGAGAGGAGCGCGCCGATCGTCTCCCGGCCGGAGTTTATGGCCCGGGCGGTGTCCTCGTCGACGGCAGAACTCATTGGGTAGGTGGTAACTGACATCCAGTTATCAACCTTTCGTGTGGGTACGGGCGAGTCAGCGGGCTTCTCACTCGTGCAGGGTCACCGTAAGAAAAAGGCCTATAACCGGTGGCCTATCAATATCCCGTAGATGTCGGACGAGCCGGTGGACGGACGGGACGCCGAGGGCCCCGAAGAGCCGCGGGAAGGTGCTCCCTCGGAATCGCCGGCCGAATCCGAGCTCGACGGGCCGGCCGCCGACCCCGACGCGGAGCGGCCCGACCTCGAGACGGACGGCGAGGGCGTCGTCGGCGATCGACACGATCCGACGCCGACCTATCCCGACGCCGACGAGGAGATCGGCGGGATCGAGACGCCGCCGGACGACGAGGAGATGCCGCTGGCCGACCACATCGAGGAGATGGTCCTCCGGCTGGCGGTCGTGTTGCTGTTCGGGGCCGGCGGGACGGCGATCGGCCTGCTGTGGGCCTCCGACGCGATCCAGTACGTCTGGTTCAACGTCTTCCCCTACGCCGAGGGAGAGGTGCCGCCGCCGCATCTCTACAACCCGCTCGAGCTGTGGCTGACCCGGATCAAGATCTCCTCGCTGTTGGGGATCATGGTCGCGCTGCCGGCGTTCGTCTACGAGTGTTACCTGTTTATGCGTCCGGGGCTGTACCCCCACGAACGGAAGTATTACCTCGCGGCCGTGCCGACGAGCGTCGTCCTCGGCGCGCTCGGGATGCTGTTCTCGTACGTGCTGGTGTTGCCGATCCTCTTTCGATACTTCACCTACTACGCCGAGGGTAGCGCCGACGTCGCCTACGCGCTGGGCGATACGTTCAACCTGATCATCACGCTGACGGGCTTTCTGGCGATCGTCTTCCAGATTCCGCTCTTTATCATGCTGGCGATCATGATGGGCGTGACGACCCGCCGCTGGCTGGCCCAGAAGCGGCTGTACTTCTGGGCGGCCTTCGCGGGGCTGTCGTTCATGTTCACCCTCGACCCGACGGGGATGGCTCCCATCCTGGTCGCGGTCACGATGATCCTGCTGTTCGAGGGGACGCTGTTCGTCCTCAAGTGGGTCGGGACGGAGTAGCCGTCCGGGTCGCTCCCGTTCGCCGCCGTCGCTATTCGGCCTCCAATCGGTCCAGCGGACTCGAGTTTCGTGACCGAACGGCCACATCGACCCGGCGACACTCGACGGATAATTCCTTTATACACCTCCCGTCCGTTCGCATACTGTCGGGGCCAGCCCCTCCCCAGAGGGAAAAGCGATGGTTGGGAAACGATCAGCGTTTAGTGGGTGCGAACGTTTTCCTGATCCGTGAACAGCCCCCCATGATCTCGAGCAAATACTCTCGCGGAGGGTGTGATTGCAACTCTCACGCCGTGATTCGCGCCGGCCCACGGCGGTGGTCCCGTGACTGATACGGTCCCGACGACGTGCATGCGGTGTGCGGTCGGCTGTGGACACGTCCAGCAGGCCCCCGACCGTGGGTACGGTCTCGACACCGTCCGGGGCGACGCCGACCACCCGGTCACTCAGGGGCTGGCGTGTCAGCGCGGTCTCAGCGAGACCGCCGATCCGGACGGCGAGTTGCTGACCCGGCCGCTCGTCCGCGAGAACGGCGCCCTCGTGCCGACGACGTGGGAGTCGGCCCTCGAGCGTGCGGCGGCGGGGCTCGACGCTGCGCTCGCGGACGGCGACGACGGAATCGCGGTACTCGGTAGCGGTCAGCAGACCAACGAGGCCGCCTACGCGCTGGGCAAACTCGCCCGCGGCGGCTTCGGGACGGCCTACTACGACGCCAACACGACGCTGTGTATGGCGTCGGCCGTCACCGCGTACTACGACGCCTTCGGCAGCGACGCGCCGCCGCCGACCTACGACGACGTTCCGGCGGCCGAGACCCACGTCGTCTGGGGGGCGAACCCGGCCGCCGCCCACCCGGTCATGTTCCGCTGGATCCGCCAGTCCGCCGACGCGGACGACTCCGAGTTGCTCGTCGTCGACCCCGTCCACAGCGAGACCGCCGCGGTCGCAGACCACCACGTCCCGCTCGAGCCGGGTGCGGACCTCGAGCTGGCTCGAGCCGTTCTGGCGCGGGTCGTCGAGACCGGCCGCGTCGACCGCGAGTTCGTCGACGAGGCGACCGTTGGCCTCGCGGACCGCCGCGCGGATCTCCCCGACGCGGCCGCGGCAGCCGAAATGGCGGGCGTCTCGATGGCAGACGTCGACCGCCTCGCCGAGGCGCTTTCCGACCCGACCCTGCTGTACTGGGGCATGGGGATCAACCAGAGTGTCAACGGCACCGCGGCCGCTGGCGCGCTGATCGATCTGTGTCTGGCGACCGGCAACCTCCGACCCGGCTCCGGCCCGTTCTCGCTGACCGGCCAGGCCAACTCGATGGGAGCCCGTGTCTGCTCCTCGAAGGGGTCCTGGCCCGGCCACCGGCCGTTCGCCGATCCGGCCCACCGCCGTAAGGTTGCCGAGACGTGGGGCGTCCCCGTCTCGCGGCTCCCCGACGACCCCGGGCCGGGACCGGTCGGCATCGTCGACGCGGTCGGCGACGACGTCACGGCCGTCTACGCGGTCGCGACTAACCCCGCCGCGGGCATGCCCGACGCGACCCGCGTCCGCGAGAAACTCGAGGACGCGTTCCTCGTCGTGCAGGACGCCTTCCGCAGCGAGACCGTCGCGTACGCCGATGTCGTTCTGCCGGCAGCGACGTGGGGCGAGTCCGAGGGGACGACGACGAACATGGAACGGACCGTCTCCCGCGTGCGGGCCGCGACGGAGACGCCGCCGGGCGTCCGGACCGATCTCGAGCTGATCGGCGCGCTCGCGGATCGACTCGCGCCCGACCTGTTCGACGGGACGCTCGAGCCCGAATCGGTCTTTGCGGAGTTCACCGGGCTGACCGAGGGCACCCCCGCGGATCTCTCGGGGATCAGCTACGACCGTCTCGAGGCGGAAACCGCGGTCCGCTGGCCGGCCCCGGAGCCGGACGTCTCGGGCGGGTACCGCTACTACGAGGGACCGGACGCCGACGAGCGGGACGGCTCGGCCGGCGACGCCGACGAGTCGTGGTCGTTCTACACGCCCTCGGGTCGCGCCGAGTTTTCGACCGGCGAGGCCCGCCCGCTGCCGGAGCCGACCGACCAGTCCTATCCGTTCACGCTGACGACCGCTCGGCGGCCGGACGCGTACAACACCGGCGTCCGGACCCGCGATGACGGACCGCCGACGGCCCGGATCAGCCCGGCGACTGCGGCCGCGTTCGCGGACGAGTTCGGGCGTCCGGTCGAGACCGCCGACGAGAGCGACGCGCGGTACGTCAGCGTCGTCTCCCGGCGAGCGTCGGTGACGGCCCGCGTCGAGACCGACGAGGCCATCTCCGCCGGCGTCGTCTGGCTGCCGATCCACCACTCCGCCATCAACGATCTCACGCTGCCCGACGTCGACCCCCGCTCGAAGGAACCGAACTTCAAGCAGTGTGCGGTGCGTCTCGAGCCCCCGCGGGACCGAGACGTCACTGCAGTCGCGGAAGCGAGCGCCTGAGCACCGACGGCGACGAAATCGGCGGCGGACGACGCTCCCGAGAGCCGCGAGAGTCCGCGTCGATCGCTCGAGCGTGCGTTTATCAGTTCCCGGAGCGTACTGTCACTCATGCCCGAAGAAGTACTCTTCAAATCGGAAACCGAGCAGAGCCGAGCGGAAATCGCGTCGCTGCTGCGTCGCGTCGCCGACAACTTGGACGACGGCGCACCGATCACGCTCACGGCCGGTGCCGACTCCGTGACGCTCGAGCCGCCCGCCCGCCCCACCTTCGAGGTCAAGGCCGAGCGCGAGGGACCGGCCGATGGCCCGGGCGAACTGAGCGTCGAGTTCGAACTCGAGTGGGACGAGGACGGCGGGAGCGGCGAACTGGAGATCGAGTGAGCGCTTCGTCGACCGGCCGAACCGCGCCGTCAGCGGTGTTCGCGCGTTCGCTCGTAGGCATACTCTAGCGCGTCCTCGAGCGAACCGGGGCCGTCGTAGCTGGCGGAAAACAGGTCCATGAAGTCGCCGGCGATCCGGTTACAGCGCTCGAACGTCAGCACTGTCCTGATCCGGATCGTCTCCGAGAGATCGAGTCCGGGATAGCTCGTGGCCGTCAGCGCGTAGCCGGGGTGGTCTTCGCCCTCCAGCGAGGCGGGCGCGACTTTCAGCCGCAGATCTCCCGATTCGTGGACGTACGTCCGATACTGCATCTCTCGACCCGTATCGGTCGGGGTATACGTCCGAGACTCTTCGGTGGTCCACTCGAGCGGCACGTTGGCTTCCATCGGTCACTGGTACTATCTCGAGTACCACGTTCGTGTCGTAATACGCAATATTGTCGGACGCGAGTCCAGATATTACGGTAGTGTTGGGTTTTCTGCTTCGGTGTGGGTTGCATTCTGACTGTTCGTGTTCGTGCCGGTGTTCTCTGCGGACGGTCGGTGAACGCCGAAGAGTTGACGGCGGGTTTCGACGTCGGTTCGGTCGCGACCGGGTGGTTCCGACGGCGAGACGCCCTGCGGGTCGTCAGCCGTCTCGTGTGGCGGTCGGTTCGTCCCCGGATCCCCTCGGGGCCGACGCCGTCGGTCCGGTGGCCGTCCGCTCGAGTACGGCGTGGTCGAACTCCGGCTCCGACCGTCATCCGCGCGCCGAGCCGTTAAGACGCCGTCGGTGGTAGGGCGCGTGTTCAGACCATCATGGCTGTCTCAGACCACCTGCGACGGTTGCGTTCGATCACTGACACGGAGGGACACACCAGCGACGTCGACGCCCACTCCCGCGAGGCACACCTCGCCGACGCGGTGGCCCGCGGGATCCAGGGCGGGTTCGTCGCGACGTTGCTCATGACCGCCTTTCGGCTGCCGCTGTTGCGATCGTTGCCGCCGTCGGCGAACTTCTGGTCCCAGTACGTCGCCGGCGGCGATCCGGACGAGCATCCGCTGGCCGGCCTCGTCCTGCATCTCGTCTACGGAGTCAGTTCGGGCGCGGTTTTCGGCGGACTGTTTTCCCTGTACACTGCCGGTCGGTCCATCGAACCCGAACAGCGCGGACTCGTCTGGGGATCGATCTACGGCATGGTCCTGTCGGCGTTCGGCGCACAGATCATGCTGGAGAAACTGCTCGACGTCCGCCTCGAGGCCGACGAACTTGCCCTGTTTCACGCCGGTCACCTCGTCTACGGGCTCTCGCTGGGGTCCTGGGTCGGTTCCCGGACCGAAGGCGTCGAGGATCCCGACCGGGAGTACGAGTACGACGACGGCAACTGATCGCGGAGCCGATCACCCGTCTACGGCTCCCCGTAGTTTCGTTTTCACTGTCGTGATTGCCTGCTCGGCTACTCCGGATCGAAACCACCGACGAGCCGCTCGAGCGCGAACAGGGCGATCGCGCCGACGGCGGCCCACGCCGCGGTCAACGCCGTCGTCTCGGCCGTCCAGGCGTGGGTTTCACTGATGTTGTGCAGGGGCGCGGGGACGGAGCCGGCGATGAGACCGACCAGGAACAGCAGCGTCACCCCGCGATTGCGCGTCAGCGCGGCGCGGACGACGCGGGCGATCGTGACGAGGCCGACGAGCCCGCCGGCGACGAACAGCGCGACGGTCGTCCCCGGATCGACGACGGCCGAGAGCGAGCCGCCGCCGAGCAGGTCCAGCGCGGCGCGGACGAACGCGCTCAGTTCGCTCGAGAGGAAGACGTACTGACCGAGCAGGATCAGGATCAGCGAACCCGACACGCCGGGGAGGATCATCGCGCTGATCGCGACCGCGCCGGCGACGAGGATCACCGCGGGGCCGCTCCCGGGCAGTTGGACGACGTCGGCGGCGACCAGCAGTGCCAGCGTCGTCCCCGCGATCCCGGCGGCGACGTGGGTCGGCGAGGCGAACTCGAGGCTGCGCCCGAGCGTGATCGCCGAGGCGGCGATCAGCCCGGTGAAGAAGCCGAAGATCGCGATCGGATGGGACTCGGCCAGCGACGAGACGAGGTCGGCGATGAGGACGACGGCGGTGACCATCCCGACGCCCAGCGGGAGCAGGAACCCGAGGTCCAACTCGAGCAGGGCCTCCCGCGCCCGATCCCGGCGATCGGGGCGATAGCCGCGCAGGACGGCGATGGCTCGGCCCGGGGTGAAGGCGGTGACGGCGGCGATCAGCCGGCCGTAAAAGCCCAGCAGGAGCGCGACGGTGCCGCCCGAGACGCCCGGTAGAGCGTCTGCGGTCCCCATACAGAGCCCGTAGCCGTAGGTCCGGAGCAACTCGAGGCGGTCGCCGACGGCCTCGGCTCGGTCATACTCCATGGGTTCGGTTCCCTTGTCCCGGTCCTGCGGAGGGGGTCGGTCGCGATCGCCGGTTCGACTGCATGTCCGGTAGGTTCCCGCCCACTCGTATAAATGGTCGACAACGCTGTCAGCTCGTGTGTCGCCGGACTGATCCGCGAGTCGGATCGTGTCCTCGCCGCCGTGGGCGGGAACTTTTTCTCGCTCCGGTTCGAGACGCCGGTCGAGACATGGACCTCGAGTCGATTCCGGGCGTCGGCGAGAAGACGGCCCGCGCGCTGGCCGAACTCGACGATCCCGAGCGCGCGCTGCGGGCCGGCGACGTGGCCGCGATCGCGGCCGCGCCGGGAATCTCACAGGGGCGGGCCGCCCGCATCGCGCGGGGGGCGATCCGCCGCGACCACGACGACCCCGGCGGCTTCCTCGCGACCGACCGCGCCCGGGAGGTCTACCGCGCCCTCCTCGCCCTGCTCGAGGAGCGCACCGTCACCGACTACGCCGCCCAGCGCCTCGAGACGATCTACCCGAGTCCGACGCGCTCTCGCATCGAGGAGGTGCGGGCGTTCGCGGCCGAGGCGATCGAGCGCGAGCCCGACCCCGCCGTCCTCGATGCCCTCGAGGGGCTCGAGCCGCTCCGGGAGCCGGGCGACGTGCGGGTCCGCGAGCGGTGTCTGGCGACGACCGACGCCGAGCGCTACTCGGCGGCGCGGGAGGCGATCCCGGAACTCTCCGTCGAGGTCGTCGAGGACGCGCAGGGGCTGGCCGAACTCGCCAGAGGGTACTCGACGGTGATCGCCCTCGACGAGTCCTTCGCCGGCGTCGCGATCGAGGGCGACGTGCAGGTCCGACCCGACGCCCTCGAGAACCCGGCCGAAGTCGTTCCCGAGCGCCCGCTGGCCTTTTTCGCGCGGAACCGCGATCGGTTGGCGGCCGCCGTCGCGGTCCACCGGGCCGCCGACCTGGACGCGGCCTGTGACCTCGCGGCCCTGGAGGACGGTCTCTCGCGACTGGCCGAGGACGGCACGGTCGCGGGCGACGACGAACTCGACCGGCTGACGACGGCGGTCGACGATCTGGACGCGGCGGCGAGCGCGGCCGAGAGCGTCGCCAACGACCGCCTGCGGGAGGCGATCCGCGAACAGGACGTCACCATCGAGGGCTCGGACCTGCTCTCGCTGGTCGAGCGCGGGGCCGGCGTCGACTCGCTGCTCTCGCGGGAGCTGGCCGACGAGTACGCCGCGGCCGTCGAGGCGGCCCGCGACCACCTGATCGACGCACTCGATCTCGATCAGGGCGAGGCCGAGATCGCCCGCCGGGCGTTCGGCGACGAGCCCACGTTTCCCGTCGAGCGCGACGAGGACGCGATCGGCCGACTGCGCGAGGAACTGACCGCGGCCAAGGAACGCCGCGCCGGTCGCCTGAAACGCGAGTTAGCGGCCGACCTCGCCGACCAGCGCGAGGGGGCCCGCCGGCTGGTTCGGGACGCCCTCGAGCTGGACGTCGAGCTGGCGATCGCCCGCTTCGCGCGGGACTTCGAGTGTACGATGCCCGAGTTCGCGTGGGCGGACGAGGGGACGGCGACCGGCTTCGCGATCGAGGGCGGGCGGTCGCCGCTGCTGGACGAACCGCTCGAGGCGATCGACCCCGTCGACTACGCGGTCTCGGGCGTGGCGCTGCTGTCGGGGGTCAACAGCGGCGGAAAGACCTCGACGCTGGATCTGGTGGCGAGCGTCGTCGTGCTGGCCCACATGGGGCTGCCGGTGCCCGCCGAGAACGTGCGCCTGCGGCGGTTCGACGACGTCCACTACCACGCCAAGACCCAAGGGACGCTGGACGCGGGGGCCTTCGAGTCGACGGTCCGGGAGTTCGCCGACCTCGCACAGGGCGGCGAGGGCTCGCTGGTGCTGGTCGACGAACTCGAGAGCATCACCGAGCCCGGGGCCTCGGCGAAGATCATCGCGGGCATCCTCGAGGCGCTGTCGGAGAACGGCGCGACCGCGGTGTTCGTCTCTCATCTGGCGGGCGAGATCCGCGAGATGGCCGGCTTCGACGTGACCGTCGACGGAATCGAGGCGGTGGGCCTCGTCGACGGCGAACTCCGGGTCGAGCGCTCGCCGGTCAAAGACCACCTGGCGCGGTCGACGCCGGAACTAATCGTGGAGAAATTGGCCGACGAGGCCCGGGACGAGGTGGTCGCGGCGAACGGCGGCGTCCCGGACGACGGCGAGCCCGAACCGGTCTTCTACGACCGCCTGCTCGACAAGTTCGACTAGTCAGCGGAGAAACGGCGACTCGAGCGGTCGGTCGTCCGCCGTACCCTACTTCTGCGGGCTCCCGCCGTGCCACTCGAGGATCTTCTTGTGCCCCCACTTCTCGTCCTCGTCGCCGTCGTCGTCGGTCAGCGCCGCGAGCGAGTCGGCGTCGTTCATCTCGAGGAACTCGGCGAGGTCGTCGACGTAGGCGGCGACGGCAGCGAGCGTCTCGTCGTCCTGCAGCGCGAACGCCTCCTTCGTGGCGTCGGGCATCCCGTCGGGCGCGACGTACGTCTCCGAGCGGGCGTACTGGCCGATCCCCCGCAGGGTCTCGGGCGAGCAGTCCGCAAACTGCTCGAACAGGAAGTCGGGGATCGCCTCTGGTTGCTCCGGTCCGATCATCTCTATACGTTCCATCTATGTGGGGAATATTAACAATTGCGCATTGTTACACAGGGACACGGAACGATATCGATCGTGCGTGTGAGCCGGTCACCAACCCTTAAGACGCTGCGGAAGCAGGGTGAAAGTGATGGGAGACGACCCCGAGGAGGGGATGTTGTCGTGGGACGAATCCGTGTTCAGGGACGAACACGTCTTCGAGATCGACTACGTCCCCGAGACGTTCAAGCACCGCGAGGGCCAGACCGAGAGCCTGACCTACGCCTTGCGCCCGGCGGTGCGGGGGTCGCGACCGTTGAACGTCGTCGTCCGCGGCCCGCCCGGGACGGGCAAGACGACGGCGATCCAGAAGCTGTTCGACGAGGTTGGGGCCCAGACGAGCGACGTCCGGACGATCCGGGTCAACTGTCAGGTCAACGCGACCCGCTACTCCGTGTTCTCGCGGCTCTTCGAGGGCACCTTCGACTACGAGCCGCCCTCCTCGGGTATCTCGTTCAAGAAGCTGTTCGGTCAGATCGCCGAAAAACTCGTCGAGGAGGACAGGGTCCTCGTGGTCGCTCTGGACGACGTCAACTACCTCTTCTACGAGAACGAAGCGAGCGATACGCTCTACTCGCTGTTGCGCGCCCACGAGGAGTACCCCGGGGCGAAGATCGGCGTCGTCGTCGTCTCCTCCGATCCCGCACTCGACGTGATCGACGAACTCGACTCGCGGGTCCAGAGCGTCTTCCGCCCCGAGGACGTCTACTTCCCGGTCTACGACCAACCCGAGATCGTCGACATCCTCGCGGAGCGTGTCACACGTGGTTTCCACGACGGCGTCATCGACCGCGACACCCTCGAGTACGTCGCGAAACTCACGGCCGAGAGCGGCGACCTGCGGGTCGGGATCGACCTGCTGCGCCGAGCCGGACTCAACGCCGAGATGCGGGCCAGTCGCACCGTCGAGCGCGAGGACGTCGAGACGGCCTACGAGAAGTCCAAGTACATCAACCTCTCGCGGTCGCTGTCGGGGCTGACCGACACCGAGCAGGCCTTACTCGAGGTGATCGCCCACAACGACGGCGAGCAGGCCGGCGCGGTCTACGAGGCCTTCCACGAGCGGACCGATCTCGGTTACACGCGCTACTCCGAGATCGTCAACAAGCTCGACCAGCTGGGGCTGATCGACGCCGACTACGCCGACGTCGAGGGCCGGGGCCGCTCCCGGTCGCTCTCGTTGTCCTACGAGAAAGAGGCGGTACTGGAGCGCCTGGAGTAGCGTCTGCTCTCGGTCGACGCCGCGTACTCAGGCCTGATCGATCGTTTTGCGGTAGTCCTCGGCCGCCTCGATAGCCGACTCGAGTTTGGATTCGGTGTTCCCCTCGGCCCGCTCGCGAGCCTGCCGAAGCGTGTTCAGCCGTTCGTCGAGGATCGCGTGGTCGGGCGCGGTCTCGCTCATCACGTAATCGGCGAACGCGTCGGTCGTCTCGCGGATGTCCGCGCGAACCGCGTCGCTGTCGGCCGACTTCGCGGCCTCCTCGAGGTCGTCACGGACCTGCTGGAGTTGCTTCGTCATGGCCGGATCGACGGCGACTCGAGCCATAACGGTTGGGCGAGCAATCGCCACGTCCGAATCGGGGCGATCAACGAGGGGACCGCCGGGGCGAACGGGCCCGCCCCAGTACCGTGGTGGCTGTAGACGGTCACTACACCCGATCGCTCGTGGGATACGGTCCCCTTTCCGATGACAGGGACCGAGTACGGGGGACCCCCCTCACGGAAACGTCAGGACTACTCAGGATACTAACTGTCGGGCTTTTCTCCGGTCGGCCCTCCGATTCGGTCGCATTATGCCAGTATCACGACGAACGGCCCTGAAAACGATGGGCATCGCAGGCGGACTGACTGCGGCGAGTGGCACCGCGTTCGCCGTCGGCGAGTACGAAGACGACGAGCGGTCGGCTCACGACGAGACGGACGACGGCGGTGAGTCGAAAGACATGGGGGGTGCAGCGGTTCGAGTCGCGCACTTCTCACCGGACGCACCGAACGTCGACGTCTACGTGGCCGGCGACCGGGTCCTCGCGGACGTGGCCTACGGCGACGTCTCGCCGTACCTCGAGATCGAGCCGGGAACCTACACGGTGACGATCACGGCGGCGGGCGACCCGGAGACGGTCGCGTTCGAGGGCGACGTGACGTTTGACGCCGCGTTCTATACCGTCGCCGCGATCGGCGAACTCGGTGCGGAGACCTTCCAGCCGGCGGTGCTGGTCGACGCCGGTTCGGCGCTCGTCCGACTCGTTCACGCGTCGCCGGACGCGCCGGCCGTCGACGTCTACGCCGACGGTGAGCCGGTCTTCGAGAACGTCGCGTTTACCGACGCGACGGACTACGTCGCGGTGCCGGCCGGCGCGCGCACCGTCTCGGTCCGGCCGGCCGGCGGCGAGGAAGCCGTGGCCTCGTTCGACGTGACCCTCGAGCGCGGGACCGCCTACACCGCCTACGCGATCGGCTACCTCGAGCCGCCGACCGCGGACGACCCGATGTTCGCCGTCGAGCCGACGGTCGACGGGCCGATGGCCGACGAGGGGGACGAATCCACCGACGGTAGCCACTGACGGTCGTTGTGCACCTGATCGCACGACGGCGTCGCGATCGGCGTCGCGGCGCGCCATCGAAGACGGCGGGCCGGTCGCCGCCCGGTTGACGGCAGCCGGACCGGCGGCTCCGGGGGTGCAGTGACCGCGACGATCCGCCGGCGGGCTCCCACACGCCATGCGAGCGGGTCAAGTGGCTCGAGCCCCTGATGCCGCTAATGAGCGACGCGCAAGGACCCCTCCAGCCGGACCGTCCCGACGTCGACCGGCCGTTCTCGGTCGACGCGCCGTTCGATCCCGCGGGCGACCAGCCCGAAGCGATCGAGCAGTTGGTCGCGGGCTTTCGCGAGGGCATGGACAAACAGACCCTGCTCGGGGTGACCGGCTCCGGGAAGACCAACACCGTCTCGTGGGTCGTCGAGGAGATCCAGAAGCCCACGCTGGTGATCGCCCACAACAAGACGCTGGCGGCCCAGCTCTACGAGGAGTTCCGGAACCTCTTCCCGGACAACGCCGTCGAGTACTTCGTCTCTTACTACGACTACTACCAGCCCGAGGCCTACGTCGAGCAAAGCGACACCTACATCGACAAGGACGCCTCGATCAACGAGGAGATCGACCGGCTGCGCCACTCCGCGACCCGCTCGCTTTTGACCCGCGAGGACGTCATCGTCGTCGCCTCGGTGTCGGCGATCTACGGCCTCGGTGACCCCCGCAACTACGTCGACATGTCCCTGCGCCTCGAGGTCGGTCAGGAGATCGGCCGCGACGAGTTGCTCGCTCAGCTGGTCGATCTGAACTACGAGCGCAACGACGTCGACTTCACGCAGGGCACGTTCCGGGTCCGGGGCGACACGATCGAGATCTACCCGATGTACGGCCGGTACGCGGTCCGGGTCGAGCTGTGGGGCGACGAGATCGACCGCATGGTCAAGGTCGACCCCCTCGAGGGCAAGACGCAGGGCGACCAGCAGGCGGTGCTGGTCCACCCCGCGGAACACTACTCGATCCCGGAGACGAAACTCGAGCGGGCGATGGACGAGATCCGCGACGATCTGGACGACCGGATCTCCTACTTCGAACGGCAGGGCGATATGATCGCCGCCCAGCGCATCGAGGAGCGGACGACCTTCGACCTCGAGATGATGGCGGAGACCGGCTACTGCTCGGGGATCGAGAACTACTCGGTCTACCTCTCGGACCGGCGGTCGG
Source organism: Natrinema saccharevitans (assembly GCF_001953745.1). NCBI lineage: Archaea > Methanobacteriati > Methanobacteriota > Halobacteria > Halobacteriales > Natrialbaceae > Natrinema > Natrinema saccharevitans. The sequence goes on from NZ_LWLN01000001.1 coordinate 3,361,062, forward strand.
GCGAAGCGCCCTACACCCTGCTGGACTACTTCCCCGACGACTTCCTCACCGTCGTCGACGAGTCCCACCAGACCCTGCCTCAGATCAAGGGCCAGTACGAGGGCGACAAGTCACGCAAGGACTCGCTGGTCGAGAACGGCTTTCGACTGCCCACCGCGTACGACAACCGCCCGCTGACCTTCGAGGAGTTCGAAGACAAGACCGACCAGACGCTGTACGTCAGCGCGACGCCGGCCGACTACGAGCGTGAAGAAAGTGACCAGGTCGTCGAACAGATCGTCCGGCCGACCCACCTCGTGGACCCCGCGATCGAGGTCGCCGACGCCACGGGTCAGGTCGAGGATCTGCTGGATCGCATCGACGACCGCATCGATCGCGGCGAGCGGACCCTCGTGACCACGCTGACCAAGCGGATGGCCGAGGACCTCACCGAGTACCTCGAGGAGGCGGGCGTCGACGTGGCCTACATGCACGACGAGACCGACACGTTAGAGCGCCACGAGATCATCCGCTCCCTGCGCCTGGGCGAGATCGACGTCCTCGTGGGCATCAACCTCCTGCGGGAGGGCTTGGACATCCCCGAGGTCTCGCTGGTGGCGATCCTCGACGCCGACCAGGAGGGCTTCCTCCGCTCGGAGACCACGCTCGTCCAGACGATGGGCCGGGCGGCCCGCAACGTCAACGGCGAGGTCGTCCTCTACGCCGACGAGCCCTCCAACGCCATGGAGTCGGCCATCGAGGAGACCCAGCGTCGCCGCCGCATTCAACAGCAGTACAACGAGGACCACGGCCTCGAGCCGACCACCATCGAGAAGGAGATCGGCGAGACCAACCTCCCCGGGGCCAAGACCGACACCACCGAGGTCTCCGGCCGGGAACTCGCGGACGAGGACGACGCCGCCCGCTACATCGACGAACTCGAGACCCAGATGCAGGAGGCAGCGAACAACCTCGAGTTCGAGCTGGCCGCCGACATCCGCGATCGAATCCGGGAGGTCCGGGAGGAGTTCGACCTCGCAGGCGACGACGACGAGGGGATCGCGCCGCCGACCGAGGAGTTCTGAGCGGCGACTGTCCGGTTCGCGATCCGTCACTATCCGATTCTACTGGATCGTACTGATCGAGTGGTCTCGAGTCGGTTCCGGTCGTCAGTTTGTTTCCGACTCTGCCAGCGCATACGCCGAACTTCGGGTATCTCGAATATACCTGTTTACTAGTTATAACTAACTGTAACATAGAAAAATATTTAAGTAAGAAATATGATTACCGCATATGGATGGTAGTAAGCAAACTAGGCGCGCATTAATACTAACTGCCACGTTACTTTTGTCAACGATTACAATGCCTGTGGTTGCAGCAGGTTCTAATTCCGCTCTTGGTAATCATATAAATCCGAATGAAGAATACGATCTCGACTCTTTCAGTGAACGAGAATTCACATTCTCAAACACCTCCCAAACAAATCCGACTAAAACGATACAGGATCCGTATACCGGCGTAACTGTTTCATTTAAGCAATTGAACACGGAAGTAGAAAATATTTCCATTACGCCATACTCCGACGCTGGTAATCATGAACTCCCGAACGTAGGACCAACTGTTCGTATCGGCCCTGAGGAAACTGCTAAAACGGCCGAGATTGAGCAGGCAACCGTTTCTATACCGCTGACTGAGTCGGTATCGTCTAATGCTACCGATTCGCTGGCCATTTACCGTTGGGACGGAACTGGCGTTGGCGGCTGGAGCCCAGTATCGACTGACTTCAATGTCGAGGAACAGCGAGCAAATGCAACAGTCTCTTCGCTTGGATATTTCACAGTCCTGAATCAGACTACGTGGAAGAATTCGACGCGGGTCCAACGACCAGACCCGGTTGAACCGGAGACGGCAAACGCCGTTTACGTCGGTAGCGAAAACGGATCGATCAGTAAGATCAGTCCCAATTCAGGAACGATTGTCTGGCAGAAACAGTTCTCCGAAATAGGTGACACAGTTGTTGCGTCAGGTCCCAACGGGGCTGTTTATGGGACAGTCACGAGGAATGGCACTGTTTATCAAATCGACTGGTTCAACGGCTCGACGACGACACGGGTTCCGTTCGATCCCGGTGTTTTCGAACTCTCGACTACTCGAGAGGATACGGTGATCAGTGCCGCGAACGTTTCGAGGGGTGGCAACGTCACGATAGTCGATACGGAATATGGGTATCGACCGTGGACGATGACTTTCTTCAGTGAGCAGGGGCCAGAGTACCGCCTCGATGATATTACGCAGGGAACTGACGGTGCAGTGTATGCTGGACTCTATTTTGACGGCCGCGAGTCCGGAACACGTCTTACGCGTATTCACGACGCAAATAATTCAGTCGAAACCGCGTGGGAGACCGATATTTCCCCAACTATCCACGATTTGAAACAGGGACCTGACGGTACCGTGTTCGTCGCTACGTCGACCGGTATACGCGGTGTCAATCCGGCCGATGGAACCAGACTGTGGTCGACATCGATACCGGGTGGCACAACTGAGCTCGCAATCGCTGGCGATGACCGGCTGTACGCGATTGAGCAGGGCGATGACGTTACAGCGCCGAGGCTTCTCACAGTCAACTCCACTGATGGCGCGATCGTCAATTCAACGGCCCTCCCGGTCGACGATGAAGCGGTTGTCGTGGGAATCGAGACGGCCGTCGACGGGAGTATTTACATCGGGACACACGGAACTGAGAGCAGAATCATTCGAGGAGATGAGTCGTCCATAGAAACCACTGGATCCAGAACTGTGGCCTCCTCGGATCAGGATGGCGGCGACACGGTAAACGCTTATTCCGAAACTACCAGCTCATATACAGGTTTCACTACGGATGGTATTACCAGCGAGACGAAATCTCCTACTCTACTCAAGAGCGGAGCGATAACCGAATTTGATCGAACAGACCTGATCAACCCTGTCGACGCAGGTGCGGCGAGTGATACCCGATTATATTCGACGGTAACGTCATCTACCCAATCAGAATCGTTCTCGATTTCCGCCCAGGATGAGACGATCACTACTGACGATGCACTTACCTTGAGGTTCAGTGCTGATCCAAGTCGAACGGCAACACTTCGACTCGAGACATCGACAGGACAAGAGGTCTATAGCACGAAAGTTGAGGCAACCGATGCTCAGAAACAATTCCAGTTGTCGATCCCGCAGGCCGGCGAATACGTTGCAATCCTCGAGTCGACATCGGATTCGAAGACGGACTCAACCGATCCGATCACCGTCTCCCAGCCGAATGGTGATGCCGAACCGGCCGAAATATCCATAGAAACGTCTAGCATGGATCTCACGACTGACGACGACTTGTCCCTCTCCTTCTATGCAGATCAGCAGGTGAACGCGACACTCTCGCTCAAAACGACTGATGGACAAGAAGTATACAGTACAGCGGTTGAAGCGACGACAACTGAAAAGACCTTACTGCTGTCGCTTTCCCAGCCCGGCGAGTATCTCGCTACTATCGAGTCCGAATCGGGCGGACTAACGGACACGACGGAGCCAGTTACCGTCTCCAGTCCCGACGGTAACGATGGAACGCCCATCTCGATTCATGCTCTCGAAACCAACATCACTACCGCGGAGAATTTAGTTGTCGACTACCGCGCCGACGAAACGCGGAACGCGACGCTCACTGTGGAGTCAACTGGTGGACAGACGCTACTCGAAACGGCCGTGACAGCTCGCCAGCAATCTCAGCAGCTATCCATTCCTGATCTCTCTGCTGGCGAGTACGTGGTCAGAATCGTTTCCGATAGCGGTCTCGAGGATTCCACCGATACCGTGGTCGTTGAGGAATCCGGGAGCGATGATAACGGATCAGCATCGGATCCCGAGTTTGCAGTAACGGCTCGGCCGAACGAGTTCACGACGGACGAACCGCTGGCAGTCCAGATAGATCCGGATCGATCACGGAACGTCACGCTTGCAGTCGATTCTACGACTGGACAGACGGTCTACGAAACGTCGCTCTCATTGTCGGATGGACCGACGACATTTAGATTGAACGACGTACCTGCAGGCGAGTACACTGTCACTGTCGGCGCTGTGGACAGTGATATTCAGGCAACTACCGAACCGATCACGGTTAAATCACTTCAAGCTGGAATCAAATTCACTGAGCCGGTGGCGGGCGAGCCGATATCTTTCACCTCCTTCGTAAACAACGTCGGTCAAAACGACACGATCGTTGAAGCTGACTGGAATTTCGGGGATGGAACAACGACATCCTCAACTGGACAGGTCAAACACGTCTACGAAGAACCCGGCAAGTATACGATCGAACTGACTCTCGTCGACGAATTCGGGAACGGAACGAAGCGGACGGCAACGGGTACGATTTTCGTCCGAAACGAGACCGACAACGCGGCCGGAGCTGGTACGGTAACTGAAATTTCCCCGAACGGTTCCGTCGACTGGCAGCAAACGACTGAGACGGCTGTCACCGATATCACCGCTCAATCGGGAATCAGACCCGACAGAACGCTTCACGGTGTCACAACGCCGCTGTGGTCGGTGTCGGTCCCGGAGAGTAATTCCACGTACATCGAAGCGGCTATCCGATCAAATCGCACCGATGAGAACGCGACACTAGTCGCCCGCGCGTCGAACGGAAGTACGCGTACAACGTCGACCGATCGAGACACGTGGACGACAGTACGGGTACCGGTGACTGAGTTCGCCGGTGACGAGATCACCGTTACTGGGCGGAGTTCCGGAGACGCACCCGCCGAGATCCGTGACGTCCGCGTACTCACGGACGACGACGAAGACGGATTACCCGATTACCTCGAAGAACAGCAGTTCAAACTGCCGTTCGCGGCGGCCGCTTCCGTCTCTCTCGACCCTGAAACTGCCGATACGGACGGTGATGGTCTGGCGGATGGCCGTGAAATCCGTTTCTTCCCGGCCAACGGTTCGGCTCTGGACGATCAGATGCGACCATCGCTCGCAGCTGGAAATCCCAGCGTTTCGGATACAGACGGTGATGGGCTCAACGATAGCGTCGAAGCACAGTACAGCTTCCTGAATCCGTTCGTAACTGATTCGAGCGGAAACGGCGTCTCCGATCCCGCTGCGGACCGTGACGGTGATGGTCTCTCGAACGAAGAGGAAATCTCTCTCGGAACTAACCCGAGATACTCCGATACCGATGGTGACGGTCTCACTGATCTCGAGGAAGTCCGCGAATACGATACCGACCCGCGTTCGGCGGATACGGACGACGATGGACTCTCAGACAGTGAGGAGTTCGAACTCGAGACCGATCCACTCGATCCGGACACGAACGCGAACGGAGTCGTCGACGGAAACGAGACCTACACGACGAGTACCAGCAATGAATCCGTCGGCGTCGACCTCGATCTAACCGGCCAGGGGAACATCGCAGCCGGCACGACGATCGAAGCAGAACAGAACGATGCGATTACTGGCGAACGAGTTACCAACGTCAGCGCTTCCGAAATCGTTCACTTAGACTCCGAACAGAAGTTCGAGGACGCAACGGTCACGATCGAATACGACGACGCGACGGATAGTGATGAGCCGCTGACGATGGTCACGTACAACGAATCCAAACAGATGTACGTGCCCCTAAATTCAACCGTAGATCGGAAAAACAACACTGTGACGGCTTCAACGCCGCACTTTTCGACGTTCTCTGTGTTTAACATCGAAAAGGCGACATCGACGTGGGACGCGAGACCGCCGGAAAGCTATTCCGATCGTTCTGATTCGCGTTCAGTTGATACCGTGTTCGTCATCGACGAGAGTGGTAGCATGAGTGGATCACCGACCAGCTACGCAAAAGAGGCTGTGAGTCGGTTTATAATGTCTCTCGACGATGATGAACAGACTGGAGTCGTCGGATTCGATAGTTCGTCTCGAGTTATCCAGCCCCTCACTACCAATCACCAGCGAGTTAACGAGAGTCTCGACGGACTCACTGCTGGCGGCGGAACGAATGTGACTGTCGGATTACGAGAAGCGCTCGATGAACTCGAGAGAAACAGCAATTCCAGTCATCCACAGGAGTTGATTCTTCTATCAGATGGCCAAACAAGTGGAAACCCCCTAGAAGTAGCCGATGCCGCCGCTTCACAAGGGATCGAAATCAATACGGTTGGACTCGGGAGCAGTGTTGACGAGGAAGAACTCCGCTCGGTCGCCAATACGACTGGCGGCGGATTCTTTCACGTCGAAAATGCCAGTGACCTACCGGAAACGTTCGAACGAATCGAAAATAAACCTCGAGACAGTGACGGAGACGGACTTCCGGATAAACTCGAGCAGGAATCCATTTTGCTCGGTGTTAACCCACAGGTAGGGGGTGGGTTCGAGAACAGTAATCGAGTCAAAACGGATCCGCACATAGCCGACACCGACGGTGATGGACTCACGGATGGACAAGAGGTTGGCGAGTATTCTGAAGTAACACATACCTATTCTGGAGTAGGTCTCACCAGATCCAAAGTGACGTTCTCGTACTACAAGCTGCGATCGGATCCAACCGATCCAGACACTGATAATGACCAGGTGAACGATCACGATGAACGTCGCATCTGGGACTCGGATCCGACCCAAGCGGACACCGACGATGATGGACTGATTGATGTTGTGGACCCGGCGGTGAACGAGAAGACGACCCCGCCGAGGTTCAAATATCAGTCTTATAATATAAATGATCTCTCTCAACTACCGACAACAGTCCGTAACCCAAGTGAACGACTTGCTGTCGTCGCTCGTCCGACTGGTGGAGCAACCGATATCGAGGAAATTCACGTACATCAGTATATCGACACGTGGGTGCCGCTTGTCGAAAACGGCTGGCACAATCAAACGTTCACTGGCGACGACCTCAAACACGCCGAAAACAGCGACAAGGTATACGTGACGACGACGTTCGGTGTGCTTGGGCGGGTCTCGCCAGAGGAAGTGGAAATCACAGTGGTCGATGATGACGGCAACATAGCCGGAACGAGTCACGATGTCGACGATGGCACGGTCGATGTCGCCGCCGGAGTCTCGGCCACGGACACGACGACGGCAGGGCTGGCAGTCGGCGCAGTCTCGTCGTCAGAGTACGCGGCAGTAACAACGGCAACGGGTATCAGCGTCTCGAGTGCTGCGGTCATTGCTAGCGGTGCCGTCGTTGCCGGCGGGTACGCCGTGTGGGCCGAGACGACCGGCTCCGCAGCTGGCGAGGTCAGCCAACGAGCGTACGCTCAGTCCATTCCAGTTACCGAACCGCTGTGGCAAGAGGAGATCGACGGTCTCGAGATTACGCTCCCGAGCGGGGCCGTCTACGAACACGAAATTCACGACGGGCACGAGCGCAAACACGGCTGGGAGCAGATCAAAGAACTCCCGGGAATCAGCCAACCCGGAGATGTCCGTGAGATCGTTCGTGCGCCGAACGCGATCGAGGAAGACGGTCGCTACGATCTGATTATCGGCGATAATCCGGGCGGAGACGGGCAGATTATTCTGCGCGTGGCCGAGGGGCTGATCATCGCAGCTGATCAAATCGTCGAAGATCCACAGGGAGTCGAAGACGAATTCCTTATTCCGACCGATAAGAGCCATATTGAGGATCGAGAAGAGCCACATATCACTCAAAATAGCGAAATTCAGCGAATTGTTGAAGAGGCAGATGAAGTCTATACGAACGGCTACGGACTATATGTATGGGTCCTCTACGAAGAAGGGACTGCAAAGATCGTCCACGGCTACGATCACAAACAAATAGATGAAACAGACCATGATCGAATTGTACTGAGTACAGCATATGAGCGAATCAATGCCGTGAGCGAATTTATCAAACGTCTTGTCGAGAGCAAACAATTAAACAAAATATATCCGAATGACTAACGAAACGCCGTTCAAACTTGAAGATCGAGGAGAGTATGACGCCGCAGCAACAGCATATGCTCGCGACGGCTTCGAGAAGTGCCTCGAATCCCACTTCCGAATGAATGGGGATACTCGCGTCGGAATCACAATGCTCCTGCAGGCGATAAGCTGCGATCATCGCGCCGATAATCGCGGGCGAGCCGAACGGCTCTTCCAGATCGCCGAGTCGCTGATTGCCGACGCCGAGAGCCAAGCCGAGACCGAGGTTTTGCGCGGGCTACTGAACGAATGGCGTGGTGATGGACGACTCATGCTCTGTCAACGTGAAGCGATCGACCACTATCGAGACGCCAGAGAACAGTACGAAACCGTCACGTGGCAGGATCTAACCTGGCGAGACGAACCCGAGTTCATGCACGCGTATTGGGCTATCGAGCGATTCAGTCGAGTTTACGACGAACCGTTACCCGAAAACCCCGACTCGATGTCGTTTCAGGAGCGGATCGACGCAAAACTGGACCTGGCTGCGGACGTACTCGCAGAAACTGACTGAACGCGCTGGTCCGCTCATCGAGACCGAATCGCGGATCGAACTGGCGAAGACGGTCATTGGCTCCGGTGACTAACTATTTTCCTGACATAATCGTAGGGAATAATAGAGAAGAGGTCTATACAACGATTCAACAGGTAATCGAAAACGGTGGGGAAGGAACTGACGAAGTTTGGAAAGAGCCGGCTCTGGTGAATCGCTGTACACCGTCGGTTTCGCTGTCAGAACTATATTCATGACTGAACAAGACTACTCTGAGGCTGCTCGTCACCTGCGAAGTGACGGAAAACTCGAAACTGCAGCTAGTTACTACACATCGGCTGCTCACGGGTATTTGATGAAGTTCAAAAAGGTCGACTCTGAAGACCATGGTGAAATATCTCCGTATAAATTCGGTCATTTTGCAATATATATGTTACTCGGTTCCCTCTGTTATCGGATCACCGGCGAGCGACATCGCTGCCGGACCAATTGCGAAATTGGTATTCTTGTCACCAAGGATATTAGGGAACACGAACAGACATTTCAAAAACCAACGCACGAGCCACGGACAGGGCTTTGCTACGAACTTATCGGAGACTTTCAGTTGGTTGGTGAGATCGGATCATACGAGAATGCCTACCATCGAGCGGAGCAGTACTACGAAACAGTTGACAACCCACATCAGTGGTCAGTTGAACCCGAGTTCGAAATCCAGATGATCGTGCTTCTCGAACTCGCGGACAGCATTGACTACAAGATATCAGATTCGGAAAAAAGGATCTACGCTACCAGTCACTCATCGACAGAATCCAATACAAACGCGATCACTTCGAATCGATTCTCGATAAGATAATCGATGCAGGGAATTGGAATTCGGACCGTTTTTGATAGTCTATAGGGGAGTTAATTAATTTAAATCATAACACAACAGTGGTCGGCCGAGGTGTACGAGGTCACGGACAATCCCGACACGATATATAGCGAATAGGAATACTCGTTTTTGAGCCGACCCTCGAGCGCCACGAGATCATCCGCTCGCTCCAACTGGGCGAGATTGACGTCTTCGTGGACATCAACCTCCTGCGGGAGGGACTGGCAAATGAACAGCCCGATAAGATCGAAATAACCGTCAGCGACCAGGCTGGCGCAGAGGCAGAATACGTGATCGACGTTTCGGGTGACGAACCTCAGATCGTGGAGGCGTCGGCCGCCGTAGGTGCTGGGTTGGTCGTTACCCCGGAGCCCGTTTCGAGCGGTACCGGTGCGGTCGTGATCACTACTGCCCTCGGCGGCGCAGCACTCTACGGAATTGCCCAAGAGACCGTCCTCAATGACGGTAGCAAGGTGACTGAAGAGACGTTCAGCTCGAGCGTTAGCATCGGTGCCGAGACCGAGAAAGCGTGGGAGACGCCGGATGGCCTCGAGATTACGCTCCCGAGCGGGGCCGTCTACGAACACGAAATTCACGACGGGCACGAGCGCAAACACGGCTGGGAGCAGATCAAAGAACTCCCGGGAATCAGCCAACCCGGAGATGTCCGTGAGATCGTTCGTGCGCCGAACGCGATCGAGGAAGACGGTCGCTACGATCTGATTATCGGCGATAATCCGGGCGGAGACGGGCAGATTATTCTGCGCGTGGCCGAGGGACTGTTGGTCTCTGCGGCACAAGTCGCATCAGATCCGCATCGCGGTGAAGAAATCGAAATTACGGAAGAGGCAATCCGACATATAATCGAAGACCACGACGACTGGGATCACGAGATAATCGGACAAAATGAAAACGAGGTTCGTGAGACTCTTCGTAAGGTAATCGAGGGCACTGCTGGCGAAGGCGCAGACGAAGTGTGGAAGGAACCGAATCAGGACCGATGGATGTATGTGAAGACGTTAACGATAAATGGCCAAGAAGTCACAATAGTGTTGTTCGTCATGGACGGTGAGGTTGCTTCCGCGTTCGCACCCACACACGATACGATCGATGGATATGAAGGACATACTGACGACATTATCGAATACTACATCAAACGTCAAGAAATGATTAAAAAATATGCGAACGAAGGAAGTGAGATCATTGAAGATGTCGATATCAATGAACAAGCGGAGTCAATTCCAAAGCCGGATCCACCATGATCGAGTTTAAGTTAAAAAGCGAATATGGTGGCTGGAAAATGACCGGTCTCCCCGATAGTCTGCAATTCGTCGTGCAGACATCGACAAAATCTATCACGCTCACTGCGTCACTTGAGGAACTGCTGCGAGCGTATGGATATATATATCATAAAAAAGATGGAGCCGCCCCCGTGTACACATCCACGTTGGAATTTACCTTCAACGACGATACCTGTTGCCTCAGTTTCAACGCGCACAGTACGCAAGTAGGTACATGCGAACTGAGAAACTCTTTTGAAGATTTACTCTCAGAGATATTTCGGTCGAAGAATGATAAAGATCCTGCAAGGCGCGACGATCAATTGGAACACGTCTCTACAAAACTTCGGAACAATGATATAGGATATGATGTTTTCACGCTACATGAGTCACTAGTCGATGGTTGATTTCATATAGGAACGAACTGACTATATAACGCCGATTGAGAGTTACAGGATGTACAGAGAACAAGCAAGTCGGCGTCGAGCGAATGGTTCGTTCGAGGTCTCGGCCACGAGTGGGCCGCCGATTCGTTACTGATGACCGGCGATGAGACCGCGCTCACCGAATATCGGACTGCTCGAGAGTCGTTCGAGGGTATCGACTTCGACACGTAACTCTACTGGGGGCAAGCCCCAAGTACGATACTGCCTTCCTTCCGATGAAGCGATTCTTCGAACAACACGGTCTCGAATACTTCGACCGCCACGATATCGACTTTTCAGGGCGCGTCGAATGGAAGATAGCGATGTGCGATACGCTACTCGAATAGTCGTTCACGCCGACCGTCTTCGGGTTCGCTATTCGGTGTCGATCGAGCCGATAAAAGCAAGACGCCGCCCTCCGTAGCGGGTGGCGTGTGACACCGGTGACTCGGCCGGATTACTCTCGCTCGAGACTACCGGGCACCACGGGACAGCCACAGGGCGAAGCGGTGCCGACGCCGGGGCCGGCGACGGTCACGACCCAGACGGGGCGACCGCAGCGGGGGCAGTCGGGGACCGACCACTCGTCGTCCGGCTCGTCGGCCGGTTCGGAGCGGACCGGCCTCGAGTCGGGGTCGTCGCTCATCGGTCCCTCCGCGGGGAGCGCGGCCGATCCCCGCCGTCGGGCGCTGTCGCTGGTCGTCGGGGTTGATTCCACCGTCGTGCGGGACGTTTATATCCCGCTAGGATGTACGCAATCATGGCTTTCGAAGCCTTGCGGCTTGGAAGCCAGTCTCGGGTGGTTCCAGCACCCGGGGCGTTTCGACGGCCGCCCCCAACCGGTCGGGCGTTCGGAGACCGGCTTCCAGTTGAATGTTAACTTGTTGTATCTTATAACTACTGGTGTATGTGGTGAAAGTATACTTTCCGGTCCGAGTACCACGGCCGCTGGGGATATCGTCCCTACGAGACGACGATCGACGGCTGGATGACTCTCCCGTCACAAACAACGGACGTCTCGACGGCGGGTTCAGGTATTTCCCCGTCGAGGAATCAGCCGGTCACTGGAGCGTCTGTCTCACGTTCGCTGAGGCGACCGATCTCAAACCCCGTTTACAACCGCTTCACCCCTCGTGCGAGTCCGACCGTGATTCACCGGCTCCGTCAGCAGTTCGCTTGAGCGCCCGCTCGACGAATGTCGCGACCTTCTCGTTTGAATCCGTCCGATGGGACGCGAGGTCGTCACGATACGGCCGGACTGCGCTCGGAACTTCGCCCGCGATTCTCGAGACCGCTACCGCAAGGTTTCCACGCGCGGTCTCCGATAGCTCATCGTCGGTGAGCGCCTCGAGTACTGTCTCGACGTGTGCGGCCACCAGCCCCGGGTCGGCTTTCGCGAGTCGGCCGACGACTTGCGCTGCAACGAGACGAAGGTCCGTCGATTCGGCGGTGAGCGCGTCGATACTAACGTCACGAAGTAGCTCGCGATCGGTATCCGGAATAGCGCCGGCACTGATACTGTAGAGCAACTTGACTCGAACCGAGTCGACTGGCTCGGCAACCGCTCGTTCGATCAGACGGTCCATCCACGCTCCGAGACGGGAATGGTCTTCCCAGGCCACTGTGGCGAGGGCGGACGCCGACTGGTAGCGGACCTCCAACTGACCGTGATCGAGATGCGCTACCAGGAACGCGATTGCCTCGTCGGTGAGTGGTTCGTCGGCTTCCATTTCCTGTTGGAGAGACAGTATTCGGCTGAGAACAACAGGTGTCAACTCGAGGAACGAGCGACTGGGATTCGTCAACCGACTCCGAACGATTCCGACGAACCCGCGCCGTTCGACCGTTAGCGTGATCACGACCGAGGCGAGGGCATATCCGATGAAATCGTAGCGGACGGCAACGAGCGCTTCTCTTCCACCCAGTCCGACGGCTGTAAGCGCGACTGCATAGAGGAGTCCGAACCCGAATGCGCTGGCGGCTAGAACGAAAAGGACGACTGACGGACCGTATACGAGGCGTCGCTCGAGTCCCTCAGTTTCGAGTGAGACAATGGCCGTATTGAGCGCGTCTCGAGTACTCGGCATCGCCGTCACGGCCAACGAAACCCCAATCCAGAGCCCGAGCAATCCCAGCAGTTGTGTCTGCAGTCCCGTTTCGACTACGAGGATGTCCCAGTGGAGGCGAACGAGGCCGGACACCGTGTTCGGATAGGTGATAACGTCCACGGGAAGGAGTGACCTCGTTACCGCGGTGAAGACGGAAAGCGCTGCCACCGTGTTGACGACTAGTGGGGCGATCGCGATCAGGAACGCTTTCCACGCGGAGCGTGGACGTTCGTGACGCACCCATCCAAGCGCCGGTTTCGTCAAGCCGGCCGGAATCACGGGCAGCCCCACGAGTCTCGTCTGAGTGAGTTTGACACCGAGGAGACGACATGCCCCCGCATGGGCCAGTTCGTGGACGACGATCCCTGGCGCGAACAGCAACCCGACGAACGCCCAGAACGAATGGAGCCCGCTGTCCCATCGTCCACGAACGTCTCGTAAAGACATATTTTCATAGTTGAATTGAACTACAGTATATCTACCGTCTATCTCATGTGTTGTCATGTACGTATCTGCGATTTCTAGCCTAACAGCGGTATCGCTACCCGTGACGGCGCGTCTCTATCGTAATAAGCTGCCACCGCTCACAGCACGCCGAACCCGAACTCCGCCATGCCGAAGACCGGGCCCCACAGCAGGTGGAGCGCGACGCCGACGACGACCGCCGGCAGGAAGTTGTAGATCGTGGCGACGATGGCTGCTTTGGCGTCGACAGCCAGCAGCGGGAACAGGGCGTCGCCGTCCTGTGCGATCGCGTTGGCGGTCAGCGCGGAGAAGGGGAGCCCGCCCTCGGCGTAGACGCTGGCCAGCAGGATCTGCGGGCCACAGCCGGGGATCAGCCCGACCGCCGCGCCGCCGATCGGGGCCAGCACGCCGGCCGTCGCCGCGAGGGTCGCGACGTTGACCCCGCTGAAGAGGACGACGTACTCGTAGACGAGGAAGGCGACAAGCACCCAGACGGTGACGAAGCTCGTCTCCATCGCCGCGTGGGTGAGCGTGTCGTAGACCGACAGGAAGGAGTCTCGAGCCCGGGCGATCTCCCCTTCGCCGACGTAGTGGCGGCCGACCAGGTAGAGGTACAGCGACAGGACCGCGCCGGTGATCCCGACGATGGTAAAGAGGCCGTCGAAGCCGAGGCCGGTTGTGAGCGGGATTTCGGGCCCGCCGCGGAACAGATAGAGCGAGCCGAGGACGAGCCCAGCCGCGGCGGCGATCCACCACAGGACGTGCGCGAGATGGGACAGCGGGGTGAGAACCCGCGATTCGCGATCGGGACCGCTCTCGTGGGCGTGGGTCGGGGCGGGGCAGCCGTAGTCGTGGGCCGGGTTCGGCCCGACGCCGCCGTTGACGACGGTGCCGCCGTCCGGCGTCGCGGCGGGCGAGAGCCGCGCGACCGCGGCGTCGATCCGCGCGACGCCGAGGCCGTACGAATCGACGAGGTAGCCGGTCGCGACCGAGGCGGCGAACGCGATGGCATAGGAGTACAGCGCTGCTTCGGGTGCGAGCGCGAGGATGACGAACGCCGAGTCGCCCGCGGTCGCGCCCAGCGTCGCCACGACGGTCCCGAAGCTGACCGTCCCGCGGACGTACAGCGGCATCACGACGATCGCGCCGCCACAGCCCGGCGTCAGGCCGAGCAAACCGCCGAAGGCGACTTGGAGTCGCTCGTTGTCCTCGATGGCGCCGATGACGGCCCCGTCGGTCCAGTACTGGATCAGTCCGAACGCCAGTACCGTGACCGCGACGAACGCGCTCACCTGCACGTAGCCGTCCCGCAACGACTCGAGGAGGACTGTCAGGACCTCGTTCACGAGACCTCACCCGGTCGGGAGGACCGATCGACCGAAAGATTAGACATTTCTAAACCTAGGTTTAGCATCGTTGGGTAAATAGCTGCTGGTGGCGACAATCGGGGTTCGATGGCCGCTCGAGACGGCCGCTGAGTGGGGTGACGGCCGCGGAACGGGACGCGACGCTGGCGTTCGAAAACGGAGCGGGCGAAAAACGGAGTCGAGTCGACCCGATCGCGACGGCGTCGTCGCTACTCGCGGTCGTCCGGGTGGTGGTTGTCCCGGAGGTGTTCGATCGCGTGTAGTTCGACGACGGGGAAGACCTTGGAGACGGTCAGGAAGATGAGCGCCACCATGCCGATCGTCCCGAGGATCGACAGGATCTCGATCAGTCCGGGGACGTAGACGCCCGGGACGGCTTCGTAGATGTCGAAGGTGGGGTGTAAGAACCCCTCGACGACGAACAACACCTTCTCCATGATCGTCGCGGTGAGGACGGCGAGGCCGGAGACGATCGCTCGTCGCTTGGTAAACAGCGTCGGGCGAATCGCCTGAGCGAAGATGTACGACAGCGTCACGAAGACCAGCGACATCGACGCGAGGTAGATGGGGTTCGTGGCTCTGGCGAACGCCGCAATCGTCAGGTCGATGGGGGCCTGAAACAGGCCGGTAATATTCTGCTGAAGTTGCAACCACAGGAAGAGCAGACAGAAGAACCCGAGCCAGAGGAGCAACCCACGGAAGATGTCGTCGGTGATGATGTGATCCCAGTCGTACGCGCGTCGGAACGAATAGGCGAGGATGATGACGCCGCTGATGGCCGACGTGAGCGCGATGGTGAGAAACTGCGGTCCCTGGACGCCGCCGAACCAGGTCGGATAGTTCGGCAACACGGCGAACAGCCACGGAATCACGCCGCCGTGGAGGAGCAGCGGGGCCATGATGATGATCGCGAGCGCGAGCCACCAGACCATCCGCTCGACGATCGCGTCCTCTTTTTCCGTGTAGCCGATCGTCATGAACCGGTAGATCGGATCCAGACGATCCGGAAGGTCGTCACGGAGCCGACTGACGTCGTACCGCAGCGTCAGCGAGAGATAAGTTGCCGTCAATACGAAGTACGCCGTGATGACGGTCACGTCCCACACCAGCGGCGAGCCGTGGATCGTGATGTGGTAGTGGCCGATGATGCTCGTGACCATCCGGTCCGGCCGACCGAGGTGGACGATGATGTAAAAGCCGGCCGCGGAGAGCCCGGCGATGGTCAGCAACTCGGCGAGGCGGGCGACCGGCATGTACCGATCCATCCCCAACAGGCGGACGGCGGCCGAGAGGATGATCCCGCCGTGGGCGATGCCGACCCACCAGATGAACGCGCCGATGTAGATCCCCCACGTGGCGCCGCCGCCGCTTCCCCAGTCTCCGAGGGCAGTGACGACCAACCCCTCCTGAAGCTGGTAGGCCCACCCGACGAGAAAGGCGAGAAACGCCAGCCCGGCGATGGCGACCATGATGAAGTACGTCGTTGATGTCGACCCGATCGGCCGCAGAATGTCGGCCTCACTCGGCGTTTTCGTCCCCATATGCGACATTATCTCTCACCAGCGGCCCACTTGCGTCCGTGGTATGAATTTGCAAGGCCGATATCCATCACCGCGGTCTCACCGACCGAGCGGTTGGCTCACAGCTCGAGCGTGTAGACGACTTCGCGCCGCTGTTCGCCGCCGATCTCGACGTCGTCTTCGCCGGTCGGCTCGAACCCGCGGTCCTCGTAGAACGCCCGGCCGCTCTCGTTCGAGGCGAGGTCGATCGCCCGCATTCGCTCCATGTTGAAGTCCTGAAGGTCCTCGCGCAGTCGCTCGTAGAGCGCGGTGCCGATCCCCTCGCCCTGATGGTCCGGGTGGACGGACATGCGGAGGACGTCGCCCTCGTCCTCGCTGACGACGCCGTGGGTGAAGCCGACGATATTCCCGTCTTTCGCCGCGACGAGGAAGGCCGTCCCGGGTTTCGATAGCGCCGTCTCGAGGGCCTCGTCGCCGTACCACTCGTCGACGGTGTCGTCGATGGTGTCGGCGTCGAGTTCGTCGTAGGTGTCGTGCCAGGTCGCCCGGGCGACGCGTCTGATCGCCGATCGGTCCTCGCGGGTGGCTGGTCGGAGTTCCATACCGGTACTACGACAGCGAGTGTCAAAGCCCTTCCACCCGCTCAGTTAGGCCTTCCCCGTCGATCGGTGCGGCGGACGGCTATATAGTAGCCGCTGAAACGATTTACACACTGATCGCAATGTTGTCGTGCGATTAGGTGTGCAATGACTTTCAGCGGCTACTATAGCTCGAGCGTGTAGACCGCTTCGGGGTAGTTCTCGCCGTCGATTTCGACCTCCCCTTCGTCGGTCTGCTCGAAGCCCAGTCCCTCGTAGAACCGGCGGCTGGCGTCGTTGAAGGCGAAGTCGAACGAGCGGACCTCCTCGGCCTCGGTCTCCTCGAGGGTCTCCATCAGCCGCTCGTGAAGCGCCGAGCCGACCCCCTCGCCCTGGTGGTCGGGGTGGACGTACATCCGGAGGACGTCGGCGGTCTCACCCTGTGCGACCGCGTGCGTGAAGCCGACGAGTTCGTCGTCGCGATCATCGGACTCCGTCCGACTCTCCTCCGCGGACCGTTGCTCCGCGCGCTCTGCGACGAGAACGACCGTTCCGGGTGCCTCGAGCGGCATCGAGTCGTCGGTGTACCACGCGTCGACGGTGTCGTCGATGGTGTCGGCGTCGAGTTCGTCGTAGGTATCGTGCCAGGTCGCGCGAGCGACTGCCGTGATCGCGTCGAAATCGTCTTCCGTCGCGGATCGAACGTTCATACCGGATCATCGAACGTGAGACATAAATAACTCGCTGACATAGCTGGGCCGGCGAGTATTGCCAAAACGGGTCGCTCACTCCCGAACGTCGAACCCCCGATCGCGGAGCAGTTCCGGCACCCGGCCGCGGTGGTCGCCCTGGAGTTCGATGCGACCCTCGCTGTCGTCGACCGTTCCGCCGGTTCCCAGCGCGCTCTTGAGATCCGACGCGGTCGATTCGATCTCCGATTTCGAGAGGTCGAACCCCTCGACGATCGTCACCGGCTTGTCGTACCGACGGCTCTCGGTCCGGATCGACAGCACCTGCTGGGACGTCTCGAGGTCCCCCTGACTGTCGAGTTCGTCGAGCAGATCGTCGAGGTCGTCGTCGTTGCCTGCCATACGGTATCACGGGTTCCGATCGGAGGATAGCCCTGTCCTTGCCCTCGCAACGGGGCCGAAGTGACCGTCGACGACCTACAGCCGCGATTTGATCGTCTCGGCCGTTTTCTCGCCGATCCCTTCGACGCTCCGGAGGTCCTCGAGGCTCGCCTCGCGGACGTTCTCGACGCTGCCGAACCGTCCGAGGAGCCGCTTTCGCGTCTCCGGGCCGACTCCCTGCACGTCGTCTAACACGGTCGCGACCTCGTCGCGGACGGTCTGGTGGTACTGCACGGCGAAGCGGTGGGCCTCGTCGCGGACCCGCTGGAGCAGATGGAGGTGCGGTGCGTCGCTGGGCCACGAGAAGGTGCGATCGGGCGTGACCACGCGCTCTTCGGCTTTCGCCAGCGCGACTGTCGGCACGTCCCAGCCCGCCTCGGCGAGCGCGTCCCGGGCCGCCTCGAGCTGGCCCTCGCCGCCGTCGATCAGGAGGAGGTCGGGCTCGGGCCGGTCGTCCCGTCCCTCGACGGCGCGGGTCGCGCGCCACTCCAGCAGGGCCCGCATGTTGTCGTAGTCGTCGTTCTGATCCGTCAACTTCTTCCGGCGGTAGTCGCTCTTCTCGGCGCTGCCGTCGACGAAAGCGACGTTACTGCCGACCGCCGCCGTCCCCTGCGCGTGGCTCACGTCGAACCCCTCGATCCGGCTCGCCGACCCGATCTCGAGGGCGTCCGCGAGCATCGCACACTCGTCGCGCCGGCCCACGTTGCGCCGGGCGTTCTTCAGGGCGAGTTCGACCAGTTTGGCCTCCCGGCCCGCGCCCGGCACGCGGACCGACACGCCCTCGGCCGCGAGCCAGTCGGCGACCTCGTCGTCGCCGTGGCGTTCGGGCAGGAGGAGGGCGTCGGGCAGCTCGCGCTCGGCGTAGTACTGGACGAGAAACGCCGACAGCACCGCGGGAACGCCCCCGCCGGCCTCGCCATCGCTTCCCGCGGAGCCGGGGGCCTCGAGCGTGTGGCGGTCCCGGTCGACCAGTTTGCCGTCCTCGGCGCGCAGGCGGGCGACGGTGGCGTCCGCGCCCGCGATGGCGACGCCCAGCACGTCGACGCCGCGCTCGTCGCCGACCGACTGGACGGCCTCGCCGCCCTCGCCGTGGAACGCCTCGACGGTCTCGAGCCGATCGCGCAGGTTCGCCGCGCGCTCGAAGTTCCGGTCCTCGGCGGCGGCTTCCATCTCGCGGCCCAACGGATCGGCGAGGATTCCCGTCTCGCCCTCGAGGAAGCGCTCGACCGCCGTCACGTCCTCGCGGTAGCTTGCGAGGTCGATCTCGCGGGTACAGGGGGCGGTACAGAGCCCCATCTCGTAGTCCAGACACGGTCGGTCCCGGCCCGAATACTTGTGGTCCGAACACCCCCGCACGCCGTAGGTTTCCCGCAGGGCCTTCACGACCGTCTCGACCTGGGCCTTGCTGGTGTAGGGGCCGAATACCGTCGCCGACTCGCCGGGATCGCGGGTGATCTCGATCCGCGGCGCCTCGTGGTCGGTCAACTGGACCATCGGGTAGGACTTGTCGTCCTTGAGCCGGACGTTGTAGCGGGGCTGGTGGCGCTTGATCAGGTTCGCCTCGAGCAGCAGGGCCTGGGTCTCGGTGTCGGTGACCGCGATCTCGACGTCGTCGGCGCGGTCGACCATCCGCCTGATCCGCGCGCTGCGGGGGTCGGCGTAGGACCGCACCCGGTCGCGCAGGTCGACGGCTTTCCCGACGTAGAGGGTGGTTTCCCCGTCCCGGAACTGGTAGACGCCGGGCTCGCGGGGCAACGATCCGGCGCGCTCGCGAACCCCGTCGGCTTCCATCGGCGGCCCTACGGCGTGGGGGAATTTCAGCCTGACTCATCGGGACCCGCTTTGTGTCCCTCGCCGCGCCGATCCTCGTCGTGCCCGTCGATCGGATTCGGTCGGATCGCGGCCTCGAGGTCGGCGACGACGCCGTCCTCGACCGCGGTGTCGGTGACGGGAACCGCGAGGTCGGCCCCGCCGCTGACCCGTATCACCAGCCGTCGCGACCGCGAGCGGACGTAGGCCCCGAAGAGGGCGACCGCGAGGACCAGCGCGGTGACGGCGAGCGCGACCGCACCCCACTCGAGGACGAGCAGCGCCGTCCCGACGCCCTCGCGGACGGCTCCGACGAGGTCGGACACCGGCGGGAGGGCCGGCGCGGACGGTGGCTCGACCGGCACGAGATCGCCGAGGGAGACCGCCCGTGCAGCCTCGAGCAGACCGACGCCGACGAACGCCGCGGCGAGCGACAGGCCGAGCCACGCGAGTCGGTCGGTCGACTCGACGGCCACCGTTCCGACGTTCGGGCGATCGACGGCGCGGAAGTTCCGGCCGCCCCGATCGGGAGTGAACGCCAGCAGTCGGCGGTTCGTGACGACGAGCGTCGCCGCCTCGAGATCGGCGCGGTGGGCGATCCGCTCGCCCTCGTCACACAACTGCTCGACGCGATCGGTCCACGCGGCGGCCCGGTCGCCCTGCACGTTGGCCATCGGTCGTCGCTCCCAGCCCACGGTCCAAGTACGTCGGGCTCCGTTCACGCGAGTAGGACGTGCCTTCCGGTCCGCTCGAACACGGTACATTCTCGGTCGTCGGGTGCCAACCCGGCGCGTATGAGTGACTCGACGGTACAGTGCTGGCTCGTCGAACGGGAACTGGGCGATCGCGACTTCGTCACGCTCGTCTACGCGACGCCGGACGGCTCGCGCTACCAGCAACGACAGCGTTCCTCGACGGCGCTGCGGACCGGCGCGACGGTCACCGCGGCCACCGAGGTCCCCGAGGACGAACTCGAGCCGGTCACCGACGAGGCGACCCGCAAGCGCTACGCGACGGAGGTCGAGCGGACCGCGGAGACATACGATCCCGACGACCCGATCTAGGATAGATTCTTCGCCTCTCCGGGAGAAATAACGGATCTCGAGGGCTAAAGGGTACATATCGCCGTCTTCAGCCGTTTCGGCGATGCACAAACCTTATCGGGAAACGCTGCGACCACACGGCCATGCCCGCTATCACAGTCGACGAGCTGACCAAACGCTTCGGTCAGACCCTCGCGCTCGAGGATCTCTCCTTCGAGGTCCGAGAGGGCGAGGTGTTCGGCTTCCTCGGTCCCAACGGTGCTGGCAAGTCGACGACGATCAACGTCATCTTGGACTTCGCCCGGCCGACCGCGGGCGAGGTCAGCGTCCTCGACATGGACGCCCAGCACAACAGCCGCGAGATCCGGCGTCGAACCGGCGTCCTCCCCGAAGGCGTCGAACTCTACGACCGCCTGACCGCCCGCCAACACCTCGAGTTCGCGATCGAGTCGAAAGACGCCGACGACGACCCCGAGGCGCTGCTCGAACGCGTCGGCCTCGTCGACGCGATCGACCGGAAGGCCGGCGGCTACTCCAAGGGGATGGCCCAGCGACTCATGCTCGCGATGGCGCTGGTCGGCGAGCCGGACCTCCTGATCCTCGACGAGCCCTCCACCGGCCTCGACCCCAACGGCGCCCGCGAGATGCGCGAGATCGTCCGCGAGGAGCGCGACCGCGGTGCGACCGTCTTCTTCTCGAGCCACATCATGGAGCAGGTCGAGGCGGTCTGTGACCGCGTCGGCATCCTCCGGGACGGCGAGATGGTCGCGGTCGACTCCGTCGAGGGACTGCGCGACTCCGTCGAGGGCGGCACGACGCTGCGGGTCACCGTCGACCGGATCGACGACGACGCCCTCCAGGCGGTCCGCTCGCTGCCGGACGTGAGCGACGCCACCGTCGAGAGACGCGAGCCGCCGACGGTCGTCGTCACCGTCGACGGCTCGAAGACCGCCGTCCTCTCGGCGCTCGAGGACCGCGGCATCGAGATCACGGACTTCGAGACGACCGAGGCCTCGCTCGAGGACGTCTTCCAGTCGTACACGACCGACGCCGAAACGGGGGTGCGTGCCCGATGAGTTCCGAAACGGGGACGCCGGGGGAGTCGGCCGGGGCGAGCGGCGCGCCGACGAGTTCGATCAACCCAGAGAGCGTTCGCGCGGTCGCGAAGAAGGACTTCCAGGACGCCGTCCGCTCGTGGCTGTTCTGGGGGCTGTCCGTGTTCTTCTTCACGATCCTCGTCGTCGTGACCGGGGCGCTGTCGTACTTCGGCGACGACATCGCAGCGCAGGGAGCGACGACCGACATGCTGGTCGTCTTCGTCAGCCAGATCACGAAAGTCATCGTTCCCCTGATCGCGCTGGTACTGGGCTGGAAGTCGATCGCGGGCGAGCGCGAGTCCGGAAGCATCAAAGTCCTCCTCTCGCTGCCCCACTCCCGAAAGGACGTACTGCTCGGGAAGCTGCTCGGACGGTCGGCCGTCCTCTCGCTGTCACTGACGGTCGGCTTCGTACTCGCCGCCGCCGTCGTCGCCGCGTTGCTCGGCGGCTTCGATATCGTCGACTACGCCGGGCTGCTCGCGATGTCGGTCATCTACGGCGTCGCCTACATGAGCATCGCCGTCGCGCTCTCGTCGCTGACGCGCTCGACGACCGTCGCCGGAGCCGCGATGGCCGCCGTCTTCCTCGTGTTCTACGGCGTCTGGAACGGTCTGGAGAGGGTCTTTAGACTGCTCGGCGAGCGCGACATACTCTTTTTCGATACCGTCACGTACACGGTTGAGTCTGGGGGTCGGACCTTCGAACTCACCCGGCCCGAAAACTGGGCGTACTTCGTCCTGAATCTCGACCCCGGAGAGGCGTACAATAACGGGCTGACGCTGCTGACGGACGTCGAGGCGCTCGAGCAACAGTCCGCGGTCAGCGCCGAGATGTTCGGCGGCGAGTTACCGATCTTCCTGCAGGACTGGTTCTCGTTCCTGATCCTGCTGTTCTGGGTCGTCGTCCCGCTCGCGATCGCGCTCTACCGGTTCGACCGCGTCGACATCTGATCGGTCGACGGTACCGATTCACTTTTCGCGTTCGTCTCCCGCCGGCAGGCGATTTACGGCACCGGCCGTGATACCCCCGGTCGTGACCGACTGCATCTTCTACGGCGGCAAGGGCGGCGTCGGCAAGACGACCTGCGCCGCCGCGACGGCCCTCCGACTCGCCGACGCGGGGCGGGAGACGCTCGTCGTCTCGACCGATCCGGCCCACTCGCTTTCGGACTCGCTCGAGACCGATCTCGGTCCCGAGCCCCGCGAACTCGAGGCCGGGACCGAAGGGGGCCTCTGGGCCGTCGAGATCGATCCCGACGCGCGAAAGGAGCGCTACGAACGGCTGGCGCGGGCGCTGGCCGCGGACCTGCGCAGCGCCGGGATCCGACTGGACGACGAGGAGGTTCGACGGCTGTTCGCCGGCGGCGCGCCCGCAGGCAGCGACGAGATCGCGGCGCTGGACCTGCTCGTCGAGTACGTCGACGACGGCGACTGGGACGTCGTCGTCTTCGATACCGCGCCGACGGGCCACACCCTCCGGCTGTTCGACACGCCCGAGGTGATGGGGCTGGCCCTCGAGACGGCCGAGTCGTTACGCGGGCAGGTCAAGCGGATCGGCGACGCCGCCCGCACCGCGGTCCTCGGCCCGATGTCGATGTTCGGCAGCGGCCGCGACGACGGGGACGAGAGCCTCGAGTCGTTCCGGGCGCGCCTCGAGCGCGCCCGCGACCTGCTGACCGATCCCGACCGCACCGAGTTCCGGGTCGTCTTACTCCCGGAGCGCATGGCGATCGCCGAGTCCGAGCGGCTGGTGGCGACGCTGCGGGAGGCCGACGTGCGGATCGACCGACTCGTCGTCAATCGAGTCTTCGAGGACCCCGAAGACGACTGTTCGCGGTGTCAGTCGCGACACGAGCGACACCTCGAGCGAGTCGCGGAGATCCGGGCGACCTTTCCCGACCTCGAGGTCGTCACGCTGCCGGAACGGGAGGGCGAAGTGCAGGGCCTCGAGACGCTGGCGGCGGTCGCAGGGCGGTTGCCCAGCGACGCGTGAGGGGGTGATCGGCTCGAGCGGCCCCTGTTCTTTTACCCGTCAGCGGACCAACGTATGCGCATGGGGCTCTCCAACGGTCGAAATCCGACTCGGCTCGAGACCGCGATCGGACTGGCCGTCGCCGTCGTCGCGATCGTCGGCACGCAGTTCCTCGGCTGGGAGTGGGGCGACGGACGGCTCGTGCCGACGATGATCGGGGTCGTTGCCGCCGCGATCGCTGTCGTCGCGTTCCTCGCGCGCCGCGACTGACGCCCCGATCGGACCGCGGACGGCCGCGACCGATCACTCGAGGTCGATCCCCCGGTCCGCCAGTAGCTCGCGGAACTCGCTTTCCTCGAGGATCGGCACGTCGTTGTCCCGCGCGTCGTCCCGCTTGGTCGCGCCGGGGTTCTCGCCGGCGACGAGGTAATCCGTGTTCCCCGAGACGCTGCCGGTGGCGTTGGCCCCGTGGGCCTCGACGGTTTCTCGGGCCTCGTCCCTGGTCACGCCGGTCAGCGAGCCGGTGAAGACGAGCGTCAGCCCCGCGAGTTCGTCGGCGTCGGCGTCGGTCTCGGCCGCCCGTGGCGAGACGTGATCGAGGACGGCGTCGACGACGGCCGCGTTGGCCTCGCTCGTGAAGAAGTCGTGGATCGTCTCGGCGACCGTTTCGCCCACGTCGTCGACGCCCTCGAGCCGCTCGGGCTCGCTCTCGGCGGCCTCGCGGAGGGCCTCGAACGTGCCGAACTCGCGGGCGAGTTCGCGGGCCGTCGTCGGGCCGACGAGGGGGATCCCGAGCGCGGAGACGAAGTCGGAAAGCGGCGGCTCGCGGCCGCCCTCGATCTCGGCCAGCAGGTTCTCGGCGCTTCGCTCGCCCCAGCCCTCGAGGTCGGTGAGGTCCTCGCGATCGAGTTCGTACAGGTCGGCGACCGACTCGAGCAGGCCGGCGTCGACCAGTTGGCGGACGCTCTTTTCGCCCAGCCCCTCGAGGTCGAGTCCGTCGTCGCTCGCGTAGTACTCGATCGACCGGCGCAGTTGGGCGTCACAGCCCAGCCCGCCGGTACAGAAGGCCATGGGGCCGTCGCGCTCGACGGGGCTGTCGCAGACGGGACAGCTGTCTGGGAGTTCGTAGTGGCCCTCGCTGCCCTTCTCGAGGACCTCCTCGACGTAGGGGATCACGTCGCCGGCGCGCTGGACGCGGACGGTGTCGCCGACGTTGACGTTCTTTTCGGCGATCTCCTCGGGGTTGTGCAGGCTGGCCCGCGAGACGGTGACGCCGCCGACGTCGACCGGCTCGAGCAGGGCGACGGGAGTCAGCCGCCCCGTCCGGCCGACCTGGACCGCCACGTCGGCGATCGTCGTCACTTCCGCGCGGGCGGGGAACTTGTAGGCGAACGCCCAGCGGTCGTGGCGGGCCGTCCGCCCCAGTTCCTCGCGGGCCTCGCGGTCGTCGACCTTGATGACGACCCCGTCGATCTCGTAGTCAAGCTCGTCGCGGGCCTCGAGCATGCGGTCGCGGTAGTCGATCGCGCCCTCGATGTCCTCGACGACCTCGACGCGGTCGTTGGTCCGCAGCCCGTAGTCGGGGAACCGCTCGAGTGCCTCGCGGTGGCTGTCCGCGAGGTCGCTGGCCTCGAGGACGTCGAAGTAGAAGACCGCGAGCGGGCGCTCGGCGACGACGGTCGGATCGAGCTGACGGATCGTCCCGGCGGTCGCGTTCCGGGGGTTCGCGAAGGGGTCCTCGCCGCGCTCGATGCGCTCGCGGTTGTACGCCTGGAAGGCGTCCTTGGGCATGTAGACCTCGCCCCGGACCGCGAGGAACTCGGAGTAGTCGCCGCGGAGCCGCTGCGGAACGGAGCCGATCGTGCGCGCGTTTTCGGTCACGTCGTCGCCTTCGCGGCCGTCGCCGCGGGTCACGGCTCGCTCGAGGCGGCCGTCCTCGTAGACGACCTCCATCGAGACGCCGTCGAACTTGGGCTCGCAGACGTAGTCGACGTCGCCGACCTCCCGTCGCACCCGCTCGTCGAACTCGCGTATGTCTTCCTCCTCGCCGCTCCCTTCGATCGAGAGCATCGGCGCGACGTGTTCGACGGTGTCGAACGCCTCGATCGGCTCGCCCCCGACCCTGCGAGTTGGGCTGTCGGGGTGGTCGAGGCCGAACGCCTCCTCGAGTTCCCGCAGTCGGGAAAACAGCGCGTCGTAGGTCCGGTCGCCGATGATCGGGTCGTTCTCGACGTAGTAGCGTCGGTCGTGTTCGCGGACGGCCTCCCGGAGCAGTGTGACCTGCTCGCGGGCCTCGTCGCCCGAGAGGTCCTCGACCGGTTCGAAGTCGGTCGGCGGCTCCCGGAGATAGGGGTTGTCCTCGGCGTTCTCGTCGGCGACAGACATTGCTCGAGAGTTGCTGCTCGCACCCGTTAATGCTATTGACTGGGGCTTGCCCGCGTCGGTCCGGGTTTCTCGAGGCAACTGTCGTCGGTCAGTTCCAGTGGGGCGATGGATTCGCGATGCGAGTCACTCGAGTGTCCTTCGACTATGCGTTCGTTCGATCACGACGGTGGTGGAAGCAGTTCCGTGCACTCGCTATCGTTTGTCTCATTCACGATATCGACCGATCACTTCGAACGGTCAGTCTCGAAGTGCTGTCCGACAGCCTGTCGTTATGATGCGTCCGCGTTGGTCGTTCGTCGGGAGCCAACGGTGTTTGCTACCCACCCACCGACACGACCGGATCCGAGACCGAATAGGGGTGCAACACACACCACCACTCCACTGGCGAAGACGACGAATACGACCCTCTGTAGCGACCAGGTTGCCGTCGTCCCTGCCGTCACGATGAATACGAGCAGTCCGAGGGCGCCACCAATGAGACCAGCGCGGAGTCCAGCAGCACCTGGGTCCGACGAGCGGATCGCAGCGATGACTCCTGCGACGAACGCTCCGATTATCATTATCCCACCGCCGATGGTCGCCTCCGAATTCGGTAGCCAGTTTAGCACGACGATGACGGGTAGCGAAGCGATTGAACCGATGAGCGCGAATCTCCATGCCGGAGGAAGAGTGTGGACGAGGCGAGGTAACACCATATTCGTTTCTACGTTCTAATAGTACATACTTTCACCGGAGCGGGGAATGGAAGATCTGCTGAATTACTTCCAGGGGTTGTCCACCAGCTCAGTGTGAACGCTCGAGCCGACGGCGATCCGACAGTCGGCCCGCGGCGAGGCGAGACACAGCAGGACGTAGCCGTCCGCCAGGTGTCGGTCCTTCAGGGCTCGAGGCCGTCGGCGGTGCGCGAGGGCATCGTCGGCGGCACCCTCGAGTAGCCGCCCCGTACAGGTCCCGCAGGCACCGGTGCGACAGCCGAACGGCAGTCCGATATCGTTCCGTTCGGCGGCCTCGAGGATCGTCTCGTCCTCGCGCACCTCGATGGTTCGACTGCGGCCGTCGGGCCACTCGAGGGTGGCGTCGTGGTTCGTCATCCCGACTGCCCTCACTGCCAGACGTCGCTCGTGCAGTCGCCGTCGGGCCACCGGATCTCGTGGGCGCGGGCCGGTCCTGCCGGACAGTCGCCCCAGTCGACGAGGAAGTCCTCGTCGAGTTCCATCGTTCCCGTTCGGGGGTCGACGTCGGCTTTCAGCATCACCGAGCCGCGCTCGGCCTCCTCGGGGTAGAACTGGTCGTCCCACGAGGAGAACAGCGAGGTGGTCCAGTAGAGGCGCTCGCCGTCCAGCGAGAGCTGGAGCATCTGCGGGCCGCCGGCGAGTTCCCGGCCCCGGACTTCCTGAACCTCGCCGAAGGTGCCCCCGACCGACAGCGAGTCGGCCCGCCGCGGGTTCGACGGGTCCGAGACGTCGTACATCCAGACGTCGCCGTGGAGCCAGTTCGAACCGAACAGGTACCGGTCGTCCATCGAGATCAGGATGTCGGTCGTCAGCCCCGGCACGGGCATGTCCCAGTCCTCGTGTTCGCGGGCCTCGAAGTCGATCACCTTCTCGGCGCGGTACTCGTCCGCGTCGACATCATAAAAGAAATGGAACATATTCGACGAGAGCGCGGTCCCGACGAACCCGTGGGTCGACTCGGGCGTGTGGAGGAATCGCACCTCGAGCGGAATCTGCCCCTCCTCGCCGAGGTCGATGGTCTGTTCGACGGTGCCGTCCTCCCAGTCCCAGAAGTGGATCTTTCGGCCGTAGTTCCCGGCCTCGACGTCCTCGAGGTCGAAGCCCGGATAGTAGGTCTTCGGGGCGGCCCACTCGGTCGAGACCATCACGTTCTGGCGGGGCTGGTACCAGTAGTCGTAGTTCATCTCGATCTCGCCCGGCGGCTCCCAGCGTCCTTCGATCTCGAAGTCCTCGTTCAGTTCGAGGAACCCGCCCGGCAGTTCGCCGTCGGCGTCGCCGAGCATGCTGATCAGGATCTGTCCGTCCGGAATGCAGTGGACGGTGTGGGGTGCCGAGAGGTCGTACTCGAAGACGTCCTCTGGTTCGATCACCGTCTCGAGTTCGGGATTCCGGCGGTCGGCGGCGTCGAGGACGTGGATCCGCGAGGAGCGCTGGCCGGGGACGATCAGGTGTCGCCGCTCGAGGCCGTCCACGTGGCACGAGGACGAGCAGGCGTTCCACCCGAAGTGGTGGAGTTCGTCCCCGCGCTCTGGCATCTCGACCCGATCGACGATCTCGCAGTAGGTCTCGGAGTCGGGATCGAGGTCGACGACCGCGACGAAGTCCGGCGCGTCGACGTCCGTGCCGACGTAGAGGCTCATCACGTACGCCAACTGCTCCCGTTCGCTCTCCTCGATCGCTGCCTGAGGCGTCGCGTAGCCGGGACCCTCGTGGTGGTGTTCGTGGTCGTGACCGGGTTCGACGTCGCCTGACGTGCTAGCGTCACTCATGAGATTCCCGACCACGAGCGGGTAAATAAATCTGGTCGGGGGTGACGCGAGCGGACGGACCTAGGCCCAGGGGCTGTCGCCGACCTCGGCGCGCACCCGCGGCCCGACCTCGATGCGGCAGTCGGCCTGCGGCGAGGCGATACACAACAGGACGTAGCCGTCGTCTCGCTCGTCGTCGGTCAGCGCCCGCGGCTGCCGGCGATACGCGAAGGCGTCTCCCACGTCCGGCCGCGACGCGTCCTCGTCGTCGCTCTCGCCGTCCTCGAGTCCGAGCAGCCGGCCGACGCAGGTGATACAGGTCCCGCTCCGGCAGTCGTAGGGCAGTCGCGCGCCGACCCGCTGGGCCGCCTCGAGGACCGACTGGCGCTCGGCCACGTCGAGCGTCCGCGTCCGGCCGTCGGTCCACTCGAGGGTCACCTCGTGGCTCGTCATCGGTCCGTTCCCGCTATCGTCCGTCGTGCGTACAGTTCATCCATGACACTGTGTACCGTTACGAGGGCCAAGGAGAAAAAGTCGGTTGCGTTTCGACGACCGATTTCGCGATGGCGGCTCGGTTCGGACGGGCCGTCTCAGTCGACGGACGGCGTCACCGTCTCCGCCGTCGGTTCCGCCTCGGGAGCCTCCTTGTAGGCGATCCCCCAGCCGGTCACGCCCATGGCGATCAGGACCAGCGGCGAGAGGATCCCGAAGAAGTAGTACGGCGCGTACTCGACGACCGGCACGCCGAGGGTCGACGCCATGAAGACGCCGCCCGATCCCCAGGGAACGAACGCCGACGTCGTCGTCCCGGCGGCTTCGACCGCCCGCGAGAGGTTCCGGCTCTCGAGGTCGTACTCGTCGTAGAGGTTCTGTAAGGTCATCCCGGGCACGACGATCGCCATGTACTGTTCCGCGGCGAGGAAGTTCATCGCGACCGTCCCCGCGGCCGTTCCGGCGGTCAGCCCGGCGACGCTACTGACGGCCCGGCCGATGTGGTACGCGAGCGACGCCAGCACGCCGGTCTCCTGGAGGATCCCACCGAGTGCCAGCGCGGCGACGATGATCGTAATGACCCACACGGAGCCCGAGAGTCCGCCGCTTGCGAGCAGTTCGTTCGTGAGTTCGAGGCCGGTCTCGGGACTCGTTCCGTTGTGAACGGTTTTCCACGCCGCGGCGAAACTCGTTCCCTGGACGGTGGTGCTGATCCCGACGCCGGCGAAGATGCCGGCGCCGAGCGACGGCAGCGCCGGAAATCCGTAGAACGCGAGCGCGAACGTGACGACCAGTGGGAAGAGCGTGATCGGCGAGACGGCGTAGCTGCTCGCGAGGCCGGCTTGCATCTCGGCGACGCGGTCGACGGGGATCGTTCCGCTCGCGTTCAATCCCAGCGCGACGAACAGCACCAGCGAGACGGTAAACGCGATCAGCGTTCCGGGGCGCATCGCCCGAATGTGGTCCATCAGATCCGTGTTCGTGACCGCGGCGGCGAGGTTCGTGGTATCGGAGAGGGGGGAGTTCTTGTCGCCGGTGTAGGCACCGGAGAGGACGGCACCGGCCGTCATCGCCTCCGGGATCCCGAGCCCGGAGCCGATCCCGATCATCGCGACGCCGAGGGTCCCGGCGGTCGTCCACGACGAGCCGATCGCGAAGGCGACGACCGCCGAAAGCACGACGGTAAAGGGGAGGAATATCCGCGGCGACAGGAACTCCAGCCCGTAGTACATGAGCGTGGGGATCGTTCCGGAGTCGATCCACGACGAGATGAGCATATAGATGACAAACAGGATGAGAATGGCTTGTAGCCCGGTCAGAATACTGCGACTAATCCCGTCGTAAAGGCGCTCCCATGAGTAGCCGAAGTAGTACCGTCCGAGCAACCCCGCGAAGGCGATCCCCCACAACAGCGGCATCTGCGGGTCCATCTCGAGCCAGATCATCCCGACCGAGAGGAACAGAATCATGCCGGCGATCGGGAGGAGCGCCTCCCCCAGGCTCGGGCGGTCCTCATCGGGGATGTCGTCGTAGGCTTTCGGTGTGAAATCAACTCCCATGTGCGAGTCTCGTCCGTGTTTGCGATACCGGGTATAAATATATCTTCTTTCGAACGCCGGCTCGGCTCCCGGGCGGGCCGCCGACCGGACCCGGTACTTTACCCGTTGGGACGCCTAGGATCGAGCAGATGGGACAGGGAACGGAGTTCGGACTGGTCGACCTCGAGGACGTCGAGTCCCCCGGCGACGAGTGGGAGGAGATCGACGTCTCGGATACCGAAGCCGATCGGATCGCCCGCAAGCGCGACCGCGAGTTCGAACAGTTCGAGGAGCGGATCAAGGACGCCGAACAGTTCAAGGTCGAGCAGTCGGTCTTCGACGACGCGACCTTCGCGGCGCTGTACAAGCTGGTCCAAGACGGCTACGTCGAGGCCTTCGGCGGACCGCTCTCGACGGGCAAGGAGGCAAACGTCTACCACGCCCTGGGCGACGACCGCGAGGTCGCGGTCAAGATCTACCGGATCAACGCCTCGAACTTCCGGCAGATGCGCGACTACCTCGAGGGCGATCCCCGGTTCGAGGGACTGGGCGGCCAGAAGAAAGACGTCGTCCTCGCGTGGACGAAAAAGGAACTGGCGAACCTCCGACGGGCGAAGGCGGCCGGGGTTCGGATTCCGGAACCGATCGCGACCGAACGCAACGTGCTGGTCATGGAGTACATCGGGACCGACGACGGCCGCGCGAAACGACTCGGCGAGGTCCACATCGAGAACCCGCAAACCGCCTACGAGGTCATGCGCGAGTACATGCGTCGGCTCTACTCGGCCGGCCTGATCCACGGCGACCTGAGCGAGTACAACGTCGTCTTCGACGAGGCCGAGGGTCAACTGGTCCTGATCGACCTCGGGCAGGCCGTCACCGTCCACCACCCCAACAGCCGCGAGTTCCTGGAGCGCGATTGCCGGAACGTCGCGAGTTTCTTCTCGCGGCAGGGGCTCGACGTGACCGAGAGCGATCTGCTCGAGTTCGTCACGAGTCCGGAGCCGGACCCCTCGAGGGACTGAGCCGCGGACGGAGAGCGGCCAAACGCCTTAGTGGATCGCCCGCGCGGAAACGCGTATGCACATCGGCATCATTTCCGACACCCACGACAACGTCGACGCGATCGAGCGTGCGACCGAAATATTCGCCGAAGAAGGCGTCGAGGTCGTCGTTCATTGCGGCGACTTCATCGCACCCCTGATGATCGACTACTTCGAGGCGTTCGAACTCCACGGCGTCCTCGGCAACAACGACGGCGACGTCCGGAACCTCCAGCGCGCGTTCGACTCGCTGGGCGGCGAGAGCCAACTCCACGGCCGGTTCGCCGACCTCGAGTTCGACGGGCTCTCCTTTGCCGTACTCCACGGCGAGAGCAAGGCGGAGGTCGAAGCCATCGCGGCTGGCGACAGCTACGACTTCGTCTGTTACGGCCACCATCACGAGCGCGAGTTGTCGGAGGACGGCCGGACGACGGTCCTCAACCCCGGTGCGCACGTGCTGGCGGCCGACGACGACCGGACGGTCGCGATCGTCGATACCCGATCGCAGTCGGTCCGGTTCCGCTCGGTTATCGAGTAGCGGGTTTCGACCGCGACACCACCCGAGACGGCGCGTGTGACGGTGTCACTCCCCACTCGGTACTCGCGGACCAAGCGCTTAACCTCACCCAGCCAGTATCGAACAGTATGCAGCACGTGAAGATTCCGCAGGACCGCATCGGGGTTCTCATCGGTGAAGGTGGCGAGACGATGCGCGAGATCGAGGCGGAGGCGCAAGTACGACTCGACATCGACTCGGAGAACGGCTCCGTCGCCGTCGAAACAGTCGGTGATCCCGTACTCGGTCTCAAGGGTCCCGAGATCGTCCGCGCGATCGGCCGCGGCTTCGCGCCCGAGGACGCCCTGCGACTGCTCGAGGACGACATGATGTTGTTCGACGTCGTCGACATCGACGCCGCCGCCCGCAACAAAAACGACATGAAACGCAAGAAGGGCCGACTCATCGGTGAAGGCGGCCGGACCCGCGAACTGATGGAGGAACTGACCGGGGCCGACGTCGTCATCTACGGCTCGACGCTCGGTGTCATCGGCGCGCCACAGGAGGTCGACGCCGTCCGCAGCGCCGCCGAGATGCTTCTCGACGGTGCGCCCCACGGCGCGGTGTACTCCTTCCTCGAGGAGAAGCACAACGAGATGAAACACCAGGGAATGGAGTACCACCGGTTCCCCGGCGGTCAGTCCTAACCGCCGCTTATATTCTCGCAGAACTATGTGTGTTCAGTAAAGGGGATTGTTTTCCTCCATCCAGTTATCGAGTACGGTCTTATAGAGGGATTTGATTCACCGGGATCGGTTTTCAAACCGGTGAAATCTTGATAACTGTGAGTCCATAGCCCATTCGTGGATATCTACATTTACTGGTCGCTGTAACTAAATACAGAGCGTCCTATTCCAAACTACATATGTCTTGCGCCTACTAAACAGGGCAGATAACGGTAATATCTATTCAATACTACTTGCAGATAATAGTGGATCGTAATGGTGAAAAACGACCTCTCCCGACGAAAAGTGCTGGCGACAGCCGGGGCAATAACAGTCGGATTCGGTGCTTCAGGAACAGTTGTTGCTCGTGAACGTGACGATCCGAGTGAGAAGTTTACCAGGCAGATGATTCAGGCCCAACAGATCGCAAAACAAGAAGGGCTGGAGGAGCGTCAGAAGTATCTAGATAGAATTGGCATCAATCACATGGAAAAGGACCATCAGTTTGCAGTCCAAAAAAAACGCTTCGTATGAAGACCGGGCACAACCAGCGCACGAGCCACCGATTTGTGTCGATCCACTTGATTGTGATGCTGATATTAACGTCCAGTCTTCTCTGACCTACAATCCACGAGGAGAAGAGTTTCACTATTCGTATTTCATTCGGTTTAGATACGGGTATGCAGACGATCCATCGTACCCTCCACGGTATATCTATGCAGGACCGGAAGACCCGGCAGACACACTCGGTCTCACGTGGGAAAACAGTTCCGCGGCCAAGAGATTAGAGATACGGGACCATCGAAAGGTTCATAAATCCGTTGTGACTGATGACTACACCGAGTTTGACGAGGGAAGCTGGACCGGATCGGGACTCGGTATTCTCGTTGATGGATATCAGGCATCAATCGATTCCGGGAAGACCGGAAACGATGAAACGGACTGGAGTCAGATGGTCGTCGCTGGAGTTTTTCTTGAGAAGGCCGTTGATTTCAGACCTGAGACATCCCTTCGTGGGATATACGAATATGCGTGGAAAGGGACAGAACCGGACGTGGCAGTGTCGTATCCAGCATCAATTACATTTAAGCAGAATGAGTACGAGAAGTCCGAAGAACTTCAACATACTCCGGATGGTGAAACCCTTCATATTAAAGCCAAAGAAGTAATGTGAGTCTTTATCACCAGTATATAAAAGAAATCATATATGTCCTATCTTAGACGGAGACGGATTCTTCAACTCGTGTTCGTCGGGATTGGTGTCTTGCTACCGGGTTGCTCAGAATGGGTGCTTAATACCGATCATGAGGATGAAGGAGTCCTGATCGTTAATAATCTCACTCGAGAACCGGTGTCGATTGAACTCGTCGTTCGAGGGACCAAAGAGCGTATCTTGTATGAGGGCCACCCACGGATCGAGCCTGGAAAGGGATTCCGTACGGAGTCCTTCCCGGCTGAGGCAAGAACAGTAGAATACGAAGTCAACGACGACAATTCAGGTAGTATTGACATCACTGAAAACTCACAAGGAACACAGAACCCTGGGCCGACAAAGTTCACGATATCCTATACGACTAGCGAGGGGATGCGATATGAAGGGTGACGAGTATCGATAGTAGCAACTGAAACGATGTACACGCTGATCGCAACGCCTGCGATCACGTGTGCAGGGACGTTCAGTTGCTGCTATAGCGTGTATATGAGTGACCTCTTCCGGTCACGACTTCCTGCACAATCGTACTATAAAAGATTGTGCGTGAACTCAGTAGAGGGGGGTGCTGTCGGCGCTTTGTCGGACTAATTCTGAACTATAGCGAAATGCTTATATAGAATCACAATCAATCCTTCGAGTGACTATGGCTCAACAGCAGATGGGCAACCAGCCCCTTATCGTACTCTCGGAGGACAGCCAGCGAACCTCCGGGGAGGACGCGCAGTCGATGAACGTGCAGGCCGGGAAGGCCGTCGCCGAGTCGGTTCGGACGACGCTCGGCCCGAAGGGGATGGACAAGATGCTCGTCGACTCCTCGGGCAACGTCATCGTCACCAACGACGGTGTCACGCTGCTCTCGGAGATGGAGATCGACCACCCCGCGGCCGACATGATCGTCGAAGTCGCCGAGACCCAGGAAGAGGAAGTCGGTGACGGTACCACCAGCGCGGTCGTCATCGCCGGCGAACTCCTCAGCCAGGCCGAGGATCTGCTGGACCAGGACATCCACGCCACCACCCTCGCCCAGGGGTACCGAGAGGCCGCCGAAGAGGCCACCGCGGCCCTCGAGGAGGTCGCCATCGACGTCGACGAGGACGACACCGAGGTCTTAGAGCAGATCGCCGCGACGGCGATGACCGGCAAGGGCGCGGAGAACGCCAAGGACCTGCTCTCGGGACTCGTCGTCGAGGCCGTCCGCGCGGTCGCCGGCGACGACGGCGTCGACACGGACAACATCAAAGTCGAGAAGGTCGTCGGCGGCTCCGTCGAGAACTCCGAACTCGTCGAGGGCGTCATCGTCGACAAGGAACGGGTCTCCGAGAACATGCCCTACTTCGCCGAGGACGCCAACGTGGCGATCATCGACGGCGACTTGGAGATCAAAGAGACCGAGATCGACGCCGAGGTCAACGTCACCGACCCCGACCAGCTCGAGCAGTTCCTCGAACAGGAGGAACAGCAACTCAAGGAGATGGCCCAGGGAGTCGCCGACGCCGGTGCCGACGTCGTCTTCGTCGACGGCGGTATCGACGACATGGCCCAGCACTACCTCGCACAGGAGAACATCATCGCGGTCCGCCGCGTCAAGTCCAGCGACCAGTCCCAGCTGGCCCGCGCGACCGGCGCGACGCCCGTCTCGAGCGTCGACGACCTGACCGAGGACGACCTCGGTGCCGCGGGCAGCGTCGCCCAGAAGGAGATCGCCGGCGACCAGCGCATCTTCGTCGAGGACGTCGACGACGCCCAGGCCGTCACCCTGATCCTCCGCGGTGGCACCGAACACGTCATCGACGAGATCGACCGCGCCATCGAGGACTCGCTCGGCGTGGTCCGGACGACCATCGAGGACGGCAAGGTGCTCGCCGGCGGCGGCGCGCCCGAGATCGAACTCTCGCTCGCGCTGCGTGACTACGCCGACTCCGTCGGCGGCCGCGAACAGCTCGCCGTCGAGGCCTTCGCCGACGCGCTCGAGGTCATCCCGCGCACGCTGGCCGAGAACGCCGGCCTCGACCCCATCGACTCGCTGGTCGAACTGCGCAGCGCCCACGACGGCGGCGACACCGGCGCCGGCCTCGACGCCTACACCGGCGACACCATCGACATGGACGCCGAGGGCGTTTACGAGCCGCTGCGCGTGAAGACCCAGGCCATCGAGTCCGCCACCGAGGCGGCCGTCATGCTGCTGCGCATCGACGACGTCATCGCCGCGGGCGACCTCGCGGTCTCCCACGACGACGACGACGACGACATGCCCGCCGGCGGCCCCGGTGGCATGGGCGGCGGCATGGGCGGTATGGGCGGCGGCATGGGCGGCATGATGTAGGACTAAATTTTGCTCTGTCGTTCGAGAGAGCGAAGCTCTCTCGTGACTGAGCGAATCGGAGATTCGCGAGGTCCGCGAGACCTTCGGTCTCGCTTGATGACGAAAGGCGCTTCGCGCCTTTCGAACCACGGGCCAGCGAAGCTGGCCCTCGGCAAAATTTAGTATAAAAGCCCTCCTCGCTCCCTGCCGTCGCTCGACTGTTGCTCGTTCGGCGGGCGCTCGCCCGCTCGAGACGTCCACTGTAGTCGGCTCATTTCAACGGTCTCTCTGTCGCCGCTCTCGAATCCCGAAGCGTTTCTCTCCGAGGTCGAAGCGGTCCACGAGACGAGTCGTTCGAAGTTGTCGACTGCTCGATCGGGTGGCTGTCCCGGGCGACGACCGCCGTCGGATCCGGTCGCTGCTGGTGACTGCACCGGTCGCTCACGGACGCGTTTAACGTCCAGTACGCTCGCGACGGTGAGCGACCCGAGTCGCCCGGGCCGGTGTCGGACCGACGCTGGCGACGGCCTGCCGGCCCCCGAAACCGGGACTGGCAACTATCGTAGCTCTTGAAACGATTCACACACCGATCACAACGCTGTCCTGCGATCGGGTGTACATTGACTTTCGAGAGCTACTATACAGCACGTGGAATCAGGGCCCATACCGGACGGTCCCGTCTGACACGGCGGTCTCGAGTCACGACGAACTAAGTACGAGCCCGCAATATTCGCGGGTATGAACACGCTTCTATTAGACAGCGACGACGTCGACGAACACGCTGCGCTCGCGGCCGTCATCGACGCCGTCGAAGAGGCCTTCGGGGCCTTCGAACGCGGTGACACGCAGATGCCGGCCAAGTCCTACATCGACCTGCCACAGTACAACGGCGACTTCCGGTCGATGCCGGCCTACCTCGATACCGGCGACTGGGACGCCGCCGGGCTCAAGTGGGTCAACGTCCACCCCGACAACCCCGCGGACCACGATCTGCCGACCGTCCTCGGGACGATGATCTACTCCGACCCCGAGACCGCCTTCCCGCTGGCGATCATGGACGGGACGACGCTCACCATGAAACGGACCGGTGCCGCCGCGGCCGTCGCCACCGACTATCTGGCCGTCGAGGACGCCACGAGCCTCGGTCTCGTCGGCGCCGGCGTCCAGTCCTACACCCAGCTCGAGGCGATCAGCGAGGTCCGGCCGATCGAAGAAGTCGTCGTCTCTGATCCCGACGACGAGCGCGTCGACCGGTTCGTGGCGACCTACGAGGACCGGTTCGACGTTCGCGGCGGCTCGATTTCGGAGGCCGGCCACCGCGACGTGCTGTCGACGGTGACGCCGGTCGAGGACCCGATCGTCGGACCCGACGACGTCGGCGACCATACGCACATCAACGCCATCGGGGCCGACGCAGAGGGGAAACACGAACTCGAGGACGCCCTGCTCGAGGCGGCGCGGATCGTCATCGACGACCACGAGCAGTGTACCCACTCGGGCGAGATCAACGTCCCGTACCACGAGGGAGTGCTGACCGACGCGGACATCCACGGCGAGATCGGCGAACTCGTCGTCGGGTCGAAAGCGGGGCGGACGGCGGAGACGGGCAACACGGTCTTCGACTCGACCGGGCTCGCGATTCAGGACGTCGCCGCCGCGCGGGTCGTCTACGAGCGGGCGTCGGCGGACGGTGACGGCCACCCCTTCGATATCGTCGGCGTCGACGACTCGGCGTAAGGAACGACCCGGCTTTCGGCGTCGTCGGTTCGGGTTCGACCGCGGCAGTTGCTGAGTACGACTGGTCCACGCTCGGTTTCTATAGTAGCCGCTGAAACGATTTACACACTGATCGCAACGCTGTCGTTCGATCAGGTGTGCAATGACGTTCAGCGGCTACTATAACGCTCGGTCCATCGACAACACGCGCCGCCCGGACCGGCCGACCGACGGTCGGTGAGCCGACCGCGCAAGCGCCGCGGAATCGACCCCGTTATCGGCTGATCCACCGGCCGAAGCCGCCCCGCCGTCAGTCCGGCGGCTCGGCCCGAACTCCTCGGCGGCTATCGTAGCTCGATGCGCACCGATCGCAACGTTGTCCTGCGATCGGTGTGCAAATCGTTTCAAGAGCTACTATAGACCGACCGTTCCCGAGACGGATCCGATCGGGACATCGTTACAGCGACCCGCCTCAGTCGTCGATCTCGATCGCCGGCCGTCCGGGTTCGGCGTTGGAGAGGGCGGCCTCGTCGGCGTCGATGGCGCGGACGACGTCGACCGGCGCGTCGAACTCCCGTTCGATCAGCCACGCGGCCGACTCCAGTGTCGCGTGTTCGTCTTCGGGACCGAGCGTCATCGAGAGCGCTTCCCGTTCGGCCTGCAGATCCTGACCGTAGTCGGCCGCGGCGTCGCCCTGTTCGCGGATGTGGGACTCGCTCATGAGTTCGCCGATCAGGTTGTCGGCGTCGCTCTCGATCGCGATCTCCAAGGCGTCGTACTTCCAGTCGGGGGCGACGACGACCTCGATCCCCGTCGGATCCTCGATCCCGGCGACGTCGACGATGTCGCGGATGTCCTCGCGGGTGTTCTCGACCAGCTGCCGGCGCTTTTCGACCCGGTCGCGGTCGATCTCGGCGGTCGGCCACTCGGCCTCGGCGACGAACCCGTCGTCGCCGAGCGTCTCGTGGAGTTCCTCGGCGATGTGGGGCGCGACCGGCGCGAGCAGGCGGACCACGGCCGACAGCCCGCGCTCGTAGGTCTCGGCGTGGGGCTCGGTGTAGTCGGCGTATTGGCGCAGCGTTCGCACGAGGTCCTGCGTTTCCCGCAGCGCCTTGTTGAACGTCAGGTCGTCGTACTCCGCCGTGGCGATGGCGATCGTCGCGTCGACCTCCGCGGCGACGTAGCTCGCGATCGCATCGTCGTCGCCGTCGGACTCGTCGGCGACGTACCCCTCGACCATCCCCTGCAGGCGCTCGAGGAAGGCGTACGTCGACTGGACGCCCTCCTCGCTCCAGTCGAAGTCCCGCTCGGGCTGGGCGGCCTGCATCATAAAGAGTCGGGCGGTGTCGGCCCCGTACTCCTCGACGATCCGCTGTGGCGAGACGACGTTACCCTTGGACTTGGACATCTTCTCGCCCTCGAGCTGGACCATCCCCTGTGCCAGCAGATTGGTGAACGGCTCCCGATGCTCGAGTCCCTCGTGGTCGGCAAGTACCTTCGTGAAAAACCGCGAGTAAAGCAGGTGCATCACGGCGTGTTCGATGCCGCCGACGTACTGGTCGACGGGCATCCAGTCGTTGGCCCGCTCCATGTCGAAGGGGGCATCCTCAAGGTCCGGCGAGACGTACCGCAGGAAGTACCACGAGGAGTCGACGAAGGTGTCCATCGTGTCGGTCTCCCGTTCGGCCGGGCCGCCACACTCGGGACAGGTCGTCTCCTTCCACTCCTCGGCGGCGTCTAATGGATTGCCGGTCGTGTTGATGAACTCCGGCAGTTCGACGGGCAGGTCCGCTTCGGGGACCGTCACGGGGCCGCAGTCGTCGCAGTGAACGACCGGGATCGGCGTCCCCCAGTAGCGCTGGCGGGAGATCCCCCAGTCACGTAGCTGATACTGCGCGGCCTCCTCAGCGCTGTCGATGTCTTCGGTGAGTCGCTCGCGGGCGATTTCGCTCTCGAGGCCGCTGTACTCGCCGGCGTCGATCAGGACGCCGTCCTCGGTGAACGCCTCGTCCTCGACGTCCGGGGCCTCGGGCTCCCCGTCGTCGGGTTCGGGCGCGATGACCGGGCGGATCTCGATGTCGTTCTTCTCGGCGAAGGCGTGGTCGCGCTCGTCGTGGGCCGGCACCGCCATCAGCGCGCCCGTCCCGACGTCCGAGAGGACGAAGTCCGCGACGTAGACGGGGATCTCCTCGCCGGTGACGGGGTTGGTCGCGGTCAGGCCCGTCTCGACGCCGTTGGGTTCGTCGCCGTCGGGGTCGGCCTCCTCCTCGACGAAGCGCCGGACGTCGTCGTCCTCCTCGGCCAGTACCTCGCTGATCGGGTGGTCCGGCGCGAGCGCGAAGAAGGTCGCGCCGTGGATGGTGTCGATGCGGGTCGTGAAGGCGGTCACCGAACCGTGCCCGTCGATGGCGAAGTCGACCTCCGCCCCGTACTGGCGGCCGATCCAGTTGCGCTGCATTTGCCGGACCGAGTTGGGCCACCCCTCGAGATCGTCGATCGCCTCGAGCAGGTCGTCGGCGTACTCGGTGA
Organism: Natrinema saccharevitans; assembly: GCF_001953745.1. NCBI lineage: Archaea > Methanobacteriati > Methanobacteriota > Halobacteria > Halobacteriales > Natrialbaceae > Natrinema > Natrinema saccharevitans. The sequence goes on from NZ_LWLN01000001.1 coordinate 3,402,069, forward strand.
TTTTCAGGAACCACTGCTCGAGTTCGCGCTGTTCGACGGGGGTGTCACACCGCCAGCAGAGTTCGGCCTCGCCTTCGACCTGTTCGTCGGCCAGGACGGTCTCGCAGTGGGGACACCAGTTGACTTCGGCGTCGCGGCGCTCGACCAGGTCCTCCTCGTGGAACCGGGAGAAGAGCCACTGGTTCCACTGGTAGTAGTCGGGCGTGCAGGTGGTGATCTCCCGGTCCCAGTCGTAGCCAAAGCCCATCGACTCCATCTGTTCGGTCATCGTCTCGATGCAGTCGAATGTCCAGTCGCGCGGGTTGGTATCGCGCTCTTTGGCCGCGTTCTCCGCGGGGAGACCGAAGGCGTCCCACCCCATCGGGTGGAGGACCTCGTCGCCTTGCATTCGTCGGAAGCGAGCGTACGCGTCCGTGATCGTGTAGTTGCGGACGTGGCCCATGTGGAGTTTGCCCGACGGGTACGGATACATCCCGAGGACGTACGTCGGATCCTCGACGTCGTCGGGCGTCCGGTAGACGTTCGCCTCGTCCCACGCCGCTTGCCAGCGCCGTTCGACCGTCGCGTGGTCGTATCCCGCGTCGCTCATTTGCTTATATAGCTATAGGCGGGGACGCCGCCCTATAGCTTTCCATACTGCACCCCCGCAGACGACCGCCTCGAGTCGTCGCGACCGGTCGGGTTCCGGTAGCCAAGGGATTTTATCTCCGCCTCCCACCATTCTCGAGGCATGGTAGCAGATTCCACGGTATTCGTCACGGGCGCGAGTCAGGGACTGGGTCGAGAAATCGCCGTCGCGTTCGCGGACGAGGGCGCGAACGTCGTCCTCGCGGCCAGAAGCGACGGGATCTACGAGACCGCGGACCTGATCGACGCCCCCGAGCGGACGCTGGCGGTCGAGACGGACGTGACCGAGCCCGACTCGGTCGAAGCCGCCGTCGACGAGACGATCGAGACCTTCGGCGGGCTGGACTGTCTCGTGAACAACGCCGGGATCGCCGGCCCCACCGCGCCGCTCGAGGCGACGAGCGACGACGAGTGGCTCGAGACCCTAGATGTCAACGTCGTCGGGGTGGCCCGCGTCACGCGGGAAGCGGCCCCACACCTGCGCGAGTCGGAGCGGGGCAGCGTCGTCAACATCTCCTCGATCGGCGGCAAGCGGCCCTACGCCAACCGGGGGCCTTACGCCGCCTCGAAGATGGGGCTGATCGGCCTGACCCGCGCGCTGGCGGCCGAGTTCGGCGACGACGGCGTGACGGTAAACGCGATCTGTCCCGGCCCAGTCGAGGGCGAGCGCATTCGGGGCGTCTTCGAGCGACAGGCCGAGGAGGCGGGCGTTCCCGTCGAGGCGGTCGAAGGGGAGGTCCTCGAGAGCCTCATGATCGACGACCTGGTCCCGCCTGAGGAGGTCGCCGACATGGCCGTCCACCTCGCGAGCGAGGCGTCGCGCCACGTCACGGGCCAGGACATCAACGTCTCGTCGGGCGGGGCGTGGTACTAGCGCCGGTCGAACGTCAGAGGACGGCGAGAACAGCGACGAGCAGGCCGAGGCCGACGAAAACCCCGCCGGCAACCCGACGGAGCCGAACCGACGAGCGCACCTGCTCGCGCTGTTCTTCGAGGCTCCCGGCCGCGATCGCGAGCGGCGTCTCGTCGGTTCCCCGCAGGACGTACCCGTCAGTGGTCTCGACCAGTTCGCCCCGGACGACCAGTTCGTCGCCGTCACGGACGACGGTGGCCTGATACTTGTCGGGCATGGTGGTCTTTCCGCCGACGCTCACGTTGAACTCGAGGTCGCTGACGACGCCGTCCTCGCTCGCCAGCCCGGTTCGCTCGAGGAAGTGATTGACCGGGTCGAGGTCGCCGAGATAGGACTCCGTCTCGGGATCGCCCAGAAACAGCCCCGGCGAGTCGAAGGGGTCGCCGTCCGCGTCGGTCGCCAGCGTCGTCGCGTCCACGCGGACGCGGTCCCAGCTGTGATCGACGGCGAACTCGCCGACCGCGAGTTCGGACTCGGCGGTCCGCCACCGGCTGCCGTTCGGTGTGTTCTCCTTTTGGCGGACCCGCCACGCCCAGAGGGCGGCCGAATCACCGCGGTTCGGTTCGGGTCCGGTCCGTGTCGGTGACGCCGGCTCGAGGACGCGGACCGGACCGCTTACCGTCGCTTCGCCGCCCGGCTCGACCCGCTCGTCGCTCGCCGACGCGAGTTCGCCGATCGTCTCCTCGCGACTGTCGAGTTCGCTGGCTCGAGACAGTACGGTACCACCGACCAGGAGAAAGATCCCGGCGACGACGAGTGCGACCACTTGGACCATGTCAGAAGTGTTGCAACCGAGACATAATAACCGTCCGGAATCTGTCGATCACCGCGACGGCTGCGGTGACCGCACGGGTGCCGTCGCCGCGTCCGCATCGCTCATCGGCCCGGATCGAGGGCGGAAACGCGGGCGGCTTCGAGGGTCGAAACGCCGACTACTCGATGTCGATCCGCTTCGAGTCCTCGCCGTCCGAAACCTTCGGGAGGTGGACCGTCAGCACGCCGTTCTCGAAGCCGGCCGCGACCGCCTCCTCGTCGACGGGCTCCGGCAGACGGATCCGGCGATTCGCGGTGGTCTCGGTCCGCTCGCGGCGGACGTACCGGCTCTCGGCGTACTCGCTCTCGTCGGTCCGAGCGGCCTCGAGGCGGAGCGTCCCGTCCGCGAGCGTCAGCTCGATGTCGTCGGTCTCGTAGCCGGGCAGATCGGCCGTGACGACGAACTCCTCGCCGGTGTCGGCGACGTCGACCGGCACCGAGCCGGGGACCTGCAGCCCGCCGGCGGTCATCCCCTCCTCGACCTGACTGCTCACGCGGTCGAGCATCTCCTCGATCTCGTCGAACGGATTTCGTCGCATACGTAGGGTTAGAACCCCGACGGGGATAAATTCTACCCGCGACGCGTCGACAGAAGGCGTCGTCACTCCGGCAGCGTTACGAGGCCGTCCTCGAGCGCGTCGAGCAGTACCTCGCGGGCGTGGCCGTCGGGATCGACGCCGTCGTAGGCCGCCTTCACGTCGCCGTCGGAAAGCAGGAACGTCGTCCGCGTCGTCACGCCGCTGTCGCGCAACTCGACGTCGAAGGCGTCGGCGATCTCGGCCTCGGGGTCCGCGAGGAGATCGAACTCGAGGCCCTCCGAATCGCAGAACGCGCGGTGGGACTCGACGCCGTCGATCGAGACGCCGTAGACGTCGACGCCGGCCTCCCGGTAGGTCTCGAGTTCGCGCTGGAACTGGTTGGCCTCGACCGTACAGCCGGGGGTGTCGTCTTTCGGATAGAAATACAGGACCGTCGGCGATTCGAACGAGAGGGTAACTTTCTCGCCGTCCTGGTTCGGTGCCGTTACGGTCGGCGCGTCGTCGCCTGCAGCGAGTGCCATACCCCCGATACGGCGGGCCGCGGAAAACGGTTTCCGGTCCGACACGCCCGCGTCTGCCGATCGCTTCCGGTCGCGGTCGGGCTCCGACCCCGCGACCGGCGACCGGTTGAGGCGGCTCTCCGGTCGTTGCTCGCGCCGTCGGTTACTCGACGACGTGTTCCGTGTCGTAGGAGCCGAGTCGTTTGACCCACCCCTTCTCGGCCAGTTCCTCGAGGTCGTCGATCGCCGCCCCCGTCCGGGACTCGTAGAGCCCCGCCTCGAAGTCGACGTGGAAGACGTAATCGCCGAGCCGCTGGCCGCTCGGCCGCGACTCGACGCGGGTCAGGTTGATGTCGCGCTCCGCGAACGGCTCGAGCAACTCGAGCAACAGGCCGGGATAGTTGGCGTTCGGGTAGACCACGAGCGAGGTCTTCCCGCCGCCCGTCGACCGCTCCGCGGCGGGGGCGATCGCGAAGAAGCGCGTCGCGTTCGAGTCCTGGTCCTGAATATCCTCGGCCAGGACCTCGAGGTCGACGCCGTCCTCGGCGTTGGCCGGGTGGCCGATCCCCGCGACCGACGGATCGTCGCGGGCGAACTCGACGCCCTGGGCCGTACTCGCGACGGCCTCGAGCGTCGCGTCGGGGTACTCCCGCTCGAGGTAGGAGCGACACTGCGCGAGCGCCTGCGAGTGGCTCGCGACGGTGTCGAACTCGGGTCCCTGCGCCAGCAGGGCGTGTCTGATCGGCGTGACGATCTCGCGGACGACGGCGACGTCGTACTCGGCGAGGGCGTCGAGGCTCTCGGTGACCGATCCTTCGATACTGTTCTCGATCGGGATGACGCCGCGGCCGTACTCGCCGCTCGCGACGGCGTCGACGATCGCTGTCACCGACTGACGGAAGTCGATCTCGCCGTCGTCGGCGACCGCCGTCGTCGCCCGGTGTGAGTAGGTTCCTTCGGGTCCCAGCGTGACTGCAGCCATTACCCACCGATAGCAGGCTACGGGTCAAAAGACCGTCGGGTTCATCGACGACCGAGAGGAGTCGTCGACGGACCGCGAGTCAGTCGTCAGCCGACTCTCCCGTCGCGGTGCCGCCGCTCGAGGCGACGAAGCCGTCCTCGGTCGCCCGCTCGGCGACGTGGGGCTGGAAGACCCACGCACACAGCAGGACGATGGGGAGCATCGTGGCCGCGACGACGGCGTAGCCGGTGTGGAGGTCCGGCATCACCGGCGCGGCGTAGACGAGCGGGTAGACGATCCCGCCGACCGTCCCGACGCCGCCGACGACGCCGGCGACGCTCCCGGAACTGTTGGGGAACATGGCCGGAACCTGCGCAAAGATCGCGCCCTCGGCGAACGCACAGCCCATCCCGACGACGAAGCCGGCGGCGACCGCGAGCACGACCTGCCCGGAGAGCCCCGCCAGCGTCATCCCGATCATCGCCAGCACGATGAAACACAGCGAGACGAACGTCCACTGCTCGCGGTATCGGCCGGTAAACACCGGGAGAATGTTCTTCTCCTTGCGCGCGAGCAGGTCGCTGACGTAGCCCCCGAAGGGCCGCAACAGCCCGGCCGCAACCGAGAACGTCGCCGCGAAGGTACTCGCGAGGACGAGGTTGTCCGTGTCGAAGCCCTCGCGGTAGTAGGTCGCCAGCCAGCCGTTCATCGACAGCTCGAGGCCGAAGCTCATCACGTACGCCAGCGCGAGGACGACGGTTCCGTAGCGGGTGGCGGTGTAGATCCAGTCTTTGAAGTTCGCGCTGTCCTTGGTCGCCTGTCGCTTCTCTTCGCTCTTTGCGGCCTCACCGAGTACGAAGTAAGCGACCGCCAGTAGAATCGAGACGATCCCGGTGTAGAAGAAGGCGGCCCGCCAGTTGCTCTCGAAGAGGGGGCCGCTCCAGCCCTCGCCGAACACGCGCGGGAGGAGCAACGCGCCGCCGGCGGCACCGGCGTTCCCGACGCCGGCGTAGATCCCCTCGGCGGTGCCCAGTTCCTCTTCCTCGAACCACTCGGAGACGTGCTGGATCCCGATGACGAAGGTGATCCCCGCCGTCGCGACGATCAGCCGCGTGACGAAGAACACGCCGTAGGACTCGGCGAACGCCGACGCCATCGAGAACACGCCGACGTAGGCCAACACGATGGCGAACACCGTCGGCGCGCCCCAGCGATCGGAGAGCCAGCCCGTCAGGAGCCGGCCGAACGGCGCGAGCCAGATGGCCGCGCTCGCCAGAATCCCGATCTCGGCCACCGAGAGGCCGAACTCCTCGGCCATCGGCCCGGTAAACGGCGCGAAGGAGAACCAGATGAGAAACGAGAAGTTGAACCCGATCGTCGCCAACGCCAGCGTCCGCCACTTGGTCATCTCGATCACGGCTGCTCACCTCCCAGCACGACCATAGCCGGCGCTTTCGATCTGAATGTAGTTAGCGCCCTTTGGGGGGCAAACGTCTCCAATAGCTTCAGTATATTCTTTTCTCTCCTGCACGATACGGCGAAACTATCGACGTTCACCCACATGCTATGCTCGAGCGAAGCGCGACCGCCCGTATAACGCTACTTAAAACTCCTCCAACCCTTTGCCCATCTCCCAACACGACCGACGCGTATCATTCCATATATGATTTCAACGAATGCACTCTCTCCGCGAGTCTTTATGGAATACGGAATTAGTTCCGGCGGCTCCACGGTCGTTCGTCAGCTTCCCGATGCGAGCGACCGGAGCCGATCGCTCGCGGACGACGCCGGTGACGGGCTCTCACGACTGTACCGCTGGGCGGTCGCTCCCGCCGAGAAAACGACCGAGGTGGCGACTTACTCGTCTAAGTGTTCGATTCCCTTCTTCGAGACGTTCGCTTCCGTGATCTCGTCGGGCATCCAGTCGGGCTTGTCGTCCGGTGCCGTCTCCTCCCACGCCCAGCCGTCGTAGATGTGAACCTTGTCGGTGCCTTTCTCCCGTAATCTGAGTTCGACCCGCTCGGCCGACTCCTCGCTCGAGCCGGGCTCGAGTCGCCGGGCCGCCTTGAGCGCCGCCTGCCGGGGGGTGTTCCCCGAGAAGACGCTCGATTCGTCGCCGCCCGATTCGCGCAGTGCAAAGTTTCGTTTCCCGTCTTCGCGTACCATGATTTTCGCCTCCGTGTCAGTCCAGCACACGATCCGACATAAAGATATCCCCACAAATCGACCGACTGCGTCGGTATGTTTAAGTGAACAGCGGCCGCCACACTTCCGCAGTTTCCGCGTCGATAGCCCTCGTCACCGCGTGGTTTCGCCCGCCTCGGTCACGTTCCGAGGCGTCGAAAACACTTAAGTATATCCTACGGCGAAGTTCGGGATAGAATCCCGCGATGGTACGGAAAAAGAAGCTGAGTCCAAGCGGTGCGAAAGACGAAGACGGTAACTATCACAACGTCCATCTGAACCTCCACGAGGACGAACTCGAGGTCGCGGGCATGGATATCGGTGACGAAGTCTTCGTCCGAGTTCGGGACGGCAAGATCATCATCCAGAAAGCCGACGAGGACGACGTCGAACACGAGTTCTAAGACCCACCTTTTTACGCTTCGGGATTCGCTCGCGGAGCGAGCGAACCGCTCGGCGCAAAAATCTGGACCAAAAAGGCCGCTCGCTCAGCCTTCGGCTTCGCTCGCGGTACAGTATCTGGGCCGCCATCGCGGCAAACCGCTCAACTGAGAAAACGGCCTTCTCCTCAGCGCAGCGCCTCGAGGTCGAACTCGAACGCCGAGACCGGCACCTCGAGGTCGTGTTCGACGAGTACCTTCGGGTGGACCTCGCCGATCACGCCGACTTTCTCGCCGTCGATGACGACCGCCGCGGTTCGACCCGAAATGAAGGTCGGGTGGTCGGTCGGCGGCGTCTCGAGGTCGACGTCGAAGTTCCGGGTCAGCGCCTGGAGCCGGGCTTTGGCGTCCTCGTACCCGGCCTCGTGGTGGGCGAGGACGGCTCCGACGCGACGGCCTTCCGCGACGCCCGTGTTTTCGCTCTCGTCGATCTCGGCCGCGAAGCCGATCTCCGCGAGGTTCTGGGGATAGGCGCGGTGGGTGTTTCGTTCCAGCACCATCAACAGCGAGGGCGTGACCCAGGTCCGCAGCATGGTAAAGTCCTCGCTGTAGGGCTCTTTGATCGTCGCGGGCTCGCCGGCCCCGTAGACGCCGTCACCGGGCGACACGTCGAGCCGGTCGTAGTTCTCCGCCTCGCTGATCATGTGGAAGTTCAGCAGGTCCTCGAAGCCCAGCCCGACGAGCTGGTTCCGGGCCGCCCGCTCGAGCCGAGAGCGCTCGTGGCGGCCGCCGACGGTCCCCACGTCGGGGTAGCGGGGCTCGAGGTCGTTGAAGCCGTAGGCCCGTCCGAGGTCGTCGATGACGTCCAGCGGGTGAAGGACGTCGACGCGGTAGGGGGGGATCGTCACCTCGTAGACGAGATCTCCTGCCTCGTTTTCGTCCCGCTCCGCCTCGAGCCCGGATCGCTCGGCGAGGTCGATGACCGCCTCGGGGTCGAGCCCGATGCCGAGGATGGTCTCGATGCGGTCGTGGGCGACCGTCTTCGTCTTCGTCGAGAAGTCGGGACGGACGATCTCGTGATCGGGGTACTCCACCGTCACTTCCTCGATCGTGGCTCCGCGGGCCGACAGCGCGTAGCAGACGATGTTCAGCATCTTGTCGATCGTCCACTGGTCGGTGCCCGTCATCTCGACGAACAGGTCACGGGAGTCCGTCGACACCTCGGTGCGGCGGCCGTTGATCACCGGCGGGAACGAGAACAGCCCGATGTCGTCGTAGATCGCCGGATACCGCTCGTATCCGCTCACCAGATCGGCGTAGGTCTGGCCCGTCTGGTGGTCCTCGAGGACGTCCGCGGGCGTCATCTCGGCGTCCGAATCGAGGGGGACGAACCGGTCCTCGTCGGGCTCGAGCCCCACGTACTCGATAGTCGGGTTCCCTTCGGTCGCGGAACTGCCTTTGAGCATCGTCAGGTCGTGGATTCCGATCGCGCCCTTCGCGCGCTTGCGGCCCATCGTCGCGTGGAGTTTCTCCTGCAGTTGAATCAGGGACTCGAGGGCCTCGTCGTCGAGATCGACGTCGCGGATCACCGCGCCCGTGACGTAGGGCCGCTCGTCCGGCACCGACTCGTCGACCTCGATCGTCCAGTCGGGCGAGTTCGGCGACGGGACGTGGATGCCCCGCGCGTCGCCGTACTGGTACCGCAGCGAGCGGGCGACTCCCTCGACCGAGAGCCGGTCGAGCCGGTCGGGCGCGAACTCGAGTTCGAACGCACCGTCCTCGGTTCGGCCCTCGAACTCGAGGCCCAGCCCGAACAGGTCGTCTTTCAGTTCGTCGTCGTCTTTCTCCTCGCTGCCGGTCAGCTCGCGCAGTTCGTCGGGGTCGATGTCGACCGTGGGCATCAGTAGGTCACCTCCGTCTCGCGCAGCAGTTCCAGGTCACACAGCGTCCCGTGGATGTCCCGGATGTCCTCGAAGCCGTACATCAACATGAGCAGCCGCTCCAAGGCTAGTCCCCAGGCCATCACGTCACACTCGACGCCGAGTGGCTCGAGCATCTCCTCCCGGAAGATCCCCGAGTTGCCGATCTCGACGAGTTCGCCCGTCGTCGGGTGGGTGCCGAACAGCTCGAAGCTGGGCTCCGTGTAGGGGTTGTAGTGGGGTTTGAACCGGATGTCCTCGATCCCGAACTGGGAGTAGAACTCCTCGAAGGTCCCCATCAGGTCGCGAACGGAGAGGTCCTCGGCCATCACCCAGCCCTCGATCTGGAAGAACTCGAGCAGGTGGGTCGGGTCGAGCGTGTCGTTCCGATAGACCTTCTCGACGCTGAAATAGCGCTGTGGCGGCTCGAGATCACCGATCTCCTCGCCGGAGAGATACCGGGTCGACAGCGAGGTGGTGTGGCCCCGCAGCGCGAGCGCGCGGGCGAAGTCCTCGTCCCACGGCGAGTGATAGCCCTCGCCGTCCGGGCCGACGCCCTCCCTGTGGGCGCGCTCGACGCGGCCGACGAGGTCTTCGGGGAGGTCGTCGATGTGGGTCGGGTTCTCGAGGGCGAACCGGTCCCAGTGGGTCCGCGCGGGATGGTCCTGGGGCATGAACAGGCAGTCGTTGATCCAGAAGTCCGCGTCGACGTGGGGGCCGTCCATCTCCCGAAAGCCCATCCCGACGAGGGTGTCCTTGACCCGCTCGGCGGTCTGGCGCAGGATGTGGACCTTGCCGCCGTCGAAGCGCTCGGCGTCGGCCTCGACGTTGTAGTCGGCGAACTCGACGTCTTCCCACTCGCCGTCTTCTCGCGGCTCTTGGCCGCTCGAATGGTCGGCGAAGCTTTGCTTCGCCCAACTGGTCAGTAGTTCGGGCGTGACCTCGCCGACCGTCTCGCTCGTTTCGATGCCCGCCATCAGTTCCGTGACGGCGCGTTCGGTCAGCGTGACCTCGCGGACCGTCGACTCGCGGCGGTCGACCAGTCCGCGGCGCTCGAGCTGGTCGATGGTATCGGCGTCGGCGTCGGCGCCGTCGAGCGGCGTCTCGCCGACCTCGGCCAGCGCTGCCAGCGCGTTCGCCTCGGCGTCGGCCTCGGGGTCCGCGTCGGGATCGGCGGTGATCTCGCCGCTGTCGATGACGCCGTAGCCCTTCCGCGCGTAGTTCGAGAGCGCGATGTCGACCGCGTCGCCCTCGAGCCCCGATGCGCCGATGATCTGCCCCATCGAGACGGGGTCGGTATCGGCACCGGCCTCGAGGGCGGCCTCGTACAGCCGCACTTCGGGGAGAGCGTCACCGGCGTACTCGACACCTTCGTCGGTGAGCGACACTGTTTCGTCGACCCGCTCGCTGACGGCGACCAATCCTTCGTCCTCGAGTTCGAAGACGGCCCCCGTGACGGTCTCGGGGGGCAGGTCGGTCGCCGCGGCGAGGGCGTCGACGGACGTTGCCTCGTCCGCGCTCGCGGCCTCTAGGACCGCGAGCTGTTGTTCGGGAAGTTGCATTCGCTTGTTTGGATGGCCGCGTGTCGGTCAGTTAGCGGTTCCGATACTGCCTGGGGCGACTCCCGGCAGGGCGTCGAACGGTCGGTTTCGCAGCGGGCGTCCGGTGTGAACGCCCGCGGATCCACCGGCCCGAGTCACCGGGCGAAGAAGAAACCGAATCCCGTGTGTGGTCGCCGTGGCTGCTCGCCGACACCGGCACACTCAGGTCGTTCGCGTTCCGAGCCCTGTCTCGGCCGCCTCGACAGGACACCGGCACACGCACGTCGTCTGCGGGATTCGAGTGCCATATCCGGGATGATTCGCGAGCGGGCTAAAACGTTGTGGTACGAGCCATCACACCACTCGTGTTCGGCTGCCGGCGGCTCGCGGCCGTCCTCACCCGTCTGGCACGCGCGTCGTCTCGAGCGAGCCGGTATCGACCCACTCGAAGCCGGCTTCCTCGGCGGTTGCGGTCGCCTCGGGGATAGCCGCGGGGTCGAACTCGTCGGCGAACTCGATGCGGACCGCTTCGGACTCGGCGGCCGGGAGTTCCGGCAGGAAATCGTCGTCATCGAGCAGTCCCCGCACCGAGACGGTCCCGCCGGCGTCGAGGGCGGCCCCGAGCGCACGATAACGGTCGTCCTCGGACGCGCAGTCGACGTCCGCTCCGAACGTGTCGTTCGTGACGCGCGCGGTCTGGCTGGTCCCCGAGAGCGTGCCGAACTCGTCGGTGTCGGTCGATCGGCGGCTTCGGTTCGTGTCCTCGGCCCCCGTCGGTGTGGTGTCGGTCGTGGATTCGCCGTCGGGGTCGTCCCGGTGTCGTGAGCGCGCAGGCGTCCCTCGCAGTTCGAAGCCGTCGATCTCGTTCGAGCCGCCGGCCCCCGACGCCGCGTCCGAACCCGCCGCCGGCTCCGCTTCGTCGATGAGCGATTCGACGTCGTCACCGCCGGTTCCGGTGTCCGGTTCGTGCCCGGCCCGCTCGAGTGCCCACGGCGGCCACGGCTCGGCGTCGCTCGATCGGGTCGCGTCGTCGGCCGACGCGTCCGGGACGTACGCTGCGAGACCGAATTCGGGACACAGCGGCCGCTCGCCCGCTTCGATTCCCGGGCCGTAGCGATCGCGGAGTCGCTCGTGTTCGGCTTCGTCGATCAGCGCGGCCCGCCAGCGGTCGACTCCGGCCGACAGCAGGACGAACCGCGCGTCGGTTCCCGCGAGGACGGCGTCGTTGATCGCCCACAGGACTGCCGGGAGGTTATCGGTCCCCAGCGGCGTCTCGGGATACGTGACGGTCGTCTCGCGACGGCGGCCGTGGCGATCGGTCGCCGTGAGTGTGGGTCCGTCACCGGTGTGGGAGACGGCCAGCGACCAGCCGATCGACTCGAAGACCGCGACGAGTTCGGCCTCGAGGTCGACCGCGGCGTACCGCGCCGAGCAGGCGAGCCCCCGGTCGCTGTCCGTGATCGTCCGGCGAAGCACCGTCGTCTGGTCGACGCCCGTCGCGAGCGCGTCGGCAAGCGCCCTCTCGAGCGACCCGTCGCTGGCCGACGCGCGGTCCAGGGCCGCCGGTGTGACGCCGAACGCACCGAGAACGTCGGCGGAAACCAGAAGTTCGTCGGACTCGTGGCGGGACCGAGCCATCAGTATTGTCCCGTTTCACGAACGGCTGTATATAGTTTCGTCAGACGCTCTCCCCCCAGCTCCCCGCTCCGAAAACCCGATCGAGCGGCGTCGGACGGAAATCTATCGACCGTCTCCGGCGCGACGTGAACCGTCCCGGGACGACCCCGGAAACGAGTGCCGATACTCCGCCTCAGCGACGCCGGGGCGACTCGAGTTCGATGTCCGTTTGCTCGAGCAGGCCCGCGACCTCCTCGCGTTTCTCCTGATGTTCCTCGAGGAACTCCCGCATCAGTTGCGCGGCCTGCTCCTTGCAGTCGCCACAGAGGCGTTCGCCGCCGACGCACTCGTCGTAGACGCGCTTGGCGAACTCGTCGTCGTCGCCGGACAGCAGGTAGGCGTAGAGTTCGTAGACGGGACACTCGTCGGCTTTCCCGCCTTTCTCGCGCTGTTCCTCGGCGGTCTCGCGGCCGCCGGTGGTCGCGGCCTTGACCTTGTCGTAGCCGTCCTCGGGGTCGTCGAGCAAGGAGATGTGGGAGGCGGGGATCGACGAGGACATCTTGCCGCCGGTCAGCCCGGTCATGAACCGATGGTAGATCGAGGAGGGCGGTCGGAAGCCGTAGCCGCCGTTTGCGACCTCGACCTCGCGGGCGAGTTCCTCGGCCGCGGCGGGGTCGAGGTCGAAGGCGTCGACGTGGTTCTCGTAGACCCGCTTTTCGCCCTCGACGGCGTCGATCAGGGCGTCGAATGCCTCGTCGGTCGCCCGCCGGTCGAAAAAGCGGGTGCGGGGCCGGATCGGCTCCATGCCGGCCTCCTCGAGTTTCGTCAGGACCGAACGCAGCGTATCGGCGTCGACCGTAAGTTCCGACAGCGGCGTCTCCTCGACCGCCTCGGCGACGTGAACGCAGCGCAGTTGGTCGTCGTCGAACTCGTCGGGCTCGAGGTCCGCGTAGAACTCGGCCACGAGGGCGCGTTCGTCGGGCTCGAGTTCGAAGCTGGCGTACGCTTCGCTCACCTTGAAAAAGCGCATCCGTTCGGCCAGATCCCGCGCCAGCCGGACGTGGGGGTCCTGGTCGGGACCGACCGGGATCACGGTCGGCTTGGGCTCCTCGAGTTGCGGGTAGAGGATGTCGGCCATCTGGGTGACGACCGACTGCATGTGCGAGACGTCGGTCTCGCCGTCGAAGCCGTAGATCGCCTGGAACTCCGAGAAGTTGGCGTCGGCACCGAGTTCGAACGCCAGGTCCTGCAGTTCGCGATTCGTCGACTGGCGATAGAGCTCGCCCTCCTCGGGGTCGAAGCCGAGCGCGAGCAGCGAAAGGAGGTAATCGCGGGCGTGGTCGTCGATTTCCTCCCAGGACATGCCGCGGGCGGAGTTGGCCTCGAGGTCGGCGATCAGCGCGTAGGCGTCGGCTCCCTGCTGTTGGTGCCAGATGATCTCGTCGAAGACCAGCTTGTGGCCGATGTGGGGGTCGCCGGTCGGCATGAAGCCCGAGAGGACCGCCGCCGGCTCGTCGTTCCGGAGGGCCTCGGCGACCGGCCGGTAGTCCCGGTGGCCGAAGATGACGCCCCGTCGCATCAGGTAATGCGGGTTCGGGACGTCCTCGAGGATCTCGTCGAACTCCTCGATGCCGAACTCCTCGAACAGCTTGCGGTAGTCGGAGACGCTCGAGGATCCCCAGGGGTCCAGCGCGACGTCGGTGACGGCTCCGCCGTCAGCTCGAGGGATCGGAGATCCCTCGCCGTCGGCACCAGTGGCCCCTCCATCAGCGAGCGGTTCCCCGGTCGTCGGTTCCCCGGACTCCTCCTCGAGTGGGTCGTCTCCGGTCATCACCTGCGTTTTGGCGCGCCGGCGCGCAAAAGCCTTCGGCTTCGCCGTTCGCATACCCGGTCGATGCCGGATGGACGATGGCGTTCATACGGTCCCCTGTCAGCCAGTACCGGTGTCCCCGCAGGACGGTCGCGGGGACACACCAGTACACAGCGACACTGATCCGTATCAGGCGTCGGGTCGGGGCATTTCCTCGAGGTCGCGGATCCGGGCGGTCTTCTCGACGGCTCGGTACTGTCGTTGCCACGCATCCCGCGGGAACAGGCCGTTCCGGTCGAACAGTTCCCGGGCTGCGTCGGTGAGTTCGTAGAACTTGTATGGGTAGTCCCGAAGCCGCTCGCCGGGTTCGAACGCCCGTTCCCGAACGACGCCGACCGATTCAAGCGCGCCGAGGTGTCGCCGAATGGCGTCGTCACTGAGCGGTGGGTTCATGTAGTCCAGTTCCTCGACGCTCGGGGCACCTTTCGGGTGGCCGACGATGTCCGCGATGATGTCGGCTCGCTTCTTGTCGGTTGCCTTCTGGAGTGCCCGCCACGTATCGAACCCATCGTCGGTGACGTGCCCCATCCCTTGCGTCGGATCGGCTACCGCCGTCTCCGGCCTCATATCCCGTTGTTGGACCGCCACTGGCATAAACACTTGCATCTGAATGAGTTTAGTTTCACAAGTGATTCCACAACTAGTCTACCACTACCCCCGCAATTGATGTTGTTTCCGAGACGATTCGGGGCCGATGGAACCGGACGGCGATGACGGTGTCGACTCCGACCGGGGTCTCCCGGCTGAAGACGAACTCCTGACCGAACTCGAGGGTGTCAGCCTCACGCCGAGCGACCACCAGCGGATCAAAGACCTCGTGAACGGTCCGGAGATGGACCGTATCAGGGGTCACGAGCGACGGTATCTGGTCGTCGGTGCAGGGGGCGAAACGGGGGCCGCCACGAGACGCGGGATCGTCTACGACCGCCTCGATGCACGGTCCGATCCGCCGGCGGTCGCGATGCAACTCGAGGAGTTCGGACTCACGCCCGAGGAGATCGAACTGTGGACGCGCGTCTTCGATATCCTCTGTGGACGGGCGACGCACATCGTCGCCGTTATCGAAGATTTCGACGGTGGATACGTCTGGGAACTGGGCTTGCTGTTTGCCCCCGCTTATCGCGACAAAACGTGGGTACTGAAACGGCGCTATCCGGCCCCGGCGACCGAGCGAGAACGCTACGACAACGGAATGGCCGCCTCGTACGTCGAACTCCTGCTGACCGGCGACCGCGCGTGCGAGTGGCACGACGCCGACGAACTTCGGGACGCCGTCGACGAAATTCCGTGAGTTCCGCGAGGGCGCTCACCGAGCGCATACCGTTATGGGTGCGCCGTCCGACCGGGCATCTATGACCGGATTTCCGCTCCTCACCGACGGCGACGTCTACTCGCAGTTCGACTACGAACAGGTCGTCGACGCCATGCGTGACGCCGTCGCCGAACGAGCCGCGGGCACGCTCGAGGCGCCGCCGCGCTGGCGGGTCCCGGCCGGCGAGGGCGACCTCGTCTTTACCGCGGGGGCCGCGACTGGATCGACGAACGCCGCCGGCTTTCGCGTCTACGAGACTCACGGCACCGGCGACGATCACACGGAACTGGTGGCGGTCTTCGACGCGACGACCGGTGCGTTCGAGGGTCTCGTCGCGGGCCACGCCGTCGGCGGGCTTCGCACCGGCGGCATCGGTGGCGTCGCGATCGACGCGCTCGCCCGTCCCGACGCCGAGACGCTGGGGATTCTGGGCACGGGCTTTCAGGCGCGAGCGCAGGTCGGCGCGGCGTGTGCGGCCCGCGACTTCGACGCGGTCGCGGTTTACAGTCCGACCGCCGAGAGCCGCGCGTCCTTCGCCGAGATCCTCGGCGGCGCGGTCGAGCCGCCCGTTCGCGCGGCCGACGACCCGGAGCCGGTCGTCCGCGAGGCCGACGCGCTCGTCTGTGCGACAAACAGCGAAGAGCCCGTGTTCGATCCCGACTGGCTCGAGCCCGGCACCCACGTCACGACGATCGGCCCGCGGTTCGAAGACGCCCACGAACTCCCCCTCGAGGTGGTCGAGCGGGCCGACGCGATCGCGACCGACTCGCTCCCGCAGGTCGATGCCTACGACCGCCCCTACATCGCTTCGGGTGCGGACCGCGACCGGATGGTCGAACTCGCCGCCGTCCTCGAGGACCCCGATCTCGGCCGCCGGCGCGCGGACGACCTCACGCTGTTTTGCTCGGTCGGGCTGGCCGGGACGGAGGTCGTCCTCGGGAAGCGGTTCCTCGAGCGGTTCGCGTAGCGAACAGCCTCCGTCCTCTGCGGTGGCGCGCGCTGTCGGCCAGCCGAACGTAGTGAGGGTGGCCGACGACGTTGCGCGAGGGATGAGTGAGGGAACGGCGTGACCGAACGAATCGGCTGGGGAGGGCGTGGCTATTCCGTGTTGCCAGTTTGAGCAGGACACTCGTCGTTTCGTCCACGCTGCCGGTATAACGCCCGTCTTCGGTATCGATACCCCGGCCGGTTACTAGGGCGTCAATCGCTCGAGCGACCACCACTCGATCCCGTCGCCACCGGCGGAGTCCTCGCCCACCAGCGCGAACACCATCGTCTTCCGGACGCCGTGGGCCAGCCGCACGTCCAGCGCCAGATCCCGCGGCTCGAAGACGTAGCCGGCCGGATGCACCCGCACCAGCAGTTCGGAGTGGCCCAGGTTCTCGACGGACTCCACGTCGGCGTAGGTCCGGAAGTCAGCGCCGAACTTGTAGCCCGTCTTCGGCACGACGCCGCGCTCTCGCAGGGCCGCGTAGACGCGCAGCCGTCGATCGAACCGCTCGCCTTCGACCTCGCGGCCCCGCTCGCGAACCGTCGCCGGCTCGAGGTCGATCGCCCCCCGTTCGGCCAGGTAGGCCGCCTCGAGCAGGGAACACTGCAGCGTCGGCTCGTCGTACTCCCGACCCTCGAGGGGCTGGCCGTAGAAGGTCTTCTCGTAGAGTTCGAGCGGCGGCTCCCAGACGACGACTCGATCGGCCAGCAGGTCGGCCTCGCAGCCGTCGGGCAAGGCGGCGTCGGCCCCCGACGAACCGGTGGGGTCGCGCCGATCGACCTCGAAGTAGGTGATCTCGCTCTCCTCGTCGACGACCGCCAGCACGCCCGGCCGGAGTTCGGCGGCGGGAACGTCCGTCCGCTCGCCGACGATCCGCAGTGCGTAGGCGATCTCGCCGTCACCGGGGCCCTTGCCCCGCGGGAAGACCGCGAAGTCGGCCGCGCCGCCGGGCGGGTCGGCGACCCACGGCTCCGCCGCCGGCGAGAGGTAGAAGCCCCGCGAGCGCAGGTCCGCGTAGACGAGAAAGCGCACGCCGAAGTCGTCGCCGGGCTCCCGCGAGATGAACTCCCGGAACCCCAGCCGCTCGCCCCCGTCGACGTCGACGACCGCCTCGAGGTCGCCCCGGTAGAGCAGGTGGGCCGCCTCGACCGGCGCGAGCGCGATCTCGTTGCCGGAGAGCGGGTAGCCGTACCCCCGCGAATCGTGATACCGCTGGCGCGCGTCACCGCCCACGCGGACGACGTCGTCGGCCGCGTCGAACCGCCCCTCGAGTGTCATGGCCGGGTGTTTGCCGGCCGGCACTAAGTGGCTGCGGATCGATTCCTCGTTTCACTCACACCGGCGGGTCGGCTTCGGTGACAAGCCGCTGCAAACACTGTGAAAGCCCCTGACGCGGTGGACTCCCGCGACTCGCTGCGGTCCTCAGTCGCTCGCTCCGCTCGCTCGTTGCGGTCCTTGCGTCGTCGGGGTTCGCCCACCGCGTCAGCCCCTTTCAGTCCCACCCACCGCAGCGGCGGCCGGTCAGCGGGCTGTCGCGCGGCGGATACTGACCTCTCTCGCTGCCGTTCGGTCAGTCGTCGGCCGCGGCGTCGCTCTCGAGCGGTCCCTCGAGCGCCCGATCACACGTCGCGTCGAGACAGCGGATCCCGCTTGCGGTCTCGAACGTCGGCAGGCCACAGCCGCACTCGCCGTCGACCACGCCGGCGGGGACGGCGAAGCCGACCTCGCAGTCGGGATAGCGTTCGCAGCCGGCGATGAGCCCGCCGCGCCGGAGGATCCGGAGATCGCCGTCGCAGTCCGGCTCGGGGCAGTTCCACTCGCGGTCGAAGGCCTGTTTGACCGCCGCGTCGAGCGATCCGCAGCCCCGATCGAGACAGACGTTAAAGGCCAGCCCGCGCTCGACGCGCATCTTGGGGAGGCCGCAGTCGCACTGCTCCCCCCGGACCGTCGCGTCGGCGGGGACGCCGTACTCGTCGCCACAGCCGACGCAGTGGACCCCGCTCGAGCGCACCAAGGCCCCGCCACAGTCGGGACACGTGCCGACGGGGGTTCCGGCCGCCGACGAGGGGTAGTGGGCGAACCCGTCCTGTTCGTGGGCGGCGATCCGCAGCGTCTGGGTGTCCTTTTTGGCGACGAGGGTGAAGCCGCCCGTGCGGTCGCTCGAGACGCTGTCGGCGCGGGTCAGCCACGCGACGGGCTGGTAGCCGTCGGTGTCGTGGACCAGTACGGTGTTGTCGGGCTTGACGATCGTCGTCACTCGGCCTCGATACTCCTCGCGGTCGCCGTTCTCCGCGATGACGGTACAGTCGCCGGCGAGCACGCGGATCGCGTCGTCGATCATGGCCGCGTTGGCCGCGGTATCGTACTTAAAATCGCGGTCGCGGTAGTCGCCCTCGCCGCCGACAGTCCGCACTCGCGCCAGCCGTCGTCAGTCCGCGGTCGGTTCGGTCGCCGTCTCGTTGCCGTCGCCGGGGCCGCCGGCTCGGCCCTCACCAGGGGCGTCGACCGGGCCGCCGGGGCCGCGATCGGTCCCGATCGAACGACCGACGTCGTTGCCGGCGATCGAGCGGGCGATCGCGGCCGTTTCCGGGCCGCCGAGGTCGCCGGCTCGCGCCCGTAACTGCCCGATCGACTCGGCGTCAACGTCGTTGTCGGCGAGCGCTCGGTCGGGGACCCCGGCCGCGGCGGTTTCGGCCGTGGCGGCCCGACGCTCGACACTCCGCATCTCGGCGGCGGTCGTCGCGACTTCCGCCCGGTAGCGACCCTCGCTGATCTCGCCGGTTTCGCGGGACTCGTTCAGGGTCGCGAGCCGTGACTCGAGTTCGTTGAGGCGCTGACGGCTCTCGTTGACCTCCGTGGCGACCACGGCTGCTTTCGTCTCGTTCGTCTCGGCGCCGGCGAACCGCACGCCGAAGGCTCGCTCCGAGACGTCGCCCTCGAGTTCGGCGTTCTGGACGCCGACGGCCGCGGCGAACTGTTCGCCGGGTGCGATCGAGTCGTTGCCTGCGCCGCCGTCGGTGCCGTCCTGTGCGCCGCCGCTCGGGGCGACGGTCGCCGCGGCCAGCGGGACCGCGACCGCTGCGACGAGTATGACCGCGACGAGCGTGATCGATGTGGGTCGGTTCATTGGTGGTGGGTGTCGCTCGCTCGATACCAGGCGGGGCGAGGACTTGGGGTCATCGACGGTTAACGCCGTTCAACGCCGTTTTCGATCCGGCTCCGTCCGGCGATTTCGACGGTTTTCGACCCGCGACCGTCTCGGCCGGTCCGACGCGAGTCATTCGTCCTCACCCGTCGAGTCCGACACGATCCCGTCGTCGACCTCGGGCAGCGAGAGGACGTTCTCGCGGCCGAGCCGGAACGACTCGAGCTCGCCGTCCTCGCGGAGCCCGCTGACGACCTTGCTGGTCTTCGCGTCGGTCCAGTCCAGTTCCTCGACGACCGCCTGCTGTTTCATCCGGCCGCCCCGTTCCTTGACCAGCCGGAGGACCTGTTCTTCGTTGCTCAGCAGTTCCGGATCGACCTGTTCGGCCGTGCCCGCGGCCACGGCGTCGCTTGCCGGGTCAGACGCGTCCGCCGGACTCGAGTCGCCGGTCGCCGCCGTCTCGACGTCCGGGCCGGCTGCAGACTCGGCGTCGGAACCGGACGCGGACTCGCTCCCGGAACCGGCCGCAGCGGTCCCGTCGCTGTCGGGCCGATCCGCCGTCGGCTCGCGGTTCCGGTACCACCACGCGCCGGCGGCTCCGAGGCCGAGCAGGACGACCGCCCCGGTCGCGATCAGCAGCGGACTCGAGCCGGTCGCCCCGCCGCCGGCGGTGACGACGACGCGGGGCTCGTCGTCGACGAAGTCGGTGTCGTCGCCCCGCCAGATCACGGCCCGCTCGCGCTCGTCGTCCGGATCGGGCGCGACCGACGTCCGCTCGTAGCCGTCGGGCCACTCGATCAGCAGGCGGGTCCCGTCGTCGAGGTAAAGCCCCGCGACGGCGTCGCCGGCACGGAGCCGATCGCCCTCGACGGCGGTGAACCCGTCCCAGCGGAACGTGTACCTGACGACGCCGTACTCGCGGGCGAACGACTGGCGCTCGGTCTCGACGGCGAAGTCGGCGGCGGCCATCTCCCGACCGGTCGCGTCGCTCGCCGTCGCGACGGTGCCGTTCATCCGCTCGGCGAACTGCGCCGTGTGGTTCGCCGGGTCGTCTTGGATGTCCTCGCGCAGCGACTCGAACGCCGCTTCGCTCTCGTTGTCGTCGAGTCGGATCCAGAACTCGAGGGTCCAGTCGGCGCTGCCGTCGGCCCGGAGCGCGACGTCCATCCGGACCTCGTCGGCGTCGATCCCGTCCTGCTGGAGGGTAAACGGCTCCGACTGGGCTCCTCCCGTCGCCGCCGTTCCGGTGGCCGCGATGGGGCCGGCAGCGACGAGCAGTATTACGACGACCGCGACCGTCACGCCGGCGCGACCGTTCATACGGGTCGGTACTTCCCAGCTCGGTTAAAACACACGGATGCCGGAGACTGGACCTTCAATCCCTGAAACGGTTGTGTGGGGAATATTCGACCAGAAAACATAGGAGAACTGTCACTCACTGGTACCGTTCGGGACGGCCGCGTCGTCGCCGGGCGTGACGGTTCGAACGGCCTCGCCGATCGCCTCGAGGACACTCCCGAGGAAGTCGGTGATCGCTCCGAGGAGGTCGGCAACGAACTCCGGAACGGGGTCCGGCATGTCGTTCGGCGGGCCGTCCGCGGGTTGGACCGCCGCGGCGCCCGTCGCGCCGAGGAGGAGGGTCAGTGCCACTGCGATCGCGAGTATCGGTCGTCGCTGCATCACGACTCGAGAGCGTGGACTCTCCCTCATCAACCGGGCAGTCGGTGACCCCGATTTGCGCCGGTTTGTGCCGGTTATCGACCGTCGGCGGCCGGTATCGATCGCCCTCGGCCGACGGCGAGGGGCTCACGCGCCAGGGACGCCGAACGCGCCGACCCCGAGCCGGAAGACGGCGTTGAGGACGAACAGGATCGCGATCGCGGCGAGCCAGGCGACGAACCCGATGGCCGCGGCCGTCCCCCAGCCGCCGGGGTAGCGCCAGTTGATCACCCAGACCCAGGCGATCAGGGCGAGTATCGGGCCCAAAAGCGGGATCCACGCGGTCAGTCCCCAGGCAAACCCGCCGAGGATCGCCGTGACGAGCGCGTGCGAGTAATCGTCCACGTCGGCGACGATCCGCGCGCTGGCGTAGATCGCCAGCCCGCCGACCACCAGTGCGACCAGAAACGCGACGAACGAGCCGATGACGGAGACCATACGGACCGGTTCGGCCTCCAGCTACGTATAATGGACCGCTCGGGGCCGTCGCATTCGGGTCGGTGTGAACGAGACGACTCGTGATTCGAACCGCCGGCTCGAGCCGGCACCTGCGCAGCACGGCGGTCCGTGGACGGGGGCGTCCGGGAGAAGCGTCAGCGGGGTGGTGGAGGGGACGTCAGCGGGACGGGGGCGGAAACGCCAGCGGGGGCGCGATTCAGGTGCCCGGCACGCCGAGCGCCGACACCGAGCCGATGCCGAGCAACTCGAGGGCCGCGAGGACGACCACGGCGGCCGCCCAGGCGGCGACGCCGACCCCGGTCGACCGGAGCCAGCCGAGGTCGTAGCGCCACTTGACGATCGTGACCCAGGCGACGATCGCCAGCAGGCCGCCGAGCAGCGGCACCGCCTCGAGGACCGCCCAGGCGAGGGCGGCCAGCAGCGCGGTCAGTACCGCGTGGCCGTAGTCGCGGGTCTCGGCGACGACGTAGGTACCGGCCTGGAGGGCCGCGCCGCCGACCAGCAGGCTCACGGCGAACGCCAGCAGTCCGTCCTCGAGTCCGGTCGGGGCCGGCTGCGCGAATGGGGGCATAGGTGTGTAGCGTTATCGGGCGGTCTATTCGTCGCTCGAGTCGTCGCCCTCGTCGGGCCGTTCGTCGCCGGTGCTGTCCTCGTCAGCGTCAGCGTCGCTGTCCTCGTCGGTGGCGTCGCTCTCGTCGGCGTCGTCACCGCTCTCGGTCGCGTCATCCCCGCCGGCAGCGTTCTCGTCGTCCGGCGTCACCTCGCTGATCGCGTCGCCGAGCGAGGTCTCGAGGTCGCCGCTCAGGAACGACGAGGTGCGGTCGTGGATCGCGGAGACGTGGTCGGGGACCTGCTCGGGCAGGTCGACGGCGGGGCCCTGCCCGTTCCGGTCGTCAGCGCCGGCGGCGGCCCCGTTCTCGCTTCCGTCGTCGCGGTCGTCCGCGGACCCTGCGTGGTCGTTCGCAGGGTGGTCGTCGGTACTGTCCGCGCCCGTGTCTACGGAGACGGGAGCGGAGCCGGGCGCCGCGGCGGCGAACCCGGTGGCTGCGATCAGTGCGGCGAGTGCGACTGCGATGGTGGTCGTTCGGTTCATAGCTTGCAGCCGACTCTCGGCGGGTCGACGCACTTGAAGGGGTACCGCCGTGAACGTGCTTTGACGCCGTTTTCGGGGGTTTGACCGACGTTTTCGCCCGTTTCGTCCGGTTTAACGCGATCCGATTGCCGGCGAATCGGCGATGCTCGGTCGGCTCTCCAACGACGACGGGACGGCGCGTCGCGCGACACGCGCTGCCGCCTCGAGCGGGCCGACCGACGGGCCGCCGCTGGCAATCACGGGGGACGCCCGGCGACGGTCGCGGAGACACAACGGATTTGCTCGCCGACGCCGACGACGGCATATGGCCGATATCGCCGCCGAAATCGTGCTGTTCGATGGCTTCGACGAACTCGACGCGATCGGTCCCTACGAGGTCCTCCGGAACGGGGCCCGGGCCGGCGCGTCGCTCGAGACGCGACTCGTGACCCTCGCGGAGACGGCTCTCGTGCGGGCGAGCCACGACTGTCGCGTCGAACCGGACGGGACGCTGGGGTGGCCGGACCTGCTGCTCGTTCCCGGCGGCGGCTGGACGACCGAGGGCGGCGTCCGTACGGTCGTCGAGGACGGGGCGCTGCCGACCGCCGTCCGCGAGCGGTCCGACGACGGGGCGACGATCGCCTCGGTCTGTACCGGCGCGATGGTGCTTTCGGCGGCGGGGATCCTCGAGGGTCGGCCGGCCGCGACCCACCCCGACGCGCGGGACGACCTGGCGGCCACCGCGGCGACCGTGGTCGACGAACGCGTCGTCGACGACGGCGACGTCGTCACTGCGGGGGGCGTGACGTCGGGCATCGATCTGGCGTTGTGGCTGCTCGAGCGGGAGTTCGATGCGGAAATCGCCGAGGCGGTGGCCGCCGAGATGGCCCACGAACGGCGCGGCGACGTATTCGAATCGTCGTGAGCGGCGGGGGTACCAACGCGAAGCGTCCTGTTACCGTGGCAACGGTGAGCAGCCACGTCCTCCCCAACCGATTCGCTCACGCTCGCACGGTGTCAGCAGCCGTCCTCACTTCCGTTCGGCCGGCTGATAGCGCGCGCCACCGAAGGGAGTCGCCACTGCTCGCCCCGTCGTGCCAAACGGCTATCCGTCACGACCGGATAGCCTGAGCCACATGAACGCAGTGCTGTTCGATATGGACGGCGTGTTGGTCGACAGCGAGGACTACTGGGTCGAGTTCGAGCGCGAGGAGATCTTCCCCGCGACCGTCCCCGACGCCGCGGTCGACGTGGCCGAGACCAGCGGGATGAACTTCCGCGATATCTACGACTACCTCGAGGCCGAGTACGGGACGGCGATCTCCCGCGAGTCGTTCGTCGGGCGCTTCGATGCCGCCGCCGAGGAGATCTACACCGAGCGCGCGGAGCTACTGGACGGCTGCCACGACCTGCTCGTCGAACTGGACGACCGCGGGGTCGACACGGCGCTCGTCTCCTCGTCGCCCCACGACTGGATCGACATGGTCACAGAGCGCTTCGACCTCGAGGGGGCGTTCGACCGCGTGATCAGTGCCGACGACGTCGACGCGGCGAGCAAGCCCGAACCGGACGTCTTCGAGTACGCGGCCGCCGAACTCGGCGTCCCGGCTGCGGAGTGCGTCGTCGTCGAGGACTCCGAAAACGGGATCGAAGCCGGCGATAGAGCGGGCGCGACCGTCGTCGCCTACCGGATCGCGGCCCACGGCGACATCGACCGCTCGCGGGCCGACGCGGTCGTCGATTCCCCCGCGGCGCTCCGGGATCGCCTGCTCGAGGCCGTCACGGCGTAGTAGTCGGTCGATTCGGCCGACATCGACGCCCCCATTCGAGCCTCGAGACGGGTCCGAGCCCGCCGCGCCCGAATTACGCCTCCTGGCGCTTGAAATAGTGATTTTCGCGGAGAAACGAATAACGCGGGCGCAAGGTTTAGTAGGCGAGCATATAACTCTCCTGTAATGACGCTCTTACCGGTCGACACCGACGTCCTGGAAGACGTCTGTCGGGATATCGCCCAGGACAACTACGGATTTATCTACGTCTCCGATCAGAAAGGCGAGATCAAGGCAGCCTACGAGAGCGCCGACGTCGGCCTCGTCAACGCGCGGTCGCTGTCCTCGAGCGATCTCCACGAGGCGCTGACCGAACTGGCCGCCGCCGAGTTCGTCGGTCTCGAGCAGTTGCGCGACGGCGTCTTCTACGTCGATCCGTTCGGCGTCAAGGGGAACATGAACATCACGCGGGAGTTGACCAACCTGTTCGGGCAGCGGCTCGTCGTCACGGGGGAGACGCTGCGCTCGCGGTTCTCGCTCGCCATCGACGATCTGGACTTCTTCGCCGACGAACTCGCGGATCGCAACTATCTCCGACGGATCACCGCGGGCAAGCGCGACTACTACACGATCGGCCCGCAGCTCAAAGAACACGCCGACGACGTCGGCCTCGACGCCCGGCTCGAGCGCGAGGCCGCGAACGGGAAGATCGCCCACAGCGATCTCGAGAGCGTCATCGACGTCGACGCGACCGCGGACGTGATCCGCTATCTCGACCGGGAGGGGTACATCGTCGACCTCGACGGGGAGTATCTGGTCGAGGAGGCGATCGACGAGTACGCCCAGTATCTCGCCGCGCAGATCGAAGACGCGATCGAGGCGGAGTTCGAGGACTCGAGCTACGTCCTCCGGACCGGCGAGTTCGAGCAGGTCGTCCAGAACGAGATCGACAGCCGGTTCGACGTCCTCTCGACGGCCCGTAGCGTCCGCGGGGAGATCCTCGAGGGGGCCCGCGAGACGCTGGTCGATCGGCTCGGGCTCGAGGAGGGCCGGGAAATGGTCGAAGCGGTCGACCCGTTCGAGGACGTGGTCGCGGACCACGCCCGACGCATCCTCGCGGACGTAAAGGCCGAGCAGGACCAGTTACCGGGCACGCTTCCGGAGTGGGTCGAACTGGCCGAGGACCACGTCGCGGAGCTGCAGGTCAGCAACGCGACCGCCGTCAACGAGTACGTCCGCGACGCGGTCCGGGAGCGCTACAGGGGGCTCGTCAACGAGGAGGAGTTCGGCGGAATGGCAGCGTAAGACAACGGGAGAGGAACTCAACACTATGTCTCAAAAGTACGAATTCGAACGCATCGAAAGCGACGGACGGGAGTACGTGATCGCCGATCCGGTCGATCAGACGGCCGATCCGGTTCGACTCGAGGCCCGCTGGATCGAGGGCGACGACGTCGACGGGGAGTGGGAGCGAGCGATCCGAGCGATCATCAAGACAGATCTGCTGGGGTCGATGGAACTGAAGGAGGGCAACGGTCGGATCGACCGCAGACAGGCGATCGAGACGCTGGCCGCGGCCAGCGACGACGAGGGCGATATCGTCACCAGCGAACAGCAGGCCGAGGCGTTGCTCGAGTTCTTCGCCGAGGAGGATATCGTCGACCTGCAGGGTGGACGGGTCGTGATGCTTCGCAATCCGAGCGACGAACCCGACGAGATAAACGGGCGGATGATCCTCAACTGGGCGGCCGCGATCGACGCCTGCGTCGAGAAGATCACCGAGACCATCGAGCGGGTCGAGAGCGCCAAGGAGAAACTCGAGAACCGGATGGCCGACATCGACCAGGAGTCGGGGACGATCGACGAACACCTAGCGGAGACCGCCCAGGAACTCAGGAGCCTCGGCGACGGCCCCGGCGTCCCGCAGGACCCGTCGGAACTCCCGCAGGACGATCGCGAACGCTTCCAGCAGCTCAAACGGAAGCTGATCTATCACAAGAAGATGAAAGAAGCCGATCAGGAGAACCTGGCGGAGAAAGTCGAGAGCGGGGCCGACCGGCTCGCCGACAACATCGAGATGCTCGAGTCGGCCAAGACGACGCTCGCGAACAAGCGCGAGCAGGTCCGCACGCAGGCGCTGAAAAAGCAGACGTTCCCCGACGAGGCGATGAATATCGTCGACAACATGGGAGAGTTGACGACTCAGCTCGCCGGTGTCGGCGGTATCGAGGAGGAGGTCGAGAACACGGCCGACCACGAGCTGGACGCGATGGTCGACGACGTCCTCGGCGATATCGAGAGCGTCGGGGAGACCGCCCAACAGACCGCCGGCGAGGAGGTCGCGGAGACGGACCGGGAAACGAGCGAACTCGAGATGTCGTAGGATGCGCGGGGACTCGCTGCTGGGCGGCGTTCGTCGGGTCGACGAGCAGGGTTCGCGGCTGCTGTCCCTGCGGACGTTTTCGGGTCCCGAGCCCGCGAGACGGGTCGAGATCGCGATGGACGCCCTCCTCGATCTCGCCGAACTGCTGCGTGCCGGGGCCCCGTTTCCGCCGCGACTCGAGCCCGACGCGGCGGCGCGGACCGCCGACGCGCGTCCCGACGGCGGCTCCCGGGTTGGCGGAACGAACGGGGACGAAGACTGCGAGGACGCCCTCGTCCGGCGGGTCCTCGCGGCCGGGTACGAGCGCGGGGCGACGACCGTCGAGGGGTTCGACGACGCGACTGCCGACCGAATCGCGGCCGCGAATCGGCTCGAGACCGTCGACTCGCGGGTGATCGTCCCCCTGTCCCGGACCGCGCCGCACGCGTTCAACTGGCGGCCGGTCATCGAGGCGCTGCTCGACCGCCTCGAGGGGGTCCGGTCGGCCTTCGGGCGGGTCCGGGACCGAGTGCGGGCCGCGGGGATCGACCGGCCGTTCGCGGCCGGCTGCGAGGCGATCGTCGCGATGCTCGAGTCGCTCTCGCTGGTGGTAGAGCGGGCGGACGCCGGGGGTCGGTACGTCCGCGATCGGACCGACCAGCGACAGGGCGAGTTACTGTCGACGATCGCGGACGCGACGACGCAGCTACGGGGTGACGAGAATGCTTAACCTGACGCCAATACTGAAACGAGACCAGCCGACGTCACGCATCGAGATCGGAGCCAAAAAGGTCGGCCCGAACACCGACACCGTCGAGATCCGTCACAACGACCGGCGCGCGTTCTTCTACGTCGAGCCGGTCGACGACTCGATCGTCGACGGGATCGGAAACAAGGTCCGGATGCACCGGAACGTCAAGACGGTGTTCGGCGGGATCGATCGGGGCACGGACTTCCTGGTCGATCCCGACGCGACGAAACGCGACGTCGTCGAGTGTTCGTCCGCGAAGATCCACACCAGCGAAATCGCGCCCGACGACCTCGAGCCGTTCCTCCGGGAGAACGACTACCTCCTCCATCGGATGGAGGAGGTCGTCCCGAAAGGCGACGAGCTGGCGACCTTCGAGGTCGCTGCGATGGAGCCGACGGATTACGCCACGCTACGGGTCACGCCCGACACGGACCTCGAGTTCATCGACGCCGGCGAACTCCGGGAGCTGCGCGCGACCCGGACCCCGGCGGCCCGGGGCGGTCCCGGACCCGGCGGCCCCGGACAGGAGGGAGACGGCGACGAGGAGGTGCAGGTCTCGCTCGAGCCCAAGAAGCCGACCGTCAGCTTCGAGGAAGACGTCGCCGGGTTACCGGAGGTCAAACGCACGGCGGAGAACCTGCTCGCCCTGTTCGATCCCGACGTCCGAGACGAGGTCGTCGAGCGCTACGGCGACGAGTTCGCCTCGCGGGGCAACAGCATGCTGCTGTACGGCCCGCCGGGCTGTGGGAAGACGCTCATCTCCGAGGCGATCGCCTACGAGGCCAAGTACAACTCGAACATCGAGGACAGCTACGGCGAGGTGAAGTTCCTGGAGATCAAGGGCAGCGACGTCCTCTCGAAGTACTCCGGCGAGTCCGAGAAACGCGTCGAAGCCATCTTCGAGAAGGCCCACGGGATCGCCCAGGAGGGCTTTGCGGTCCTGTTTTTCGACGAGGTCGACACCCTCATTCCGGATCGGGGTGACGACTCCTTGCAGCGCCACGAGCGGTCGCTGACCAACGCCTTCCTCCAGGAGATGAACGAGATCGAGGACAACCTGCTCGTGATCGGGGCGACGAACATGCCGTTTACCATCGATCCGGCCGCGACCCGCCGGTTTCCGATCCAGCAGTTCATCCCGCAGCCCGACGAGACGGTGATGGCCGAGGTCTGGCGGAAACACCTCTCCGAGATGGCCGGGACCGACGGGATCGAGTACGAGCGACTCGGGGCCCGCTCGGAGGGGTACACGCCGGCCGAGATCGCCGACCGCGTCCTCGGGAGCGAACTCCAGCGGGAACTCGTCGAGAGCGTCCACCTTCCCGACCGCGAGCCGATCGAACCGGACACCGACTACTTCCTCGAGCGCCTCGCCGAGACCGAGCCCAAGACGATCCGCCAGTACGTCGCGAGCGTCCGGACCCAGATCGACGACCTCGAGGGGTATCCCGAACTCAAACGCTACGTCGAGGACCAGGCCGAGCGCCTGGACATGCGGCTGGGATCGGAGCCCGCGTCGCTGGGCGAGTTGCTCGGCGGCGGTAGTACTGAGGCGAAGCCGGCAGGTGACGGCGGTGACGCCGACGACGCGGAGCCGGCGTCGTCCGGGTCGGTGCCGATAGACGTCTCGGACCCGGACGAGGCTGCCGACGGCGAACGTGGGGGTGACGACGATGAGTGACGGCTACCGACAGGTCGGCTCCTTCGAGAGCGAGCGCGTCGACGCCGTCGCCGTCGGCGACGGGGCCATCGCCGTCGGGACCGGCGAGCGGATCGTCCTCGTCACGGGAAGCGATCGCGTCGAGCTCGATCACGGCGAGCGGGTCGTCGACCTCGCGGTAGCCGATCGCGTCCTCGTCCTCTCGGCGGACGCGCTGACGGTCTACTCGCGGAACGGCGATCGGATCCGACGACAGCCGGTCGCGGACGCCCACGCGATCGCGACCGTTCCCGGCGAGGGAATCGTCGGCGTCCTCGGACCCGATCGGCTCCGAGCCGTCGACGTCGCGACCGGCCGCGAGCGGTTCGACGTCGAGCGCACGCGGCCGGGCGGCCCGGCCGACGACGGCCTGCTCGGGACGCCCGCCGGCTTCGTGATCGCGACGTGGTCGTTCCTGACCCGGATCGACCCGGACGGCGAGATCGGCTTCGATCGCAACCTCGAGGCGGTCGTGCGGAGCCTGGGGCGATGTGACGACGCTGTCGTCGCGGCCTTACAGAACGATCGGCTCGTCTCGGCGGCCCTCGAGACCGGTGCGGAGCGCTGGCAGACCGCGCTTTCGGCCGACCACGTCGCGCCGGTCGGGGAGTCGTCGGTGCTGGTGACCACGACCGACGGCATCCGCGCGGTCGATCCGGACGGGGAGACGGCGTCGGTGCCGGGGCTCTCGACGGGCGACGGCTACGCGACGGCCGACGGCTCGCTCGTCTGTTCGATCCGGGACGGGACCGTCTCGACGTACGTCCACAACCGCGACCGGCTCCGTCTGACGGTCGCGACCGACGCCGTCGGCGTCGGCGGGACGATCGACGTCGAAGCGACCAACGCGACCGACCGGGAGCGACGCGTCGACCTCGCCGCCGCCGTCGAAGGCGCGACGCTGTCCCCGAGCGAGCGGACGGTGGCGCTCGAGGCGGGGGAGACGACGATCGTCGACTTCCCGGTCGAGGCGGTCCGCTCGGAGGGCGAACGGACGGTCGAACTCGCCGTGGACGGGTCGGTCGTCGAGCGGTCCGCCGTCGAACTCGACGACGCCGCGAGCGGCGGGATCGCCGTCGAGGCCGACCTCGCGGTGACGGCCGTCGACCACGGCGTCGCCGAACTCGAGGTCGCCGTCGAGAACGTCGGCGGCGTTGCCCTCGAGGGGGTCCGGCTGCTCGAGACCGACGCCGGGACCGAGTCACTCGAGCCCGGCGGAACGTGGACGGGGACGGTCACGCGTCCTTACGAGCCCGACCGGCGGGTCTCGGTCGGGCTCGAGGTCGCCCGCGGGGATCGGCGGCGGGAGTACGCGCCGACGTGTACGCTGCCGCCGACGCCGACCGTCGACGTCGAGGCCGACGGCGACGCGGTCCGCGCGACCGTCGACACGGCCGGTTCGGTGACGGTCGTCGACCGGCTCGTGATCGAACTCCCCGGCGCGGGCCGGGTCCGGACCGAGGTGACGATCGAGCGCGACGAACTGCTGCTCGTCGTCCCGCAGTTCGACGAGGGGACCGCCCGGATCGGCTTCGAGTCGCTCGACGTCGACGAGCGACTCCGGCTCTCCGGCGGACCGGCCTCCCTCGCCAGCGCGTCGGGGATCGGCGGCTCCCGGTCGGCCGATCGGGACCGCGATCGCGACGGGCCGACGCGGAACGACCGCGACGCCGCGTCGAGTTCCCCGCCTACGAGCGAGTCGTCGGGACGAGAATCGACCGCTCCCCGAAGCGAGGACGGGCGGCAGAACTCGACGGGGCCCACCGCCGAGACCGGTCTCGACGACGAGTCCGACGCGGCGTCCCCGACCGCTGCGCCGGACGCGACGTCCGCGGCCACCGGGGCGGACGAGGCGTCGACGGCTGACGAGTCGGGTTCGGACTCGAGAGCGCGCGACGGGGCGGCCCACGCCGACGACGCTGCGGGCGGCGACGATCGGGCCGGGGAGTCCGGGCTGGTCGCGACGCGGCGGCTCGAGGGCGACTCCGCGCCGGTCGGGCACGCCGTTCGCGACCGGATCGAACTCGCCAACGAGGGCGATTCGACGGTCGACGTCGCCGTGGAGATCGGCGAGTCGACGGTCGACGCCGGACGGCTCGCAGCCGGTGAGCGGACGACGCTCGAGCGGTCGGTCGCGATTCTCTCGGGCACGGAAACGACCGTCTCGCCGGCCGCGATCAGTGCCGACGGAACGGTCAGCGAGCGGCTCTCGGACCGGTCGATCGCCGACGCCGGCGGCGGCGTCGCCGTTCGCGCGACGGTCGATCCGGCCGACGGGAGCGTCGTCGCCGAACTGGTAAACCGCGAGGACCGGCCCCGTCGGGTCGACGCCCTCGAGATCGATGGGCGGTCGATCCCTGTCGAGGCGCGGCTCGCGGCCGGCGAACGGACGACCGCGACCGGCGGGCTCGACGGCTGGACCGGGACGAACGCGGCCACACTCGAGGGGACGGTTGCGATCGCGGACGAGGACGGAACCGCCAGGCGGGTCGATATCGTCGCCGCGGTCGCGTCGGGGGCCGGTGTCGACGCCGCCGGCGACGACGGCGACCCGTTCCGGATCGCGATCGGGTCGGGGACGCAGGTCGCCGGCGAGTACGGCACCGTCGTTCTGGTCTTCGAGAACGAGGGCGAGCGGCCGCTGGCGGACGTGGCGGTGTCGGCGAACGGCGAACCGATCAACGACCTGTTCTACTCCGAAGCGCGCCGCGAGCGCCTCGGGCCCGGCGACCGGATCGAACACTTCGTCGACATCGAACCGGGCGTGTCCGAGCCGTCGTTCGAGGCGACGGTCCGGTACGCGGTCGACGGTGCCGACCGCGAGGCCGCCGTTCGCGCGGCCGGTCCGGCGACCGACGACGAGGCCGCGTGGACCGACGACCACCGCGAGCGCTGGTCGGTCGAGCGTGTCGAAACCGAGTCCGCATCGCCGGACGCGCCGTCGTCGCTGTCGACGCCGTTCCGCCGCGCGTAACGAGTTCGATTTCTCGACGACGCCCCGACGGTTTGCTGTCCCGATGTCCCGGTTGCACCGGTATTGACTGACAGTAGACCGTCCCGACGGAGTGCGTCGCCGCCGGTCAGACGAGGAAATCGCCGCTGACCGACGCGCGAGCGTCCCGGAGGTACTGGTACGTACCGCGTGCGGTGCGGACGACGATGCCGATCACGAGGAGGCCGTACACCCCGGTTGCGCCAAGCAGCGACCACCGGGTCACCTCGAGCGTGGCGGTCCGATCCGCGTACTCCGACTCGACCGCTTCGACGCGGCTCGTCTCGCCGGCCTGCTCGAACGTCGCCGTCGCGTTCTCGTAGGCGACGTTCATCTCGTCGACCCGATCGGTGTAGGTGTCGTACTCGGCCGGGTTCAGGAGCAGCGGCTGGCCGGCGACCGTCACGAACTGCTCGGACTCCATCGTCTCCCACGTCTCGTCGGCGCGCTGGCGGGCACGCTCGCCGTCCGAGACGGCCTGCGTGTAGTTCTCGAAAGCCGACTGTGCCTCTTGCTCGAGCGCGGACGCCCGCTCGTCGTCGCCCTGCAGCAGCGTGACTCGGGCGAGTTGCCGCTTGATCGTCGCCTTCTCGATCAGCGAGACGTTCTCGGACTCGAGGCGGGACTCGTAGTGCTGTGCCTGCTCCTGGATACCGGCGTCGAGATCGCTCTCGGCCGCGGACAGCACCGGTTCCGTGTCCGATCGGAACGCCGCGCCGTCGAGTTCGTCCGCGTAGAGAGTCATCGTGTTGTAGGCGGCCGCAGCCTGGACGACCTCCTGTTGGGCCTGATCGTACTCGCCGGCGGCCTGTCGCTCGCTCGCGGCGTCCATCGACTCGAGGTACAGCGACGAGGCCGTCCCGAATGAGATCACGGTCGTGATGCTGTCGTCCTCGATGTCGCCGTCGCGCATCCGCGTGTCCATGGTCTCGACCATCGAGAGCGTTCCCTCGGCGACGGGACCGTCGTAGGCTTCGACGTCGTTGCGGATCGGATCGAGGTTCACCGGCACCGGCGATGCGGTGACCGTTACGGTCTCCTCTTCGACGCCGGTTCCGTCGACGGCGTACGTCCACTCGTAACTGGTACCCAGCTCCGCGTCGGTGTCGAACGCGGCCTGAAACACCACCGGACGGGACCCGCCGGCGTCGAGCCGCGACGGCGCTTCCTCGATCGTCAGCCAGCTGTCCGGCCCGTCCTCGAGCGTTATCTCGAGGTCCTCAACGTTCTGGTATCCCAACGTCTCCCCAATCGACGCCGTCTGACGGGTACTCTCGCCGATCGGCACGTCTCCGATATCGATCCGGTCCGGGGTCTCGAGCGTTACCGCGTGATCGACGGTGATCGTTCCGTCGAAGTTCGCGTCGGAAACGGTGGCATCCGACGCGCGGGCGGTTCCCGAGATATCGTAGGCCCCCTCGTCGAGACCGGTATCCGCAGCGACCGCCACTTCGACCGTCCCGGTCGACTGCCCGTCGATCGTCTCGGGTCGGTCCGTGATCGAGACATCGATTCCCCCGCTCGGGGCCGACGCCGTGACGGTCTCGAGATCCATCTCGAGGTCACCGGCGTTCTCGACCTCGAGGTCGATCGTCTCCGTGACCGTCGCCGTCGAGTCCCGCGGCTCGTCGAACGTGACCTGATCGTCGTCGAGTTCGACGTCGCCGAACCGGGGCGGGTAGATGACTTCCCCTTCTACGTCGACGGTTCGGGCCGCGTCGTCGTTGCCGTCGGGAACGAGTTCGACCTCCCACTCGAGGTCCTCGTGCTGGGCGGCGTCGTCGTCGACCGTGGCGGTCCACTCGAGCGTCCCGCCGGTTTCGTAGACGTTCAAGCTCGCGTCCGGATCGGAGCTATCGACACTCGCGCTGACGTACCTCCACGACCCATCGCCGCCGATTTGTTCGATGTCGACCTCGCCGGACGCCTGTCCACCGACGAGTACTTCGCCCACGTCGAGCGGTTCGTCCTCGAGGCCGGCGATCGGTGGTCGAGTAACCTCGATCGTTTCGGAGTCGTCCCCGGTACTCACGGTGACGGTCCCGCCGCTCGCGTCGTCGTCCGCACTGATCTCGAGCGTGATCGTCTCGGAACTTCCGGCGGGAACGGTACGCTGACTCGGATCGACGTCGATCCCGGTCGGCGATGACACGTCGATCGAGACGGACTCGTTTCCGGTGTTGTCGACTTTGACGTCCTCTGTCGCGGTGCCGGTACCGACCGTGACCTGCCCGTCGTCAACGGTGACGGTACTCTGTGCGGCCGCTGGTACGGTCGCGATCGCCAGTCCGATGGCGAGGGCGACCACGACCAGCAGCGCCCGTCTATACATCGCTCTCACCCACCGTAACGACGGAGCCGACCTGTGCGGCCTCGTACGTGCGTCGCCAGACGAAGAGCCGCCCGACGACGATCGTTCCCAACAGCCCGGCGACGACGCCGTAGCCGATCAGGATCGCGGCCGACGCGGCCGCGAGCGTCGTTCGTGCCTCGTCGACCTCGGCACTGGCGTTGGCCAACTCCGTCTCGCGGTCTGCGAGCCCGTGTTCGACCGCCCGATCCCGGGCGTCGCCGAGCTGACCGGCGGTCGCCCGCGCGTCCTGATACGCCGCGAACGTCTCGAGACCGTTGGTGCCGATCGCGGCCTGGACGTCCGTACAGTCGGTACAGCTCTCGAGGAACGTCGTGGACGCGTTCCCGGCGGCCGCGATCGTGTCGCGGTCGCGGTCGTACTCGGCGGCCAGCCGTTCGGCCTGCACCCGGAACTGGGACGCCTCGTCTGGCATGTCGGCCCGCTCGTAGGCGGTCGCGGTCTGCTCGAGGCGGTCGAGTCGCTCCGGCGTGCGGTTCGTCGCTTCGGCCTCCTCGTAGAGGCCGTCGCCGAGCCGCTCGTAGAATCGCGTCAGCGCGAAGTCGGCGAGTGTCGCCTGCGTCTGGTCGTGCTCCTCGAGGTCCTCGATGTGTGCGCTGGCGTTCTCGGCGGCCG
Organism: Natrinema saccharevitans; assembly: GCF_001953745.1. NCBI lineage: Archaea > Methanobacteriati > Methanobacteriota > Halobacteria > Halobacteriales > Natrialbaceae > Natrinema > Natrinema saccharevitans. Next base: position 3,437,190 of record NZ_LWLN01000001.1, read on the forward strand.
CGAGGCTGGCCTCGTACTCGCCCTCTTCGGCGCGGACGTAGGCCCGATCGAACGCCCGCAACGTCCCGAGGACGGCGTCGAACTCGGCGCGTTCGGCGGCGCTGAGATCGCCGGTGACCTGTGTCTTGGAGACGGCGAACGTCCGGACCGTCTCCAGTTCGTCGTACTCCTCGTAGGCCTCGGTCCCCTCCATCGATCGGAGCGTTTCGAAGTACCCGTTGGCGGTCCGTTCCTGTGCGGTCGCAGTCCCCCCTAACAGCGGTACCGTCGCGACGGTCGCGACGAGCAGCGCCGTCAGTAGTATCGTCCGTTTCCGTTCCTGTGTTTGCATCTCTAGAACACCGTTCGTGAGAGTCGTTCGCGAAGCGCGTCGCGCTCGAAGAGCCCCTCGACGGCCTCGAGCAGCAAGAGTGCGGCGTAGATGGTCGCGATCGCCTCCTCGCCGCGGCCGGCGTCGCTGCCCAGTTCCCAGGCGTGGCGGACCATCTCCTCGGCCGGCGCCGCCTCCGAGACCGAGCCCCGTTCGGTCTCGACCCGGTCGGTGACGTCCTCGTAGCGGTCCTTGAGCGCGTTGCGCTGGGTCATCAGGTCGGACTCGAGGCGGTCGATGACCGTCTCGAGGTCACACCTGCCGTCCCACTCGAGGCCGGGGTCCGGCATGTCGGCACAGGCCGCGAAGAGGTCGACGTTTCGCTTGGTCGTCATCGCGTCGTTGATCGCCTCGATCGACTTCTCCGCGGCGGCCAGCAGCGAGTCCGCGACGGCGTCGGGATCGGTCTCTCCGTGGGCGAAGTGATGGCCGGCCTCCGGCAGGCGCTCGACCGCCTCGAGCATCGCCTCGACGACCGACCCGTAGTATCGCGGGATCGTCGTGTCTCGGCCCGCGTGGTCCGACAGCTGTCGGATCCGTCGTCGGAGCCGGTCGATCCGCTCTCGCTGGGCGGCGGACAGCGACCACGTGAAGGTCGCGTCGACCTCCGCCGTCGCCGACCGGTCCTCGCGGACGGTCAGGATCGACTTCCCGCCGTCGAAGATGTCGTCGCGACCCGCCGGCGGCGCGATCTCGGCCCGGTACTGGCCCGCCAGGAGTCCGTCGCGCGTCGCCACCCCGTCGTCGCCGGTCCGCAACGTGATCGTCCCGTACCGCTCGCGAAGCACCTGTTCGCGCGGACTGAGTCGGAGCGGCGTCGAGCCGACGGGCGCGCCGTCGACCCGGGAGCGCAGCCGGACCCGTCCGGTCCGGGGCGCGAGCGCGACTTCGCGGTCGCCGTCCTGTGTGAACGCGACGGTTTCGGTCCGGTCGTCGTACTTCTCGTGGCTGATCTCGACCTCGGTACTCGAGCCGGCGCCGTCGGGCTCGAGGGTGACGGCTCCGCTCTCGTCCGTCGTCTGCGTCGTGCCGTCGTCGCGCCGGGTCACCGTCGCGCCGGGGATCGGCTCACCGTCCTCGCGATCGGTGACCGTCACCGTCGCCGGGAACGGCACGGTGAGCGTCACGCTGGATCGCCGCCGGGTGGCCTCGACGGCCTCGGACTCGTGCTGGCCGTGTTTCGCAGCGAGCGTCCAGTTCCCCCGCGTCGGAACGCCGATCCGTCCCGTTCCGTCCCTGATCGTCGTGGATTTCGGTGTGGCGTCGGAGGCGTCGGCCCGCCGGTAGCCGATCTTCGTCCGTCCGTCGAGCGGGCGGTCGCCGTCGGTGACGGTCACGTCGATCGTGAACCCGCCGGTCGACCCCGTCGCTCTGCCGGCCGGGAAGCCGACGTAGTAGTAGGTCGCCGGTGCCGCCGCCGTCCCGAGGACGACGCCGACGAGGGCGGTTGCGTGGTGAGTGAACGCCGCTAGTGCGATATCATCCGGTTTCAGGCCGCCACCGACCGTTTCGAGGAGGACGAGTGCGATCGCCAGTGAAAACCCGACCGCGATGATGCCAGTGATCTTGAGCCGGTCTCGGGTCCACTCCTCGCGGAACCGGAAGGCTCCGTAGCCGACGGCGGGCCCGATCAGTCCCGGAACGACCAACAGCGCGGCGAACGTGCCGATTCGGAGTATCGACTCGAGAAGAGTGGACTCGTCTCCGCCGTCGGATTCATCGGCGGCGCTGCTCGAGGCGGGGTCGGCCGGGGCGGCCGAAAGTTCGACCGTCCCGACGCCCGCGTTCGTCCACAGAACGAGCGTGTCGTTCGCGGACACCGTCGCGTTCTCGAGCGCGAGTCGGCCGTCCTCGATCGTCCCGCTGCCCGCGAGCGCGTACGTGCCGTTCGCGCTCGCGTTGACGACGGCGTTGGTCACGGAGAGGCCGTCGACGCCCTGCTCGAACGCGACCGCCGACCCGTCGTCGACGATCGTCGCGGAGAGTTCGAACGACTCGAGCGGGAGTTCCGGATCGTCGACCAGCGTGCCGTCGCCCGACGAGACGGTCGCGTCGACCTCGCTCGCTCCCGTGAGCCGTGAGAGATCGATTTCACCGGGGTCGGCCGGCGTCGCGCTGTTGTTGATGTACTTGGTCCCGTCGTCCTCGACCGCGACCTCGTAGTCGGTTCCGGTCTCGAACAGCGGGTGCCAGAGGACGAGGCCGTCGTCGGTGTCGTGCAGGGCCGGCTCGAGCGTTCGCGTCGACTCGTGGTCGGCGATCGAAACCTCGAGGTCGATTTCGGGACTCGGATCGACTGCGTCGACGAGGGCCGACTGCGGGATCGTCAGTTGAGTTCCGCCCGCTCGGACCGCGGCCTCGAGATCGGTGTCGCCGGCAGTGACGGTCACGGTGTCGTTCTCGGTGAGCCCGGCGGTGTCGTCCCCGTTGAGCGGGAGAACGAGTTCGGAGTCGCCGTCGATCCAGACCGGCGCGTCCGCTGCGAACGTCACGTCGTGGAGATCGACCGTGTCCTCGTAGGCCTCGCCGTCGGCGGTGACTCGAACGGTCGCGCCGACGAGCGACGCACCGTCGTCGACGCCAGCGGTGAGGTTCTCGATCGGTACCTCGGCCGTGCCTCCGCTGACCGCGGCCGTCTCGTTGCTTCCGTCTGGGTTGACGAGCCCGACGGTCACGTTGTCGAACTCGCCGTCGAGTCCGCCCACGTCGACCTCGACGTTCCCGTCGGCCCGGGTAATCGTCACGTCGCCGCCGTCTCCGCCGTCGTCCTGTACCGCCGTCGCTGCCGCGGCCGCGACCGGCGTCACCGCCGTCCCGGCGACGACGAGCGCCAGAACGAGGGCGACGAGCGCGCGACCCGCGCGCGAGCGACCGTCGGTAGTGGATGCCAGCGCCGTCATACTCACTCCGCGTTCCGTTCGACGTAGCTCTCGAGGTTGTCGACGATCCGGTCGAGCTGTGTGGCCGTGAGGTCTGCGCCGCCGCCGCGGGACTGGCCGGCGAGGCTCTCGCCGAGCATCTCGAAGTCGTCCCAGGAGTGATCGAGCAGGGGATTCAGGTCGAATCCGCCAAGCAGCAGGAGGACGTCGACGTCGCTGCCCCGCCCCCGCTTTGGCGTCAGGCTGGCCTGGCCGGCGACGTTGATGTCGTGTTTCCCGGTCCAGTCGCGGAACGCCTCGTAGACCTCCGGCTCGGTGATCTCGCCGTCGTCGATCATCCGCTCGGGCGCGCGAACGATCGCGTACGCCGCCGCCGTCGTCTCCACGTCCATGGGGACGAAGGTCCCCTCGGCCGCCTGATCGAGCATGTACTCGAGTTCGTAGACGGAGCCGTTGAGGTCCGTCGCGACGGCGGGCGTGAAGTGGTAGGCGTCCATCTGGGACGGGATCGTGACGTAGTCCTTGATGTCGATGACGCTGCGGGTCTCGCGGCCGGCCCCGATCATCAGATCGATCGCGGTGATGATCGCGTCGTTGATCGAGTCGTACTGGTCGCCGGCCCCGGTCTCCTCGTCGTCGAGATGGGAGTTCGAGGCGAGCAACACCATGTCGGCGTTCTGCTCGTCCTCGTCGGTCCGGAGCAGCCGCGAGAGTCCACAGACCGCGTTGAAGTGTCGCTGGGGCTGCTCGTAGTAGTACGGCCAGACGCCGAACGCGGCGTGGATCACGCTGTCCATCCACTCCTGGGCGGCGTTGTCGTCGTTCAGATCACGCAGCCCGTCCTTGAACTGGTCGATCACGTAGGGGATCGATCCGTTGCCGGTCCCGCCGCCGAGCGTCGCGACGTGCATGAACGCGTCGCTCGTGCCGAACTCCGTGATCCGGTTGACGATCCGGTCGAGGTCCTCTCGCGCGCAGGCCTCCCCGTTCGGGAAGAAGTTGCCGGCCCCCTGCTGGGAGCCGAACTCGAGGGCGTGGGACTCGATGACCGCCTCCTCGTCGGTGGTGTTTAACTTCGCTTTGAGCCGGTCGATCGTGTTTCGCAGGTCGGCCCTGTTTGTGTTCATCACGAGGATCCGATCGTCGATCCCCGGGTTCTCGGTACGGTCGAAAAACTGCGATGCGATGCGTCCGCCACCCTCTCCCGAGGCGATGACGCTCCATCTCGTAAACGTGTCTGTCTGTGCCATAGGTTACTCCAACTCGATCGCGTCGCCGCTGGTCGTCACGCTGTGCTCCTCGCCGACGTCCGCGATGACCGCCCGGATCACCGACCGCGGGACCGGTGCCGTCAGGAAGTTCCGCTCGAGGTCGTCGAAGGAGAGCCGCTCGCCCGGCTCGAGGTTGTACCTGACTACGTTAGTCAGTTCGCGCTCGAGCCGATCGCGATCGAAGACGACGACATCGCCGTCGTCGGTTTCGGTCGCGTCGTAGCCGTCGGCCTCGGCCCAGACGGCAAGCAGACAGGGCGCGTGCGACGCCCGGACCGGCAGATCCATCGCCGTCGAGACGTGGCCCTCGTCCTCGAACAGTTCCTCGAGCCGCGGTCGCAGCTCCGACAGATGCTCGTGCATGTCCGCGTCGGTGTCGGAACAGACCCGCTCGCGGAGGCTCTGTTCGGTGAACTCGACGTCGACGGTCGCGTCGCCGTCGACCCGAACCGACCGCTCGATCGGCCCGAACGCGTCGTCGCCCGGCTCGGCCTCGAGCGTGTGATCGCCGGCCGGCACGTCCGCGAACGACGCCGTCCCGGCGACCCGGGTCTCGACCGTCGCCGTCTCGTCGTACCCCGCGCCCGACAGCGACAGCGTCGCCGTTCGCTTCGCCCCGCCGCGCTCGTAGGCCACCTCGACCGTGAGGTCGTACGTCTCGACGTCGCCGCGCCGGAGAACCGGCACGGCCGGATCGAACTCGACGCCCTCGTTGCGCCGGTAGTAGAGCCCGAGGAACTCGTCGGCGTTTCGCACCGGGAGGTCGTCCGCGCGGACCTCGCCCGACGACTCGAGTTCCGCCTCGATACTGTCGGCGACGTCGTCGTAGGCGTCGACCACGGCGGCCTTGGTGCTGGCGGTGTCGACGGCGTCGGCCAGCCGACCCGCGACGTCTCGCCAGCGGTCGGTGAACCGTTCGAAGTCGTCGATTTCCTCGAGGTCGTCGACGACGTCGTCGTCGAGCAACGCCGGCTCCGCGTAGTACCCCGGCGGCAGCTCCGCCCGCCGGAGCGTCTCGACGTCGGCCTCGAGGTCGCGTTCCATCGCCGCGAGCATGTCGAGACAGGCCCGCCGGAGGTCCGCCCGACGGCGGCTCACCTCCGAGAGGTCGAGCGCCGAGTCCATCCCGGTGACGGCCGCCTCGACCTCGTCGACCGTCTCGAGGTACGCCGCGTCGACGTGCGTCGCGACGCCGGCTTCTTCGACGGCCTCGACCAGCGTCAGCACCGCCTCTCGCTCGGCGTCGAACGAGCCGGAGAACTGGTCGCGCAGTCGGTCCCGCGCCTCGAGGACCGATTCGACCGCCGTGTCGTACTCGTGACGGTCGGCGGCGTCGGCGGCGGCCTCGAGTTCGCGCTCGATCGCGTCGGCGTCGTCGGGCCGCTGTCCGCCTCGCCCCATCTCGCGGACGGTTTCGATCGCCTCGTCGATCGTCTCGGTCGCGGCCGTTCGCCCGGCTTCGAGGTCGTCGCGACACGCCGGAACGGCCGCGTCCTCGGCCGGCCGTTCCAGCGCCGCGTCGCGACTCGCGAGGTCGACGTCCTCGAGCCGGTCGATGGCGTCCTCGATCCGGTCCAGTTCCGCGGTCGCGAACGATCGGAACTCGGCCTCGGCGTCGCCCTCGAGCCGGTCGATCTCGGCCGAGAGGCCCTCGAAGGCCTGCACGTCGGCGTCGCCGACGCCGTTCAGATCGAACGCGCCCGACCGGAGATCGAACTCGACGCCCTGTGCGCGGAAGTCGCCCGCGATCGACTCGAGCTGTGCGTCCGCGGTGAACTCCCAGTCGGGGTAGCGTTCGCGGAGGTCGTTCAGTTCGCGGACGGTCTCCTGGAAGTCCTGTGCGACGGTCCGTCCCCGCTTGCGGACGTACTGTTGTTCGCTCGTTCCGCTGCCGGCCACGACGCTGCGAACGTACAGCGCGATTCCGCCGACTATAAACAGCGGGACGCCGCCCAGGACGACCCAGACGGCGACGTCGGAACTGGTCGAGACGAACACGCCGGCACCGATCGCCGACGAGACCACGACCAGCGCGCCGATCACGAGCGCGCTCTTCAGGTTGGCGTTCATCGGATCACCTCCAGCAGCGAGGGCTCGACGACGACCGCAAGCACCACGGCACCGATGATCGCCAGGAGGAGACCGACAAGCATCGGGAGCAGGGCGGTCTTCCGGTCGTAGGAGACGTTCCGGCTCAGCTTGATGGCCTCCTCCACGCGCCGCGCGGCGACGAGCGGGACCGCCACGCCGGCCGCGACGCCAACCGCGAGGCCGGCCGCGAGCGAGCCGAACGTCGCCGTCCGAACCGTCGATTTCGCCTCGGACCGCTCGGCCGTGACTGCTTTACGGTACTGCTCGACCGCCGCGTCGGCCGCGGTCCGCTGTGCGGTCGCGTTCGTCCGGACCGCCGCGAGCGCGGCCATCGATCCGCCCGAGTCGCCCGTCCGTTCAAGGAGGTATTCGGTGATCGCGTTCTCTCGATCAGTCATGTTTCCGTACGTACTATCGAGCCGTTGCAGTTCCGTCTCGGCGGCGTCGGGGTCGGCGTCCCCGTTCTCGATCTCCGTCGTCGCGTTCTCGAGCGCCGCCGTCGCGTCGGCCAGCGACGTCCGGGCGCTCCGGTACTCGTCGACGCTGTCCTCGTCGATCCGCTCGAGCGGGTCCGCGTCGGCGTCGGTCGTCGCTACTTCGACCGTCAGGCCGCCGGCCTCGTCCGCGTCGAGGTTGACGTACTCGGCGAAGGAGATCTCCCGCTGGCCGTTCCCGGTGACCGTGACGGTGTAGACGACGGCGTCGCCGTACTCGTCGCTCGCCCGCTCGACCGCGAACCCGTCATCGTCGTCGATTGCTTCGGTCTCGAGCCAGTCGCTCCGATACGCCGTCTCGCCGTTACAGTAGGCGAGGTCGAACGTCGAACCCTCGTACAGCGTCTGGTCGTCGGCGGTCCACTCGCCGCCGACGTCCCCGACGACGGTCGGTCCGTCGGCACGACAGTCGAGTTCGGTCGCGCCGACGGCTCCCGACCCGACGGCGAGGGCCGCACACAGCACCACCGCGAAACACGCGAGTCGCCGCGTCCCCGTCATCGCAACCGCCCCTCGAACTCCCGGTTTTTGTACCAGTAGGTCGCACCGCTGGCGATCGTGGCCCCGAGTCCGGCCCCGAGGAGGAAGCCGCCGACAGCGATCGGAAGCGACTGCTCTGCGAGCGCGATCGCGGCGGCGGCCTCGGACGTCGCCTCGGTCGCCGTGTCCACGCCGATGCCGGCCGCCCCGCTCGTCCCCGCGAGGAGTCCGGTCGCGGCGACGAGACAGAGGAGACACAGCACCGTCCGTCGGCGACCGATCATGCGAGCAACTCCTCCGTCTCGTCCTCGTAGGCCTCGGCCGCCGCCTCGATGTCCGCGAGCCGATCGATGTCCTCGCGGCGGTAAGTCAACAGCGTCGTCACCGACGCGAGGTTCCGGTCGCTCATCGCGACGCCGATGTTGACCTCGTTGAGACCACAACTGCGCTCGAGATACTCCTTGACCGTCCCGATCTCGACGCTGTTGCCGCCGGCCTCGAGGTTCGATTTCGGGGCCCTGATCAGCGAGATCGCCTTCTGGGCGTCCTCTACGTCGGCCTTCGCGAGCGTCTGCTTGGCCGCCGAGAGCCGAGACAGCGCCGCGCTGTCGATGTCGCGTTTGCCGACGAACGGGAGCAAATAGCCCGGTAGCGACTTGGTCATCGTCACCGAGCGCCCGATCGCGGCGTAGCCCGGCGTCGACTCCTCGCCGGCGACGCCGAACGACAGCGACGTCACGATGTCCCGCACGTCGATGTCGGGGGTGTCGATCCCGTCGACCGCGCTGGGATCGACCCCGCTCAACACCGGTCCGGCGACCATGTCGTAGACCGACGCGGCGACGTAGTCGTTGTACTCGCCGAACTCCCCGCCCGCCGAGTCGAGATAGGAGATCCGCTGGTTGTCGACCAGCACGATCCCGTCGACTTCCTCCTCGAGACGATCGAGACCGTACCGGGCGTTCCAGGCTTGCCGACCGGGACTGGGGCTGTCTCCGTCGGCCGCCCCATCCTCGTCGGCCGATCCGCGCGTGTTCGGCAACACCGCGATCGCGACGACCTTGGCCCGGCCGTCGGTAAACGCCTTGATCTCGCGAGCGAGATGGGGACCGATCCCGCAGCCGGTCCCGCCCCCGAGCCCGAGACACAGGAACGCGAACTGGACCGTTCCCGTCCCCGTCGGATCGGTCTCCTGGGCGGAGTCGGGCTCCGGTGGTGCCCCCTCGGTCTCCGTGCCCCCGTCTTCGAGGGCTTCCTCGTCCTCGAGCGACTCGTCGAACGCGTCCTCGGCCTGATCGTCGAACGCGTCTTCGAACGAGCCCGCGGATCCGGCCTCGAACTTCTCGCCGAGGATCGTCTGTATCTGCGGGGCGTGTTCGGCCATCACCTCGTCGGCGTCGACGGGGTTTCGACCGAACCCGCCGGTCACCATCTCCTCGAACCCCGCCTCGGTGCCCTGGACGAGTCCGTGCTGTTCCGCGATCCCGTACTGATCTTCGGGCGGCACGTTCGAGAGGTTCTGCAGGTCCCGCATCGTCGAATTGAACACCAGCGGCCGACCGACCGTCGAGATGTCGGCCGAGTCGAACAACCCAAGCAGCGAATCGTCGGTGTAATCGAACACCGAATCGACGATGGCTCCCCCCGCTTGTCCGGCCCCAACGAACAGGTACGTCATCTAACTATCAAAACCGGTCTTGTCCGGTTCCAAATGTAATTATCGGATCGTACATGTCTTATCAACCGGGTAACTCGAGTATCGTACAATAAAGGTAATGGCCCGCGACGAGGCCGTTTCCGGCAATCGTTTCCCGTTACAGTAACTTTCAGATACTCGCCAGATTCTTCTACCTATACGAGTTTTATAATTCCAATTGCTGTGCCAGGAATAATCGCGGATTCCCGGCCGAGATCCGCAACACGCCAGCGAGCCGATCCGGCCGGGAGAGACGCGGCGTCGCTCGTCCGCAACACCCGCTACCCGCGGAGCCGACGGAGCATGACGCTGTACTCGTTTCGCTCGTAGAGGGCTTCGACGTGGTCCAGCACCTGATCGGCAGCCCCACAGAGGCCGGCCGCCCGCATCGGGTCCTCGCTTTCGGCGCGCTGGGCCTCGTCCCGGAGATCGTCGGCCAGCGAGAGGAAGTGCCGCGGAATGGTGTGGTTGTGATCGGCCCTGACCTCGACGTATTCGCGTTCGATGGCGTCGATCCGCTCTTCGATCTCGGCGACCGACTGCCCGAGGTTCGCCCCGCTGTCACCGCCCAGCGAGCGGGACAGTCGCGGCAACAGCGTCCGATCGTAGAAGGTCGCCTCCTGATACATTGCGTACAGCTGGACGTCGGTGATACCGTCGCGATCGAGCATCGCCTCGAGTTCCCGCACCCGATCCGCGAGGTGCCGGTAGACGTCGCCGTCCTTGCGCCCGAGTTCGTCGTCGATCGCGTCGAGCCGTCGCCGCACGTCGCGTTCGCCGATGTCGGCGACGACGGCCCGCAGGTCCGCGTAGGCGTCCAGCGAGTCGACCGTCGAGCGCAACACCGACTCGACGCCGTCGGGTTCGGACTCGCTCAGCGTCTCGAGCAGTTCGCGGGACTGTGACGACTCCGGTCGCACGCTCCGCTCGAGGTCCGAAGCAGCCGACGCGACCGACGTCTCGGTCGTTCGCGTCGCGTCCGGGTCCTCGAGCGCGACCGAACCGCTTTCGAGGGCGTCCGCGAGTTCCGCGGTTCGGTCGGCGACGTCGCCCGTCCGGAAGGAGACCGCGCCGCTTCGGTCGGCCTCGCGACAGACCGTCTCGGCCGCGGTCCGTATCCGCTCGTACTCCCGTTCGGACCGTTCCAACTCGGCTTCCGTCTCCGAGAGTGCCGCCTCCGTTTCCGCGAGTTCGGATTCGACCGCCGACGATTCACCGCCCTCGAGGACGCGATCGAACACCGGTTCGAGACCGGCGGCGATCGCCCCCTCTCGCACGGACAACGTACGTTTCGCCGACTGGAGCTGTGCGTCCGCCGTCGGATCGTCGATTCCCTCGACGGCGTCGGCGACGGCTCCCGCTTGCTCGAGCCGGTCGACCGCGTCCTCGAGGGCGTCCTCGAGTCGCGCCTCGTCCGGGTCCGGGTCCGAGAGAACCCGACACAGTTCGTCGGCGATCGGGTCGGTCGGTCGCGTTCGCGAGGTGACGTCGTCCGCGACCGTCGTCACCGGATGCGCCGCCGTCTGAGCCGGCTCGTTGCCGTCGTCTCGAGCGGGCGCGGGTTCGCCGCCGCTCTGCTCGGTGACCGCTGACGGGCCGGACTCCCGATCCGCCGCCGGCTCCGTGCGATCCGTCGCCCTCTGTGTCCCCCGTCGGTTCGGGTCGGTTCCGGGGCCACGGCTCGAACCGGGATTTTTGATCTCCCGAACCCGCTGGCGGACCTCGGAGACGACCTCGTCGACGGTGTCCGTCGCGATCGAACTGATTCTGGTCGATTCCCCGCCGGCCGTCTGGATCTCGAGTTCGGTGAACGTCCCGTCCTGATGGGAGCGGACGCCGGTCACCTGATCGTAATAGATCTCCTCGTTGGTGCCGCCGCCGGACCCCGACCGCGCTTCCATGTCATATCTCGCACCTTTGTTCAGGTTGATCGACGTATCGGTGATGACGATAGTCGTGTTGTGGTACGTATCGGATGGACTGACAAGCGGCGGCGAATTCCCGGAATTGTACGTCAGATTGTATAAATCCGCGCTGTCGACCTCGATGCCCCGTCTCGCGTTCCGCTCGGATTCGCCGATGAACTTCTGGATGAGCGGTTCGTACTTGTTGTTGATTTCCCTGACGCCCCAGTACCAGACGACGATGCCTCCGAGCAGTCCGAGTCCGATGAACGGCCCGATCGCTTCCATGGCCGCTCCGACGATCGTAAACACGACCGTCACGCCGATGATCACGCGCCACGGCGACCACCCCACCCTCCACCGGAGATTGTTGATGTCCGCTGCCATTATACAGCGAACGAATGCGTTCAGGTCGTGATTAAGCTTCTGCCCTGATATGTGTCTTTCAGCTGAATTTCCGGTAAAGAAACCGGTCTCCCGATCGATACCCGCTATCGTAGCCACTGAAATGATTTCCACACCGGTCGCGAAGCCATCGTGCGATCGAGTGTACGATGACTTTCAGTGGCTACTATCGAGACGAGTCGTTCGCACCCTGGAATCGACCGAGCGCGATCGAGTATTCCCTGGCTTTTGTCCGGTAGTACGACCAGTAGAACCCTCCGTCCGCCCCATTATGCCATGTTCTCGCGGCCGAGACAGGAAAACAGCGCCTCGACGGCGTCCCACTCCTCGCGGACGTTCTCGGCCTGTTCGCTGCTGCCCTCCTGTTTGAGCCGCTGGGCCCGCTCGTACATGTCCGACAGCGACGGCATCTCTGGGTTCCACAGCGTCCCCCAGAGGTGGACGTCGTCGAGGTCGGGCGTGACGAGCTGTTTGACGTGGACGTCGACGGTCTCGATCCCCGCGGTGTCGCCCGCGTCGAGAAACTCCTCGCCGGAGACGATTTCAGTCACCGTCCCGTCGGCGACGAACTCCGACACCTCGTCCATCTTCTCGGCGGGGCCGTACAGGAGGAAGGTCCCGCCCCAGGCCGTCGTCGGGTCGAACTCGGCCAGCTTGTTCTGGAACAGCGCGTTCCGGACGAGGATCTCGAGCTTCGAGCGATCGAACGAGTTCGCGCGCGATCGGCCCAGAATCGGCGCGAGGATCACCGCCGGCGTGAACGACGCGTCCGGGTTCAGCCGGTACTTGTCCTCGACCGGCCGGAAGCTGTCGGCCGGATCGAACACGTCGCCCATGATCGACATCGTCGCGTCCCGGTCGAGGAACTGCGGCACCGACGACATCGTAAACGCCTCGAGGAAGGCCACGAGCGGCCGGTTGATATCCGTGTACTGGGGCGGGTTGAACTCCTCGAGCCGATCGATCCGCGGGCGGATGTCCGCCTGAACGGCCTCGAGGCGATTGTTGTCGAACGGGATAATTGCGTCGACCGCTCGCGAGGTGCGCGCGAGCCCGACGACGCCGTTTACCTTCGCGCGGCCGCCGTACTTCGAGTACTCGGTCCCCTCGGAGGGGATGACGACGCTGCTAAAGAGCGGCTTCGGAACGATCGTGTCGTCTCCGAGGACGTCGTTTCGGAGGCGATCGGCGACGACCGGCGTCGCGCCACAGCCGGTGCCTTTCGTGACGCTGTGGATGAACATCACCGCCTGCGAGTCCTGAATCCGATCGGTCCGCATGTCCCAGCGCTCCCGGAACGGATCGGCACCGTCCTCGAAGTCGGCTTCCATCAGTTCCTTGCCGATGTCCCACCGGTAGCCGGCGCCCGCGTAGTCGTGGCGGCCGAACCCGATGATGCAGTTGGGCAGCAGGTCGTTGCGGCTGTACCCCTTCTCCTCCTGGGCGTAGTAGGTCTGCTCGAGTTCGCTGACGTTCGTGTTCAGGGGGCCGTAACCGGCGAGTCCGCCCTCCCAGATCCGGGCGCGACGTTCGTTGTTCTCGGCCAGCGTCTCGCGGCGTAACAGCACCGCGTCGAGGATGTTGTTCCCCGCCCCGCCGACGCCAATGAGAAACCACTTTTTGCCGTAGGAACTGTCGAGCAGGTCTTCGCTCGGCGTCTCGGTCGGTCCCGGATCCGGTCGCGTCTCGCCGGTGGTCGCGTCCCCCTCGTCGGCCTCCTCGGCGAACACTTCCTCGCACAGTTCGGGATACACCTGTTCGACCGATTCCGGTTCGTCGCCGTGTGCGGCCCGGACGTGGTCGACGAGGGTCGACTCCGTCCACTCCCCCTCCCGTGCCATACAGATCTTACAGAGGTTCGTCATTCTGGCTACTATCGTATCCGTACGTCGGAACTATCTAAAGGATTACGTGTGAGTCATCGCCGGTGACATGCCTTCGCCCTGTCGTTTCCCGCTTTCGTGTCTCATTGGTAATGGAGATGGGAAATTTATGCTCGAGTGGTCCGTAACGCGGGTCCTCGGACGGCGACCGTCGGGCGACCGGCATCGATGGCGCGGCGGCGGCCACCGGCGGGGTCGGTTCAGTCGCCGTGGCGCTCGACGAACCGTTCTTGCAGTGCGTCCAGTCCGTCCCGCGGCGTCGTCCGACCGGCGAACTCGATCTCGAGGAAGCCCGGCGGTGCGCCCTCCTGTAAATCTACGCCCTGGACGAGATCCGTCTGCCGGCGACAGAACGCGGCCAGTTCCTCGAGGACCGCCGCTCGAGCCACCCCGTCCGGGAGTCGCTCGGTCTGACACTGGACCGTCGCCCCGTCGGGACTTCCGTCCAGTTCCCGGAGGACGAACAGGATCTCGTCCGCCACCGCTTCGGGTGCGACGGCGGATCGGCTCTCCGTGACCGCCGTCGACCCGTCGTCCGGTTCGCCGACCGCCGTCGCGTCGGCCGGCTCCCCGACGCCGTCCGTCGGCGACGGACGCTCGCCGGTGGGACCCCGATCCGCGACGACGAACGCGTCGCCGTCGATCGTCGCGTCGACGTCGTACTGTCGCTCGACGATCGGCTCGAGGTCGGTCATCAGCGCCGTCGAGACGCCGGCCGGAATCGCGACCCGCCCGCTCCCGTGTTCGATCGTCCCGACCAGCCCGCCGAGGAAGTCGACGGTGACCAGCAGTTCGTCGGCGGCCTCGTCGGCGTCCCGAAGCGCCCGCCGGGCGTCGTCGAACGAACAGCGATACAGCTGCCGGGTCGCGTCGGAAATGCGTCGCTCGATCTCGCTGACCCCCACCACGTCGTCGTGGCGGCCCTCGAGGACGAACTCCGCGACGCGATCGGCCAGCGCACCCTCGAGGCGGTCGACCAGCTCGCGGACGTCCGACAGCGTCGCCTCGATCTCGCGTCGCCGGTCGACGATCGCTTCCTCGCGGTCGCGAACGTGGCGACGGACCGCCTCGCGGTGGTCGTCGACCGCCGCGGCGGCCATGGCCGCCTCGCGGATCGACCCGTCCTCGAGCCGGTCCCGGACGGCCCGCTCGGCCGCGTCGACGTGGACCGTCTCCCCGGTCGGCGGCAGGGACAGCTCCCGATATCGGCTCGGGAGGTTCACGATCTCGTACGCCCGGCCGTCGGGTCCGGTGACCCCCACGTCGAGGCGTCCGTCAGCCAGCGCCTCCTCGAGGCCGCGACGAAGTTCGCGCTCGGCGCGGTCGAGTCCCTCTCGGTCGGCGACGCGGCCCTCGGCGACGAGTTCGCGCACCCGTTCGACCGCGTCGGGCGCGATCGGAGCCAGCCGCTCGAGGGTCGCCTCGCCGATGCGGTCCTCGAAGGTCGCGCCGTCGGACTCCTCGCGAGCGGTCGTTTCTCGGCCGTCGCCTCCCGGTATGGGGCCCGCACCGTCGTCTCCCTCCGCCGTCTCGGTCCCGCGTCTGCGGCCGACCGCGATCCCCGCGACGAGTACCACCACTGCCCCCGCGATCGCGAGCGGAAGCGGATCGTCCGCCAGCGAGAGTACCGCGTCCGGTCGAGTCCCCCATTCCGCCACCCGCGACTCGAGCTGCATATCGGAACTGTGGACAGTAAACACGCAAAGAACTGTCGGCTGTCGAACCGGCCCGCCGGTACCGGCGTTCACGGCCGCCGTGTGGCCCGCGTCGAGAGCCGTGGCGTCGGCCCGACGGGTCGGGCCCTGCTCGCTATCGAACGTCGACCGTCCGGCTCGCCGTGATCGGTACCAGCGGCTCCTCCGGGAAGGCGACGCTGACGGTGAACTCGAGTTCGTCCGCGTCGGCACCGAAGACGCCGACCGGGACGGCCTCCTCGTCGCGCAGGTAGGCGTTCGTACTCGTCATCTCGACGCCGTTGACCGTCACCCGAATCCCCGCGCGGGCCGGCTCGCCGACGTTGCGGACCGTCACTTCGCAGACCTCGTTTTCCCCCGTCGCGACGGTCTCGGGGAACTGCCCCCAGTCGATCTCGAGGGCGGGAAGCGATCCCGCGCCCTCGGCGACGCGCTCGGCGACGCCGTCGGAGAGGCCGGCGTCGATCAGCCCCTCGACGCCGGCGTCGGTGACGTCGCCGGGGGTCGACAGTCCCTCTTTCGCGAGCTTGCTCGCGCGGCCCGGCCCGACGCCGTCGATGGCGGTGAGCCCGACCGCGTCCTCGGCGACGCCGTTCTCGATGCGGGCCTCGACGCGGCGCGCGAGGTTCGCGGCGTGGGGGCCGACGAACCGATCGAGGAAGGCACCCAGCGCGGAGACGAGCCGGGTCGCGTTGCGCCGGATGGCCCACGCGTCGCTGCGCAGTTCCGCCGGCGTCGAGCCGCTCGCGGCCCCGCGCAAGATCGCGAGGACCTTCCGCTCGCCGGCGTCGAGGTCGTCGGTGTCCTCGCCGACCAGTACCGCCGATATCGCGTCGCGTTCGTCCTGCCGGGCCGACACCGAGTCGAACTCCTCGGCGGTCGCGACCGTCTCGAGGACGTCCGCGGTCGTGATCGGGCCCGACTCGGCCCGATCACAGAGGACGTCGAAGCGAGCCGCAGTGTCCAACCGGAGGTAGTACTTCGAGGTCAACACGCCCAGCGGCGTCGCCTCGATCGAGAGGTCCGCGCCGGTCTCGACGAAGCCGCGGTCGACCAGCCCCTCGAGGCAGTCTCTGACCCGCCCGCGCAGGTTCGGAAAGTCGTACTCGTCGGGTTTGGACTGGCCGCGGACGTAGTAGAAGGTCGTCTCGAGCCAGTCCATCACGTCCTCGAGATCGGTGATCGTCCCCATCGCGATCTCGGCGTTGAGATGCGTCTCGAGGCTCTCGGCGAGTCGGGACTCGATCTCCTTGCCGTCCCGGAGCAGGCGGCGGTACTTGTCGGCCTCGCTCGAGTCGCAGACGACCCAGCCGTAGCCGACGTCGTCGTAGCCCGGCCGGCCGGCGCGGCCGAGCATCTGGAGGGCGTCGAGCGGGCTCATGTCGACCTCGCCCTCGAGGGGGTCGTGGTACTTCGTATCGCGGATCACGACACAGCGGGCGGGCAGGTTGACGCCCCACGCCAGCGTCGACGTCGAGAAGAGGAGTTCGACGTGGCCCTGCTTGAACCACTCCTCGACGAGGTCCCGTTCCTCCTTCGAGAGGCCCGCGTGGTGGAAGGCGACGCCGTCGAGGATCGACTGCCGGAGGGTGTCGTTGTCGATCGCTTCCTTCAGATCGGTGTGGAAATCGTAGTCCCCCCGGACGCCCATCGAGACGTCGCGTTCGGCGATCTCGTCTCTGGCCTTCTTGGCCGCCTGCACGGTGTCCTGTCGCGAGGAGACGAAGACCAGCGCCTGGCCGTCCTCCCGGAGGTGGGGTTCGGCGAGGTCCAGCGCCCGGTAGAGCCGGCGGTACTTGTCCGCGAAGGCGTTGTCGCCGTGGGTGTAGGTCCTGACGCCCGATTTGAGGTCGACGGGCCGGTACTCGTCGCCGAACTCGAAGGTGGCCTCCTCGGGGGCGTCGAGCCACGCCGCCACGTCGTCGACGTTGGGCATCGTCGCAGACAGCGCGACGATGCGGGGATCACAGAGCCGGCGCAGCCGGGAGATCGTCACCTCCAGCACCGAGCCCCGTCGATCCGCGTCCAGCAAGTGAACCTCGTCGATGACGCAGACGTCGATGTCGGTGACGAAGTCGTAGCGTCGGGAGTCGTGTTTGCGGGTCGCCGAGTCCAGTTTCTCGGGAGTCATCACGAGGATGTCCGCCCGGCGCGCGCGGCGGGGGTTGAGATCGCGCTCGCCGGTGACGACGTAGACCGAATAGTCCAGCGCCTCGAAGCGGTCCCAGTCGTCTTCCTTCTCGTTGGTCAGCGCTCGCATCGGCGCGATAAAGAGCGCGGTACCGCCGTCCGCGAGCGACTTACAGATCGCCAGTTCCGCGAGCGCCGTCTTCCCCGAGGCCGTCGGCGCGCTCGCGACCACGTTCTCCGACGACTCGAGCAAGGCCGGCAGGGCCTCGCGTTGCATGCGGTTGAACTCCTCGAAGGCGAAGGCGTCGGCGAACTCGGGGAGAATCTCGGCGACCTCCATCACACGGACAGGAGAAGCGGCGGGTCAAAGGCGTTTCCTTCGAGTCGTCTCCGGCTACCGCGACGCGAGGACCGTCGCGATCGCGGCCCCGAGCGTGGCGAAGACGAGCGGGTAGATCACGCCGCCGAGGACGACCGCGGGCACGAGCGCCGGCGCGACCGTCCGCGTCGCTTCGATTCCGAACGCCGACACCTCGGCCGTCGACTCGGCGGCGACCGCGCCGACGCTCAGCACCGCCGAGTAGCCGATCATCATCGGGATGCCGATGGTGATGGCGTCGCCGAGCTCGCTCGCCCCCAGCCGGACGGCCAGTCCCGCCCCGGCCGCGACCAGCGCGAGCGGGACGACGACGTACAGCAGGTCGGCTGTTCCGCCCGTTTGCGCGATGAGATCGAGCGTGTCGCTCCCGCCGACCGAACCGACCCGCCCGGTGACTTCCACGTCGACCATGTGGGCCTCGTAGAAGTACCAGGCAACGCCCCGCCAGTCGACGACGCCGTCGCCGAACCGCTCGCGGATCTCGCTCCCGATCAGCAGGTAGGTGACGAGATAGCTGATCGCGGCCGTCAGGACGCCGACGCCCGCACTCGCCGCGATGCTCGAGCGGCTCGATACCGCGGGTTCGCCGGACGCCGTTCGAGTCGTCGACATCGTATCGGGGCTCCCGGGACCGCAATAGTGGGTCTTGTGGTTCTCAGACGGTCGACTCGTCGGTCGCGACGGCCTCGAGCTGGTCGCTGAGCCGACTGCTCGCTCGCTCGGGACTGGGTACCCGCTCGAAGGTCAGCTCCGGCTCGCCCGAGCCCGCAGTGTAGACCGTCAGATCGCCGTACCCGAGCATGCGGCCGATCCACGACTGCCGGAGGCTGGTGTTCTGGACTCGCTCGAGGCGAAACTGGGTAATGTCTCTGGAGACGACGCCGCGTTTCTTGTAGAGTTCCGTCGAGGTGATGACGTAGCGGGTGTTCGTCCAGCGAAGATAGCGGGCACCGGCGACGGCCGTGCCGACGACGGTCACGAGGACGCCGAGGACCGTCAGGGTCCCGATGCCGTCGGTCCCGCTCCAGCCGGCGAGGAGAAACCCCGCGATCGCGATCGCGATCCCGACCGGCAGCCGCGTTCCCATCGTGACCGGATGGGGACGGCTCTCCCAGACGACGTCCTCGTCGTCGCTGATGTGAAACCAGTCGGGCGTCGAACCGAGGGCCATCGGCCCCGCCTATTCCGTGCCCGTCCGTAAAGCTATCGGGGTAACGGACCCGTTACCGCCGATCCGTTCGAGCCGACGACGACTCGAGGCGTACTGCACCCGGCGGTCGTTCACCGGATCGCCACGGTTTTTGCCTGCGCGGCCCGATGTATTGGTATGCGTCGCGCGCGCAAGCCCGACTGGCTGAAGAGCCGCCCGCCGTCGGGTCAGGAGTTTACCGGTATTCGGGAGACGTTGCGCGAGTACGACCTCCATACCGTCTGCGAGGAGGCCAACTGTCCCAATCTGGGCGAGTGCTGGTCCGGTCGGTCGGGACCCGGCGGCGGGTCGGCGGACGGCGGAACGGCCACGTTCATGCTCATGGGCGATCGCTGCTCGCGCGCTTGCAACTTCTGTGACGTCGAGACCGGCGGCATGGAGCCGCTCGACCCAGACGAACCGGAAAACGTCGCCGACGCTATCGCCACGATCGGACTGGACTACGTCGTGTTGACCAGCGTCGACCGCGACGACCTCCCCGACCAGGGCGCGGGCCACTTCGCCGAGACGATCCGCGAGATCAAGGCCCGCCATCCCGGCATCCTCGTCGAAGTGCTGATCCCGGACTTTCGGGGTGAGAAACGGCTCGTCCGGAAGATCGTCGACGCCGAACCGGACGTGATCGCCCACAACGTCGAGACCGTCGAACGCCTGCAGTACCCCGTTCGGGACCGCCGCGCGGGCTACGAACAGAGCCTCTCGGTCCTGGAGCAGGTCGACCGCGAGTCCGACATCTTCACCAAGACATCGATCATGCTCGGCCACGGCGAGTACGACCACGAGGTCTATCGGACCCTCGCTGACTGTCGCGAACGCGGCGTCGACATCGTCACCCTGGGGCAGTACCTGCGGCCCTCGCGGGACCACCTCGCGGTCCGTCGCTACGACCATCCACACAAGTACGAGACGTGGCGACGCGTCGCCGAAGAAGAACTGGGGTTTCTCTACTGCGCCAGCGGCCCGATGGTCCGCTCGTCGTACAAGGCCGGCGAACTGTTCGTCGACGCCGTATTGGCCGAGGGCAAGAGCCTCGAGGAAGCGAGAGCCGACGCCCGCCGCTCGAGGCCCCAGCAAACGGAGCCCTGATACGGCTACCTGCCAGTCATTGCCGGCGCACCCGCGACACGAGCGGCGGGTGCGCCGGGACATCGGGGCAGCAATCCGTCTGAGCGACGGCCGACGAACCTACTCGAGTCCATCGGCAGTCCGCCGCGAGCCCGCTCGCGACCGAAGTCCGAGTTCGTCCAATCCGCTCCCCCTCTCACGACTCGAATTTCACGAACATCAAAGAATGATCTGTTTTGCACGTCTTCAACCGATACTGTTCGGTATCGAACGGTGATTCGATGACTGCCCCGAAGAATCACACTAATAGTAACGTATTTTGGGAAACTCCTTTACCCTGAGCGATAGTTCAGTAGGATATGTACAGGTGGGTTTCCCCGTGAGTACGTTACAGCGCGACCCCCGTGAGCGAGTACAGGTCCTCGACGAGGCCGGCCGCGTCCTCGACGGCGCCGACGTGCCCGACCTCTCCGAGGAGGAACTCGTCGAAATGTACGAGCAGATGCGACTCGTCCGGCGGTTCGACGAGCGGGCTGTCAGCCTCCAGCGCCAGGGTCGAATGGGTACCTACCCGCCCCTGTCGGGCCAGGAGGCCGCACAGGTCGGCAGTGCCCACGCACTCGCCGACGGCGACTGGGTCTTCCCCAGCTACCGCGAACACGGCGTCGGGCTGGTTCGGGGCCTCTCGCTCGAGCGTACCCTGTTGTACTGGATGGGCCACGAGCAGGGCAACTACATCCCCGAGGACGTCAACATGTTCTCGGTCGCGGTTCCGATCGCGACCCAGATCCCCCACGCGACCGGCGCGGCCTGGGCCTCGAAGCTCAACGGCGAGGAGAAGGCCTTCGTCTGTTACTTCGGCGACGGCGCGACATCGGAAGGCGACTTCCACGAGGGGCTGAACTTCGCCGGCGTCTTCGACACGCCGACGGTCTTCTTCTGTAACAACAACCAGTGGGCCATCTCGGTGCCCCGCGAGCGCCAGACCGCGAGCGAGACCCTCTCCCAGAAGGCCGCCGCCTACGGCTTCGAAGGTGTCCAGGTCGACGGGATGGATCCGCTGGCGGTCTACAAGGTTACCAAAGAAGCCGTCGAGAAGGCCAAAGACCCCGACGCGGACGAACTGCGACCGACGCTAATCGAGGCGGTCCAGTACCGGTTCGGTGCCCACACCACCGCCGACGACCCCTCCGTCTACCGCAACGAGGACGAGGTCGAACGCTGGAAACAGAAGGACCCCATCCCGCGCCTCGAGACGTATCTGCGCTCGAACGGGATCCTCGACGACGAACGGGTCGACGCGATCGAGGCCCGGATCGAGGACGACGTGGCCGACGCCATCGAGGGGGCCGAGTCGTTCGACCGGCCCGATCCCGAGGAGATCTTCGCCCACGTCTACGAGGGGATGCCCCGGCGGCTGCAACGGCAACTCGAGTACTTCGAATCGATCCGCGAGGATCACGGCGACGACGCGCTCTTGGAGGGCTAACACATGGCAGCAGAATCAGGATCGGAGAGTTTGACGCTGGTACAGGCGGTCCGGGACGGACTACACACGGAGATGGAACGCGACGACGACGTCGTCGTCATGGGCGAAGACGTCGGGAAAAACGGCGGCGTCTTCCGCGCGACCGAGGGGCTCTACGACGAGTTCGGCGAGGACCGGGTCGTCGACACCCCGCTGGCCGAGTCCGGCATCGTCGGCACGGCGATCGGGATGGCCGCCTACGGGATGCGACCGGTCCCCGAGATCCAGTTTCTCGGCTTTATCTACCCCGGATTCGACCAGATCGTCTCGCACGCGGCGCGCCTGCGAACGCGCTCGCGCGGGCGATTCACCTGCCCGATGGTGATCCGGGCCCCCTACGGCGGCGGCATTCGCGCCCCGGAACACCACTCCGAGTCGACCGAGGCGATGTTCGTCCACCAGCCCGGGCTCAAGGTCGTCGTTCCCTCGACTCCCTACGATACGAAGGGGCTGTTGATCAGCGCGATCCGGAGCCCGGATCCGGTGATCTTCCTCGAGCCGAAGCTGATCTATCGGGCGTTCCGTGAGGACGTCCCGGACGAGCCCTACGAGGTGCCACTCGGCGAGGCGGCCGTCCGCCGCGAGGGCTCGGACGTCTCGGTCTACACGTGGGGCGCGATGACCCGGCCGACCCTCGAGGCCGCCGAGAACCTCGCCGCGGAGGGGATCGACGCCGAGGTCGTCGACCTGCGAACGGTGTCGCCGTTGGACGAGGAGACGATCGTCGAGTCCTTCGAGAAGACCGGCCGCGCGGCGGTCGTCCACGAGGCCCCCAAGACGGGCGGGCTGGGCGCGGAGATCACCGCCACCCTACAGGAGGAGTCGCTGCTGTATCAGGAGGCGCCGATCGAACGGGTCACCGGGTTCGACACCCCGTTCCCGCTGTACGCGCTCGAGGACTACTATCTCCCCGAGGCGGCGCGCATCGAGGACGGCATTCGACGGGCCGCGGAGTTCTAACCATGGTCAGGGAGTTCGAACTACCGGACGTCGGCGAAGGGGTCGCGGAGGGCGAACTGGTCTCGTGGCTGGTCGAGCCGGGTGACGAGGTCACCGAGGACCAGCCGGTCGCGGAGGTCGAGACCGACAAGGCCCTCGTGGAGGTCCCCGCGCCGGTCGACGGTACGGTCCGCGAGTTACACGTCGAGGCGGGCGAGGTCGTCCCCGTCGGGACGGTGATCATCTCGTTCGATGTCGCAGGCGAAGAGAGCGAAGGAGCCACAGAGCAGACCGAATCGGAGCAGGAGTTGACCGGCGAACCCGCCGGCGTCGACGAACCGAGCGAGCAGCAGGGCGAGGCCGCCGGTGATCCCGGGGCGACCGGTGCCGACACCGAAGCTGTCGCCCCGCCCGACGACCGCGTTTTCGCGCCGCCGCGCGTTCGCCGCATGGCTCGCGAGCAGGGGATCGCTCTCTCGAGCGTTCGGGGGAGCGGTCCCGGCGGGCGGATCACCGCGGCCGACGTGCGGGCCGCGGCGGGCGGCGAGTCCGGCGGCCAGACGGCGGGGTCGCAGTCACGGAGCGCCGGCGCGGCGGCAGACGAGGTCGCGTCCGAGACGGCCGATTCGACCGGACGCGGCGTCGGCGCTGGTGCCGCCGAGGAGACGGCCGCCGGGAGCGCGACGACGGCGACCGCGGACTCGAGCGCCCGGCGACGCGAGACGCCGGGGCAGGTCGAGCCCGCCGACCGCGACAAGACGCTGGCAGCGCCCGCGACGCGACGGATCGCTCAGGAGGAAGGCGTCGACATCGACGCCGTCCCCACCGACGAGGAGCACGACGGCGCGGCCTTTGTCACGCCCGAGACGGTCCGCGAGTACGCCGAGGCCCAGCGGCAGGCACAAGAAGCCGACCGCGAAGCGCTCGAGGCGGGCGAATCGGTCGGGACGACGGGCACCGACTTCGCCGAGGGCGAGCGCGAACGCCGCGAGCCGTTCACGGGCGTGCGCAAGACGATCGCCGACGCGATGGTCGAGTCCAAGTACAGCGCGCCCCACGTCACCCACCACGACGAGGTCGACGTGACCGAACTCGTCGCGGCCCGCGAGGACCTCAAACCGCGCGCCGAGGAGCGCGGGATCCGGCTGACCTACATGCCGTTCATCGTGAAGGCCGTGGTCGCGGCGCTGCACGAACACCCCGAGATGAACGCGGTCATCGACGAGGCCAGCGAGGAAATCGTCTACCGCGACTACTACAACATCGGGATCGCGACCGCGACCGACGTGGGACTGATGGTCCCCGTCCTCGAGGACGCCGACCGGAAGGGGCTCCTGCAACTCTCCTCGGAGATGAACGAGGTCGTCCAGAAGGCCCGCGACCGGACGATCAGTCCCGACGAACTCCGGGGCTCGACGTTTACGATTACCAATATCGGCGGTATCGGCGGCGAGTACGCCACGCCGGTCATCAACTACCCCGAGGCGGGCATCCTCGCGATCGGGGAGATCAAGCGCAAGCCCCGCGTCGTCACCGACGAGGACGGGGCGGAGTCGATCGAACCGCGTTCCGTGATGACCCTCTCGCTGTCGTTCGATCACCGACTGATCGACGGTGCGGTCGGCGCGCAGTTTACCAACACCGTCATGGAGTATCTCGAGAACCCGCACCTACTATTGCTCGAGTGACCGAAGACGGAGCTACCGAACATGACATTCAGTACACGCACGACGGAGGCGGATCGCTGATGGTCGTCGGAGACGTCACGACCGGCACGGACGTACTCGTAATCGGCGCGGGCCCCGCGGGCTACGTGGCCGCGATCCGCGCGGGACAGCTCGACCTCGACGTCACGCTCGTCGAGAAGGACGCCTACGGCGGGACCTGCCTGAACTACGGCTGTATCCCGTCGAAGACCCTGATCACTGCGACCGACGTGGCTCACGACGCCGCGACCGCCGAGGAGATGGGAATCCACGCCGAGCCGGAGATCGACCTCGGCGAGATGATGGCGTGGAAAGACGGCGTCGTCGACCAGCTCACGGGCGGCGTCGAAAAGCTCTGCAAGGCCAATGGGGTGACCCTGCTCGAGGGCACCGCTCGCTTCGCCGGCGAGAACACCGCCCGCGTCTCCCACAGCGGCGAGGGCCAGGGCTCGGAGAGTCTGGAGTTCGAACACGCCATCGTCGCGACCGGCTCCCGCCCCATCGAGATCCCCAACTTCGACTTCGGCGACGAGCCCGTGCTGGACTCGAGACAGGCGCTGGCGCTCGAGTCGGTACCGGACTCGCTCGTCGTCGTCGGCGCGGGCTATATCGGGATGGAGCTGGCGGGCGTCTTTGCCAAACTGGGGACCGATGTGACCGTGATCGAGATGCTCGACTCGATACTGCCGGGGTACGACGACGATCTCAAACGCCCCGTCAAAGGACGAGCCAACGACCTCGGGATCGACTTCGAGTTCGGGTACACGGTGTCGGACTGGGCCGAGCGAGACGATGAGGAGGGAATCCGCGTCGTCGCCGAACCCGCTTACCACGCCGCTGCCGACGGTGGGAGCGCCGACGCCGTCGAAGCGGAGCGTCTCGAACTCGAGACCGAGAAGGTCCTCGTCGCCGTCGGCCGCCGGCCCGTCTCGGACACGCTCGACCTCGAGGAAGCCGGCGTCGAGACCGACGACGACGGGTTCGTCGAAACCGATTCCCGCGCGCGCACGAATATCGACCATATCTTCGCCGTTGGCGACGTCGCCGGCGAACCGATGCTCGCCCACAAGGGCAGCGCGGAGGGCAAGGTCGCCGCCGAAGTTATCGCCGGCGAACCCGCCGCGATCGACTATCAGGCCATGCCCGCCGCCGTCTTCACCGATCCCGAGATCGGGACCGTCGGAATGACCGAGTCCGAGGCCGCCGAGGCCGGCTTCGAGCCCGTCACCGGCCAGTTCCCGTTCCGGGCCAGCGGCCGCGCGCTGACGACCGGCGAGAGCGATGGGTTCGTCAAAATCGTCGCCGACGAGGACGCCGGCTACCTGCTCGGGGCTTCGATCGTCGGCCCCGAAGCCTCGGAACTGATCGCCGAACTCGGCCTCGCGATCGAACTCGGCGCGACCCTCGAGGACGTCGCCGCGACGGTCCATACCCACCCCACCCTCTCGGAGTCCGTGATGGAGGCCGCCGAGAACGCGCTCGGGCACGCGATTCACACGCTGAATCGGTGACGCCGGCCATCGAACGGACGACCTGACCGAGGTAGCCGCTCAACGCTACGCCGGCGCGCGCTGAACCGGAGGTTGCTACCGGCGAATCACGGACCAGTCCCGAGTAAGTCGGTCAGGAACGGCGTGGCATCTCCGTGCCGCTGCGATAGCGAAACGCGCCTCGAGCGCGGTACCGAGACGAGAACTCCACAACCATCCGTTACGTCCGCAACCGTTGCACGGCGACCGCTCACTGTGCGTACATCGAGTACGCGATCACGAGAAAGCCGATCAACACGAGCAGGCTCTCGAGCAAGATTCCCGTCACGAGCGCGACACCGAGCACCTCGTACAGCATGCCGGCCAGAACGAACCCGAGCGTCACGATCCCGAACCCGGCTGCGAGATAGCCAAGCGCCGGCTGGCGCGTCCGTCGATAGGCCTTGAAGGCGAAGTACGTGATGACGCTTCCGACCACGAGGACGAGCGTCTTCACGACCGCCAGCGCGAGCATCGTTTCCGTCGGACCGGCAGGAAACGGGTTCATGTTTCCTTTCGCACCTCCGACCACAGCTCCGCGAGTCGCTCGTCGGCTGTCCGGGTCGGCCGCTCGATCTCGATCGTCAGCTGCCGCTTCTCGTCCAGCCCCAGCGTGATCTCGTCGAACGCGACCGAGTACTTGCTTGCGTGGTGGCCGTCCTGTCGAATCTCGGTCGACTCCTCGAGCAGTGTCGCCTCGGTCAGTAACTCGAGTTTCCGGTACAGCGTCGACTGCGGGATCTCACACCGCTTCGTGAGTTCCGACGCAGTCATGGGTTCCTCGAGGTTGCGGATTATCTCGCGGCAGTCGGGATCGTCCAGCGCAGAGCAGATCTCCTCCGCGGACGGCGTCGACTCCGAAGCGAACGGGTCCCGGACCATTCGTCCCTACCTTACGACGCACGTGGTTTATCGGCATCGATGCGGCTCGCACTCGCCCGAGCCGACCGCCCGTACTGATTGACACGAACGGCCGTCAGCGGTCGGTGACACGAAGCCTTCTTGCGCGTCCACGCCCGACGACGACGCACGCGGGTATCATCCGGCCCGACTCCCTACGAGGGTGGGATGACCGGCCGACCTCCGCCCGCGTGACATTCTCGCGACCGATTATCGCGCTGCTCGAGCCAGGGGTGTTTTAGTAGTAACACGACGGCCGTTCTCGTGGAAAATCGTGCTATGGTATCGGGATTCGATGCGAGGATCGTTCGACGGCCTTATGTACCTCCCGGGCACTCGATTGTAATGCGAACAACGCGGCGCTCGCCGTCGCGTCCTTCGGCCGTCACCCGGCACGGAGGAACTGCACATCTGCTCTCGAATTTCGTCGGTTCGTTCCGACGGCCTTATTGACACTCGAGGGCTCCACCGAGGACGTGGTCACGTCCGGGAACCGGCCGTGACAGTCCGGGGCCCTTATACGTGTCCGGGCGTTCAGTCGTGATCGTACACCCCTCGCCGGCCGTGTTTTCCGGTGCGGGTGCGATCCGACGCCCTTATATGCTCGAGGGCATTCGGATGTGAATGCAAAAGACGACGTGATCGACGGGCCGTTCAACTCGGTCCGTCATCTCGGATAGTTCGAACCCGAAGGGGTTATGTACCCCAGACGGTGTACGAATACGTCCGAAGGAAATGAGGATTCCACCCCTGCGGTCCGCCGTACAGATGGGATCTGATGTTAGCCTTGGTAGTTCGGTGACGCCCGATCGGTCACACGACCGGCGTCAGCGAACGTGGACCCATGTGTGAGTGTGTACCAACATTCACCGCCAACAGACCCTCCCCAACTGGGGAGATCAAATAGCATTCCGGTTGATCCTGCCGGAGGTCATTGCTATTGGAGTCCGATTTAGCCATGCTAGTTGCACGAGTTCAGACTCGTAGCAGATAGCTCAGTAACACGTGGCCAAACTACCCTATGGATCCGAATAACCTCGGGAAACTGAGGCTAATTCGGGATACGATTCACGACCTGGAGTGGTGTGAATCCGAAACGCTCCGGCGCCATAGGATGTGGCTGCGGCCGATTAGGTAGACGGTGGGGTAACGGCCCACCGTGCCCATAATCGGTACGGGTTGTGAGAGCAAGAGCCCGGAGACGGTATCTGAGACAAGATACCGGGCCCTACGGGGCGCAGCAGGCGCGAAACCTTTACACTGCACGCGAGTGCGATAGGGGGACTCCAAGTGCGAGGGCATATAGTCCTCGCTTTTTGCGACCGTAAGGAGGTCGCGGAATAAGTGCTGGGCAAGACCGGTGCCAGCCGCCGCGGTAATACCGGCAGCACGAGTGATGACCGCTATTATTGGGCCTAAAGCGTCCGTAGCTGGCCGTGCAAGTCCATCGGGAAATCCGCGCGCTCAACGCGCGGGCGTCCGGTGGAAACTGCACGGCTTGGGACCGGAAGACCAGAGGGGTACGTCCGGGGTAGGAGTGAAATCCCGTAATCCTGGACGGACCACCGGTGGCGAAAGCGCCTCTGGAAGACGGATCCGACGGTGAGGGACGAAAGCTCGGGTCACGAACCGGATTAGATACCCGGGTAGTCCGAGCTGTAAACGATGTCTGCTAGGTGTGGCACAGGCTACGAGCCTGTGCTGTGCCGCAGGGAAGCCGCGAAGCAGACCGCCTGGGAAGTACGTCCGCAAGGATGAAACTTAAAGGAATTGGCGGGGGAGCACTACAACCGGAGGAGCCTGCGGTTTAATTGGACTCAACGCCGGACATCTCACCAGCATCGACAATGTGCAGTGAAGGTCAGGTTGATGACCTTACCGGAGCCATTGAGAGGAGGTGCATGGCCGCCGTCAGCTCGTACCGTGAGGCGTCCTGTTAAGTCAGGCAACGAGCGAGACCCGCACTCCTAATTGCCAGCAACACCTAGCGGTGGTTGGGTACATTAGGAGGACTGCCAGTGCCAAACTGGAGGAAGGAACGGGCAACGGTAGGTCAGTATGCCCCGAATGTGCTGGGCGACACGCGGGCTACAATGGCCGAGACAGTGGGATGCAACCCCGAGAGGGGGCGCTAATCTCCGAAACTCGGTCGTAGTTCGGATTGAGGGCTGAAACTCGCCCTCATGAAGCTGGATTCGGTAGTAATCGCGCCTCAGAAGGGCGCGGTGAATACGTCCCTGCTCCTTGCACACACCGCCCGTCAAAGCACCCGAGTGGGGTCCGGATGAGGCCGACGCAACGCCGGTCGAATCTGGGCTCCGCAAGGGGGCTTAAGTCGTAACAAGGTAGCCGTAGGGGAATCTGCGGCTGGATCACCTCCACAGACCGGGACCGGGGCGTCGCCCCGGCCCAAAAGTCGTGGCGCGTAGCGCCACGCAGTCCACGTTCGATCGACCCACGTCGTGGCCGATCGGGCACCTTTGAACTACCAAGGCTAACACCTACTCCCGCTGTCCGCCTTTGTGGCGGACGTGGGCCCATAGCTCAGTGGTAGAGTGCCTCCTTTGCAAGGAGGATGCCCAGGGTTCGAATCCCTGTGGGTCCATGGCTCGGGTTGGACCGAATCGTGCCCCTTAAGTGGGGCAGACGATTTCGGTCTAATCCGAACGAACCGATGCACCACCCCGCGCAAGCGTGGGTGGGAAGGGTCAATGCAGGCCGGCCGTCTACCGGCGTGCAGATGAGACCGTGTGTACGTGTAGTCCAGGCGTCCACTGGACCCGTTCCCCGGGTCACGATGTTGCGACTCTGTCGCAAACGCCGATCCGATGAACGTGGCTACTGTGCCAGCTGGTGGGATCGCTCGGCTTGAGAGCTGACGAAGGACGTGCCAAGCTGCGATAAGCCTATGGGAGCCGCACGGAGGCGAAGAACATAGGATCTCCGAATGGGAATCCCCCACCGCAATTGCTTCGCGCAATGGGGAACGTCGGGAATTGAAACATCTTAGTACCGACAGGAAAAGAAAGCAAACGCGATGTCGTTAGTATTGGCGAAAGAACGCGACACAGTCCAAACCGAAGCCCTCACGGGCAATGTGGTGTCGGACTGACGATCACTTCCCGAACGGCGACGCGAAGTCTCTTGGAATAGAGCACGAGACAGGGTGACAGTCCCGTACCGTCGGCAAGTAAGGAACGAGTCAGTTCCAGAGTATCGGGGGTTGGATATCCCTCGTGAATATCGCGGGCATCGACCGCGAAGACTAAACACTCCTCAAGACCGATAGCGAACAAGTAGCGTGAGCGAACGCTGAAAAGCACCCCACGAAGGGAGGTGCAATAGGGCGTGAAAATCAGTTGGCGATGGAGCGACAGGGCACACAAAGGTCCCGGACGAAAATGAATCAGGTGCGAACCTGTAGTAAGAAGTTTGGGAAGCCGGTGTTCTGTCGTACGTTTTGAAAAACGAACCAGGGAGTGTGCCTGTTTGACGAGTCTAACCCGATCATCGGGGAAGGCGAAGGGAAACCGACATGGCCGCAGTGCGTTGCACGAGGGCCGCCGTGTTCAAGCGCGGGGAGTCAAACGGGCACGACCCGAAACCGGACGATCTAGGCGTGGGCAAGGCGAAGCGTGCCGAAAGGCACGTGGAGGCCTGTTAGAGTTGGTGTCCTACAATACCCTCTCGTGACCTACGTCTAGGGGTGAAAGGCCCATCGAGTCCGGAAACAGCTGGTTCCAACCGAAAGATGTCGAAGCATCACCTCTGCCGAGGTAGTTCGTGGGGTAGAGCGACGGATTGGGGGACCGCACTCCGAGAGGAGTGTGCCCCCCTGTCCAACTCCGAACCTACGAACGCCGCTCGACGCAGGGAGTCCGGTGCACGGGGTAAGCCTGTGTACCGTGAGGGAGACAACCCAGAGCTGGGTTAAGGTCCCCAAGTGTAGACTAAGTGCGATCGAAGGTGGTCTCAAGCCCTAGACAGCCGGGAGGTGAGCTTAGAAGCAGCTACCCTCTAAGAAAAGCGTAACAGCTTACCGGCCGAGGTTTGAGGCGCCCAAAATGATCGGGGCTCAAGTCTACCACCGAGACCTAGCAGCACCACTTAGACTGGTGATCTCGTAGGTTGGCGTTCTGTTCGGGTGGAAGCACGGCTGAGAAGTCGTGTGGACCGTTCAGTAACGAAAATCCTGGTCATAGTAGCAGCGTTAGTCGGGTTAAACCCCGACGGCCGAACGAGTAAGGGTTCCTCAGCAATGCTGATCAGCTGAGGGTTAGCCGGTCCTAAGTCAGCCCGTAAGTCGAAGCTGACAACAGGGAAATAGGTTAATATTCCTATGCCAGTGTGTACTCAAAGCCAACGCTTTGGGGCCGCCTCTGCCGGGCTTTCGCCCGGTCGAACTATCGAAGTTCGTGGAAGCCGTAATGGCACGAAGCGACCGAATGGTAGGATAGCGCAAGAGGTCAACCTAGAGCCCGTGAAAAGGCGAACACACTGTCCGTACCGAGATCCGACACAGGTACTCGTGGCGGCGAAAGCCAAGGTCTGTCGGGAGCAACCGACGTTAGGGAATTCGGCAAGTTAGTCCCGTACGTTCGCAATAAGGGATGCCTGCCCTGCAATGGGGCAGGTCGCAGTGACTCGGGCGCTCCGACTGTCTAGTAACAACATAGGTGACCGCAAATCCGCAAGGACTCGTACGGTCACTGAATCCTGCCCAGTGCAGGTATCTGAACACCCCGTACAAGGGGACGAAGGACCTGTTAACGGCGGGGGTAACTATGACCCTCTTAAGGTAGCGTAGTACCTTGCCGCTTCAGTAGCGGCTTGCATGAATGGATCAACGAGAGCGCCACTGTCCCAACGTTGGGCCCGGTGAACTGTACGTTCCAGTGCGGAGTCTGGAGACCCCCAAGGGGAAGCGAAGACCCTATAGAGCTTTACTGCAGGCTGTCACTGAGACGTGGTCGCCATTGTGCAGCATAGGTAGGAGGCGGTACACAGGTACCCGCGCTAGCGGGCCACCGAGCCAGCATTGAAATACTACCCGATGGTGACTGCGACTCTCACTCCTGGCGGAGGACACTGGTAGCCGGGCAGTTTGACTGGGGCGGTACGCGCCTGAAAAGATATCGGGCGCGCCCCAAGATTTCCTCATCCGCGTCGGAGACGCGGAACAGAGCGCGCAAGAGCAAACGGAAGTCTGACAGTGTCCGGCACAACGACGGACGCTGACGCGAAAGCGTGGTCTAGCGAACCAATTAGGCTGCTTGATGCGGCCAATTGCTGACAGAAAAGCTACCTTAGGGATAACAGAGTCGTCACCCGCAAGAGCACATATCGACCGGGTGGCTTGCTACCTCGATGTCGGTTCCCTCCATCCTGCCCGTGCAGAAGCGGGCAAGGGTGAGGTTGTTCGCCTATTAAAGGAGGTCGTGAGCTGGGTTTAGACCGTCGTGAGACAGGTCGGCTGCTATCTATTGGGGGTGTAACGGTATCTGACGGGAACGATCGTATAGTACGAGAGGAACTACGATTGGGTGCCACTCGTGTACCAGCTGTCCGAAAGGGCACGCGCTGGGCAGCGACGCACCACGGGGTAAGAGCTGAACGCATCTAAGCTCGAAACCCACCTGAAAAAGAGATACCACGGAGGCCACTCGTAGAAGACGAGATCGATAGACTCGGGGTGTACGCACCAAGGCAACGAGGTGTTGAGCCCGCGAGAACTAATCGGCCAAGCCACACACTCATACTACATCGCATTGGATCCGTGACGCGCGAACGGGTCCGGACGCAAACTGGACTACACGTACACTCGGTCTTGACACACCACCGATATTGGAATGATCACGGTTCGATTCCGTGAGTCGGCGTTACGGCGGCCATAGCGGCGAGGTGCCTCCCGTACCCATCCCGAACACGGAAGATAAGCTCGCCGCCTGCGTTTCGGTCAGTACTGGAGTGGGCGACCCTCTGGGAACCCCGATTCGCCGCCTCCATTCATACTCACTTTCACTTTCAGCCCCGAACAGCCACTGCACTCCAGTGGTTGTCGGGGTTTTCTGTATTTATACGGAGCTGAGTCTGGATTCCGCTCTTCGATCGCCGCTATAATCGAATAGTGACGCTATCTCTTGGGATGGGCGTCCGAGAAAACCCCATTCCCGCCCGCTCACGTGGTCGTTCTTTCCAGTAGAATTCGTAGAGAGGTCTCTCAGTCGCAGTAAAATGTCGCCCGGAACACTAACGTCCAGCCTCATCCCGTGGCGGCGTGCCGCGTCGGCTGGCTAACCCTCGTGCCGGGCGGAAGGACTCGAGGAGTCCTCCAGTAGACGGATGTCGCGTGCCCGGGTTCGCCGTGCTGTCATCGCACCCGAAACGGGTCTGCTCTGACGGGGACTGAAGGCACGCACCGGACCTATGCGCGTGGGCCGTTTAACTCTTGTAGCTCGGTCCCCCACACGAAGAGAGTCTCAGTCGGGATCGGGCGCAGCCGTGACAGTACCCTCGTTCTCCGCGAGCCACTGATCGTAGGTGTCACGCTCGACGACGACGATGGAGCCGTCCATTCGGGAGTGGCCAGCCCCGCAGAACTCGGCACAGACGGCGTCGTAACGGCCGGGTTCGGAGACGATCGTGCGGGCGCGAGTGTAGTCTCCCGGGAAGGCGTCCTGTTTGACGCCCAGATCGGGGACGAAAAGCGAGTGGATGACGTCGTCGCTGGTGAGCCAGAACGTGACGTCCTCGTCGGCGGGGATCACGATTTCGGACTCGGTCGTGACGTTTGCCTCTGGGTAGGTGGCCTGCCACTCCCACTGGTAGCCCCGGACGTGGATCTCCTCGTCGTCGTTTTCGGGGAGGTCCGCGAACGAGTCGAACCCCTCCTGGCTGGTGTCTTCGCCCTCGAGGGCCTGCGAGGGGGAGACGTAGGGGTTGACGAGGACGCTGTAGCCCGAGAGGCCGACGAACAGGAGGATGAGCGCGGTCGCGACGGTCCAGGTGATCTCGAGGGCGGGGTCCTCGGTGGTCGGTTCGGGGTCGTCGTTGTCGTGGAAACTTGACGGCCGCGTAGACGAGGATCAGGAGGACGAAGAGAGTGAGCGGCAGGGCGACATAGAGTAGTTGATACTCGAGGCCGTCGATGAGGTCGCTGTTTTCGGACTGAGCGGCGACCGGACCGATCGCGAGAAGCGCCGAGAGCGCCGCGACGACGAGCGCGGCGAGCGTGCGTCGACGGTGACCCATGGGCGGGGATTCGACGACCGGCGGAATATACGGCCTTCGTGATTCGGTGAACTGTCACGAGCGTGGGGTGGTCGTAAGCAGCGGATACTCCCAAACGGCGTGTCACGGGCGGTGACAGTCAGGGAAACGCCGGGCCATATTTATTTGAGCCGATGGTGAGCCCATCGCCATGTGCGGCCGAGAGCGACGCGCTCGAGCGATCGGGGGTGACCGGCGGCGATGAACCGCGCGCTCGCCGAAGTCTCGCTGTTCGGGCTCGTCCTCGTCGGCTGTCTCTTGACGGTCGCGCTCGCCCGGCGGTGGCGAGCGGAGCCATCGACGGACGGCGGGTACGCTCGGGAGCGGCGGCGACGGCTTTCGCTGGCCGACGCGAAGGCGGCGGCCGTTCGGTGGACGACGACGACGAACCATCGTGAGATCGGGCTGCTTTACATCGCGTTCGGGACCGTCGCGGCGATCTGGGGCGGGATCGACGGGATGATGATCCGGACGCATCTGCTGACGCCCGAGGCGACGCTCTGGACGGAGGGGACGTACAACGAGCTGTTCACGATGCACGGGCTCACGATGTTGATCTTCTTCGTGACGCCGGTGTTCTTCGGGATCGGGAACTACTTCCTGCCGCTGTTGATCGGGGCCGACGACATGGCGTTTCCGCGGCTCAACGCCGTCGGGTTCTGGCTGTTACCGCCGTCGTTGTTGCTCGCTCGGTTCGGCATCATCGCCGAGGTCACGGGAGCGATACTTGCGGTCGTGGTCCCGGCGGACCGACTGTCGGTCTTGCTCGCGTTCAAGGAGCCGGCGATCGGGTGGACGGTGTATCCGCCCCTGTCGCTGGCACCGAATCCGCAGACGAACTTCCTCCTGTTGGGGCTGCACCTGAGCGGGATCGCGACCACGATCGGCGCGCTCAACTTCATCACGACGGTCGTCTACGAGCGCGACGAGTCGATCGGGTGGGCGAACCTCGATATCTTTTCGTGGAACATTCTCGTTACGAGCGCGATCATCATCTTCGCGTTCCCGCTGCTTGGCACCGCATTGCTCATGTTGCTGTTCGATCGCAACCTCGGGACGACGTTCTTCGCGGTCGAGGGCGGGGGACCGATCCTCTGGCAGCACCTATTCTGGTTCTGGGGTCATCCGGAGGTGTACATCATCTTCCTCCCGGCGACCGGGCTGATGAGTCTGATCTTGCCGAAGTTCGTCGGGCGAAAACTGTTCGGGTTCAAGTTCATCGTCTACTCGACGATCGCTATCGGCGTCCTCTCGTTCGGCGTCTGGGCACACCACATGTTCGTCACCGGCGTCGACCCTCGAGTCCGGGCGAGTTTCATGGCG
This sequence comes from Natrinema saccharevitans, assembly GCF_001953745.1. Classification (NCBI taxonomy): domain Archaea; kingdom Methanobacteriati; phylum Methanobacteriota; class Halobacteria; order Halobacteriales; family Natrialbaceae; genus Natrinema; species Natrinema saccharevitans. The sequence goes on from NZ_LWLN01000001.1 coordinate 3,472,335, forward strand.
ACGTCGATCGCCATCGCCGTCCCCAGCGCGATCAAGGTCTTCAACTGGATCACGACGATGTGGAACGGTGACGTCAGACTGGCAGCACCCACGATCCTCTGTGTCGGCTCGATCGGGCTATTCATCGTCGGCGGCGTCACTGGCATCTTCCTCGCTGTGATCCCGATCGACGTGGTCTATCACGGCACCTACTACTACGTCGTCGGTCACTTCCATCTCATCCTCATGGGGATCATCCCGCTCATGATGTTCGCCGCAAGCTACTACTGGTATCCCCTGCTCACCGGCCGGATGTACGACCGGCGGCTCGCGATCTTCCAGTCGTCGCTTTTGGTCGTCGGCTCCGCGGGTCACGTTCATGACACTGATGGCGCTTGGCTTCCTCGAGTTGCCCCGACGCTACGCGACCTATCCGCCGAGCTATTCGGGGCTGCAGGTCGTCGCGACCGTCGGGGCGTTCATCATCGGAATCAGCGTCCTCATGTGGCTATACAACATGCTCTGGTCGTACTTCCAGGGAACGCCCGTCGAGACGGCGGACCCGTGGGAACTGAAAGCGACCGAGCAGTTCACTCCCGAGTGGCAGTGGTTCGAGGATCGCCTCGAGCGCGAGCGCGGCATCCCGCCCAGCGAACCCGAGGAGGTCCGGCCGTCGTACGTCCCCGCGCAGGGGGAGCGTCCACCGTCGCTGTACGGTCGGATCGTCCCGGTGGCAAAGCGGGTGGCAAGCGACGCCGGGACGGGTGCGGCCGGCGGCTTCGTCGGCACGATAGCGTTGACGGTCGTCCTCCTCGTCGCGGTAGCCTTGGGGGCGTTCGATCTCGAGGCGTTCGCAACGCTGGCGACGTTCGTCGGGCTGCCGGCGAACCTCGCGCTCGGCTACGGCCTGTTTCTCGCCGGTGGGATGACGGTCTGGCCCCTGCTCTTTCTCTCCTTGGGCGAGTACCTGCCCGGCGAGTTGACGCTGGTGACGGGGCTGTGGTACGCGACGGTCATCGCCTCGGGGTTCGCCCTGGCGTTTTACACCGGCCAGTCGGGACTCGAGCTGGTGACGTACGTCCTGTTCGTGATCGTCGCTCACTGGATCTACGGGCTGGGGCTGGCCGGGACGATCGCCGTTCTGGGCGGCCGCCAGCGCCGTCCGTCGACGGGGGACGACGGATGAGTTCGGACGACGAGTCGACGGGCAGTGGACCGGAGCCTCCGGCTACCGACGAGACGGGGCCGCTCGAGCCCACGGCGGCCTCGGAGTCGCTGGTGTTGACCTACGCCGCGCCCTTTTTCGGCGTCGTCCTGATCGCGGTGGGGCTGCCGCTGGCGATCGTCGGCGGCTACGTCGTCGTACAGGACGGGATCGGGCTCTGTGGCGCGCCCACGATATCGGCGACACCGACCGACGAGTACGAGGGCGCACTGGCGACCAT